>JBARHV010000207.1:0-18092 GCA_049799415.1 Silvibacterium sp.
GCCTGGGCCTGCAGAGGGTGCTGACGGAGCGGATGCGGCTGGAGTAGCGGGTGTTTCGGCCCTGGGTGCAGCGGCTACGGGAGCTGGAGCGGCTGCTGCCGGAGAACCAGCCTCATCGATGACTGCGACGACGGTGTTGATCTGGACGGTCGCGCCGTCGGCGACCTTGATTTCCTTGAGAATGCCAGCGGCGGGCGAAGGAATTTCCGCATCCACCTTGTCGGTGGAGATTTCGAAGAGAGGCTCGTCGCGCTGGACGGTGTCGCCCGGCTTTTTCAGCCATTTGGTAATGGTTCCCTCAAAAATTGACTCGCCCATCTGGGGCATCACTACATCCGTCGGCATCGAAATCCTTTCCCTGCTGCGTGAAAAATCCGGAATGCGCATCATGAGCGCGCAACACTTGATTATAAAGCTAAGAAGCGGCCAGCTAAGAGGCGGTCAGCTTAAGTCCGGTCAGCTATGAACCGGTCAGCGAGGTTTTGCGAGGGATGGGGCTTATGAGTCCTTTTCCATATTGCTGACAGGTGTATAGCTGACCGCTTTTCGGCTGACCGGACTTAAGCTGTACTTGGTATAACCGACACATGGGCGGTGCCATTCACAATGCGGAGCTGACGCTGCTGATCCTAGTGGTGCTGGTGGCGCTGCTGGCGGTGCTGGCGCAAAAGCTCAAGACGCCGTATCCGATTGTGCTGGTGCTGGGAGGGCTGGGGCTCAGTTTTTTCCGCGCGATTCCGCACGTTTCGCTGAACCCGACGTTTGTTTTTCTGGTGATTCTGCCGCCGCTGGTCTTTGCCAGCTCGCTCAACACGCCGTGGCGCGAGTTCCGCTCAAATATCTCCAGCATTTCGATGCTCGGGCTGGGGCTGGTCGCTTTTACGGTTGCCGGGGTCGCGGTCATTGCGCACTTGTTTGTTCCCGGCTTTGACTGGCGCAGCGGCGCGGTGCTGGGAGCGGTGGTATCGACGACGGACGTGATCGCCGTCGGCGCGATTGCAAGCCGCGTTGGGTTACCCCACTCCCTGCTGGAGATCATTGAAGGCGAAAGCCTGGTGAACGATGCTACCGGGCTGCTGGCGCTGCAGTTCTCGACGGCGATGGTTGTTTCCGGGACGGCCCCATCTTTCTCGAGCGGCGTTGCCGACCTGGTGTGGCTGATTTTCGGCGGCGTTGCCGCGGGGCTGTTTGTCGCGTGGGTCATCTCCCGCTTCGACCGTTTTCTGTTCAGCCGCTATCCTGCGGCGGGCGAGCTGCAGATGCTGGTTTCGCTGGCTACGCCGTACTTTGCGTACCTGCTGGGCGAAGCCCTGCACGCCTCAGGCGTGCTTGCCACGGTAGCGTGCGGACTGTACCTGGGCCGCAGCGCGTCTGAAAATCTCAGCTCGCGCGCGCGGTTGGATACGCGGGCGGTGTGGAACACGATCGACTTTGTACTGAACGGACTGGTCTTCATTGTCATTGGGTTGCAGCTGCCGACGATTCTCGGCGGCATCCGACCGGAGAGCGGGCACGGCCCGCTCAATTGGCCGCGCATGATTCTGGGGGCGGCGCTGATCAGCGTGATCGTCATCGGGCTGCGCCTGGTCTGGATGTTTCCCGGCGCGTATATCGCGCGGTTCCTGCGCGTTCATCTGCAGAAGCAAAATGCGCCGCGGCCTAAACCGCGCGAGCTTGTGGTGATGGCGTGGAGCGGCATGCGCGGCGTCCTAACGCTTGCCGCTGCGCTCTCGCTACCGTTCTTTACCGCAGGCGGCGAACGCTTCCCGCATCGCGAGGCGATCATCTTCCTCGCGTTCTCCGTCATCCTGGTCACGCTGGTTGGCCAGGGGCTTTCTTTGCCTGCGCTCATTCGCGGGCTCGGAGTCTCTGAGCCGAAAGAGGCGCAGGACGAAGCGCGGCAGGCACGCAAGGTCATGCTGGGTTTTGTGCTCCAGACGCTGCGGGCCATCGACACTTCGCAGGACGAGGTGGAAGCGAAGGCCGTGGATCAGCTGATTCGCGTTTATGACCAGCGACTGCTGGGCCTGAGCCGCAAGGCTGAGCAGCAGAACGAAGCCCTGCTCGACCGCAAATCCCGCGAGCTGGCCACGCAGGTTCGCGCCGCACAACGACAGGAACTGGCGCGGCTGCGCTCCGAGGGCCGCTTCCGCGAGGCGACGCTGCGCAACCTTGAACGCGAGCTCGATCTTATGGATCTGCGCTGGGAAGAAAATTAGGACGGCCCGTCGGCGGGACTGGACGCACTTGCAGGGATCGGTCCCGGTGGATGCCTAGAACCGTGAGCCGTCTATCTTTTCGTGCAAGGGGCCTGCGTGCGATGGATGTGGAAAATCAGGCGGCAGATTTTGGAGATACTACGTTGGTCGTTTTATCCAAATCGTGCTCACGGAGCTGGAAACTCCGGTAGGAATTGAGTTTCTGGACTGGCGGAGCGTCCACGCCGGGGTTCTTCCCGAGGTCTCCCATCAGCGCATCAAGGCGAAGTAAAACCCATGTTACGTAATCCATGACAACCTCACAGCAGGGAGGTTCGATGAAGCATCGGCGCATAGGGTTGTATTTAGGGCTGAATAAAAACTGTGGAAAATTCAGAGATGTTTGGCACGATGGAGAGCGCAAACCATATAGGCTGTTTGCCGGCGGTTACGGCAAATCCCGCAACACGGCCATGGCCGCATTGCGGCCGTTGATGCCGATGACCGATCCGCCGGGATGGGTGCATGCTCCGCAGAGATAGACGCCGGGCATGGGAGTACGGGCGGTGAGGCGATTGGACCACATGAACGGCGGCAGGCATTCGCCCTGAAAGATGTGTCCGCCGGTGAGGCCGACCTTGGCTTCGATGTCGGGAGGGCCGAGGACCTGCGCGTCGATTACGGCAGTGTCGAGATTGGAGCAGAAGCGGCCTACGGAATTGAGCGCGGTGCGGCGGACTTCGTCGCGGCGCTCGTCCCATGTGCCCTGTGCGAAGGCGTAGGGCACATATTGCGCGAAGACGCTCATGGTATGCCGGCCAGCGGGCACAACTGTCGCGTCATGCACGCTTTGGAAGTACAGCTCGCACCATAGATGCGCCGGCAATTCGCCGCGCTTGGCTGCGGCAAATCCGTCTTTCCATTCCTGTTTGGTGAGCGGCGCGTTGATCTGGCCGTAGTGATGCGCCTGGAGCGTGCCGGGACGCGCCGTGAAGTTCGGCAGCTCGCGCATGAGTACGTTGAGTTTTACCGTGCAGCCCTGAATGGGAACCGACTCGATGCGGGCGCGCCATTTTTCGTCGGCTGCGCTGCCGAGCATGGTTAACGTGCGGCGCGGATCGGCGTTGGAGATGACGATGGGAGCGGAGATTTTCTCTCCGCTTGCGAGCCGCACGCCATCGCCGGGAAGAATCTGCTCGACTGGAACGCCTGCGGCGACGACGGCTCCCGCTTCGCGCGCCGCGTCGCACAGAAAGAAGGAGACCATGCCCATGCCGCCCAGCACATAGCCCCACATGCCGGGCATTCCACCGAGGCGTCCGGAGGAGTGATGGAAGCGGATGGAGGCTGTGCCGGGGTCGAAGGGGCTGGCATTGGTTCCGATGACGCCCTGGCCGAGGAGGGCCACCTGGAGACGCTCGTCGGTGAGGTAGTGCTCGACGTACTCGGCCATCGACCAGTGATAGAGGATGTTGCGCGCCTCATTATCTGTGCCGAGGCGTGCGTCGATTTCTTCCGGCGATGGCGCGTCGCCTATCCATGCATCTCGCTCGCCTTCCGGACGCAGGGCATTGCGCAGGCGGCGCATCGCGTCGCACATGGCGCGCCATCCCTCGATGTCCTGCGGAGCGAATCGGGCGATCTCGGCATCGCACTGCGCGTCGTCGTCCCAGAGCTGGACGCTGGAGCCGTCGAGGAACGGGACGAAGAGGCCATTGACCGCCGGAGTCCAGTGGAATCCACGCGCGGGAAGATTCAGCTCTTCGATGACCAGTGGGTGCAGCAGCCCGGCGAGGTAGGCGCAGGGAGACATGCGCACGCCGGGAAACGGCTCCTCGATGGTGCATGCGCCGCCGACGCGCTCGCGGCTTTCAAGGACGAGCACGCGCTTGCCCGCGCGCGCCAGATACGCTGCGCAGGCCAGGCCGTTGTGCCCCGCGCCCACGAGGATTGCGTCCCATTGGCGCGTGGCAAGCTCGCTGATGGGAGCGGGCAGTCCGATCTGGCCAAGAACGTCAGCGGTGGGTGAGGACACGGTGGAGTCTCCTGGAAATCAATACCTAAAAGCCTCAAGCGTCCACATGTATCGACCACATTCGTTGGGATCGCGAGAGGAAAGCTCAAGCATACTGCCTGCGAGGGAGATGAAGCTTCCCACCCAGGTGAAGAGCTATAGCCGCGACGGCGGGCTCCGGTTCTATGTTATTGGAATGAAATTGCGGGCGCGGGAGTTGTGTTCCGCCGCGCCCTGTTTTTATCTCATGCGCGAAGCGAGCAGGGCTTCCGAAGTATGCCGGCGAGACCGCCTGGTTGTGGGTCTGGTTCCCGACGCGTAGGACTCGTAGACGGTGATGTGGAAGCAGGACTGGTAGAACTCCTCTTCCACGTCGAGCTTCCCTGCCTCCTGAAGCGGCAGCAGGTAGGCCCGCATCCACGCGATCTCAGAGAGCGACAGCCCTTTCTTGGCGATATCGATGGTTGCGCCCATGAGGTGCGGCGACGCAATCGCGCCCGTCGCGGGAGCAGCGTTGCCATTCACACGGACGAGGCGGCGCTGGAACTGGACGGTTCGCACCGCCGAGTTTATCTGCAGGGGGCGGTGGAAGCGGACATAGTGTGCGCGCGCGGTATCGAGGAGAAACTTCGCTGTCCAAGGACGCGTGCAGCGTCGATCCAGAGGCAGGTCCGGGCTTACCCTTAACCGCATGCTTACCGGCAGCGGCACCAATTGTCCGTTGCGCCGCATGAGGTTCAGCTGGGCATCGTTCTGGATACGCTTCAGCCCTTCGGCCTCATCGCGGGTGTTCTGGCGCTGGAGAGAAGCCAGAGAGCCGACCAACGGCGGAGGCATATACAGATGGCCATCCCGCATGGGGATGGGAGGAATTGTCACGGCTACATCGCGCTTCTCAGTTTCGAGATGTATGCGGCTGCGCTGCCGGATGCGGCGCTCGGCAACGTGGTGGGTGTGCGCATTCATCGCCTGGTGCCGCTTGAGCGCCTTATGCGCGGCCAACGAGCCAGATGGAACCGTGTTGCCGTGATGGGCCTGGACCTTTCGCTCTTTGGTCTTAGCCGAGTAGGTGTGGTGACGATGATGCCTGATGGAAGCCCAGGCAGCAGGAGACCCGACCAGCCCGAAGGCCAGCACGAGAGACACGGCAGAATGTAAGTAACGCATAAGGTGGAGGCGGAAAACCTTCCAGAGCCCCTTCAGATTACTCACATTTGGGGGAAAAGGTAAGTAGGCATCTGGGTTCCCCCCGGCGGTCCGATTTTTTGCCGAGAGCTCCTGGCAAATCTTCCCGGCGTGAAGACGAGAATTTCATTTCGCCCTCGCGCCGCGCCGGAGTACAATCCGGCCAACCCTAGTTCTTGTTTCTGTTGAAAAAATCCAACCTGCAGCACCCTCATCATCCGGGAGTTACTATGAGCGAACTGGCAGAAACCGCACCCCTTGGAGCACCTCTTACAGAAACCCAGCGCGTTATCGATTCTTTTGTAGCGCCGACCAAGACCTTCATCGACATCCGGCGCAAGGCGACCTTCTGGGGGCCGCTGGTCATCATGATTCTGGTGGGGGTCGCCTTCAGCTTCTCCATCCAAAAGAAGATCGGCTGGGAGCAGGTCTTTGAAAACAATATCCACCAGAACCCGGTGAAGGCGGAGAAGATCGAGTCATCTCCTCAGGCCGAATCCATCAAAGCCGTCTCTGCGAAAGTAACCGCCGTCGTCGGCTATTGCTATTTCGTACTTGTACTCATCTTCACCCTGATCATCGCGTTGCTGAACTGGGCCACGGTCAATTTTGGATTTGGCGGCACTTCAAAATACAGCCAGATCTTCGCGGTGAGTATGTACGCAAGTATAGTGATGAACATTAAATATATTCTGGCGGTGGTTGCCATCTTCGCCGGGCTTGCGCCCGACTCTTTCCTCATGAGCAATCCGGTCGGGAGCAACATCGGATATTACCTGAGCTCCGACATGCCGTTATTTATTCGAACGGTTTGCATGCACATCGACCTCTTTGAAATATGGTCGCTGGTGCTGACGGTGATCGGTGTCTCGATTGTTGCTCGCGTCTCACGGGGCAAGGCAGCGGCGGTCGTCGTCGGCTGGTGGGTCATCATCGTGCTCGTCACCAGCGGCCTTGCGGCGCTGTAAATCTTAACTCGCTCCACTCCAGAAACGCGCCCGGCATGGCCTTGCCGGGCGCGTTCTTTTGGAGCTGATTTTTCGTTCACGGCGGCGAGCGCGGAAGCGGTTCGTTTTCTCTTTGTTTCAGGAGAGTGCAGGGATTGCCGCCTGCTGTTCAATCTCTCTTACTTGCCCCAGGGCTTCGCTCAGCGTGGTTGCCACGCCGTCCAGGCGCGCATTTCCAAACCGCGACCGCATGGATTCGGCATCGTCACTCCCACCCCACAAGCCGACGATCATGGGATTCTCGGGCAGGTTTTCACGCAGGGTCTGCGCCAGTTTGCGGGCCTGCGCAAAGGCAAAGGGAGGCACCGCAGAGACGCACACGATGGTGCCCGGATCCTCGGCCAGCCGCGCCATGATCTCCGGCGATAAGGCTGATGATCCCAGCACGATGGTTTTGTGGCCGCATTGTTCCAGCAGCTGCGCGAACATGGTTCCGGCAATCTCGTCCGCCTGATCGCCGGCCGGAACGCATACCACCGGTTTTATTCTGGCGGTTGCGACGGCGCAATCGCCGGGTGGAGGAACTTGCGGGAACCTGTAGTCCGCGAGCTCCGCGATCAGCTCAATCGAGCTTTGATACAGCCAGGTGCCGTGTACCTCATCGAGCACGCCCTTATGCCGGTCCTGTTCGCTCAAGATCAGCGCGGGAAGCACGACATTGTCATAGAGCTCCACCAGGCCGCGCCCATCCAGGAACTTTCCTGCAATCTGGCGCGCCTCCGGCTGATCCATGGCCAACATACGCTCGTAGAAATGCGCCTCCGGAGACAGTTCCGCGTCGTCGCCCAGCAGGATGTGCAGGAACCGCATCTGCGGAATGTGCCTCCCCATCACGATGAGGCACACGGTCAGCGGCGTTGAGACGATCAGCCCCGGCCATCCCCATAAAAGCGTCCACACAATGGCCATGATGACCAGCGCAAAGGGCGAGATGCCGGTGCGGTTGCCATAGATGTGAGGCTCGATGAAATTCGCAATCACAAACTCCAGGCCGGCGAACAGCAGCAGCACCCATAATGGGTGCCACCAGGTGTTGAACACGGCGAGTGTGAAGGCCAGTGTCGAGAGCCCGGCGATCAGGGTGCCCGCGTAGGGAACCATGCGCAGGATGCCCATGAGCGCACCCCACAGCGTTGCATTGGGAACATGCAGGAGATAGAGTCCGATGCCGAAGATCACGCCATAGCCGGCATTCACCAGCACATTCATGATGAGGTAGCGGCTGATGCGGGCCGCCGCATCGTTCAGGGCCTGCGACATCAGATTGAGTTGCCCGATTCCGGCCAGTAGCAGCAGCCGGTTGCGGAGGTCCTCCCGCTTGAGCAGCATGTAGACCGTGAAGATGAGGACCATGGCCAACGCGCCCAGCGGCTTGAGCACCGGCACTGCGTACTGGCGCAGATACTGCCTGTTGGATGGCGCGGGCGGAATTACCGTGACCGGAATGGGCTGCTTCTCCGCCTGCAGCCGGGCCTGCTCACGCTCGCGCCTTGTGCGCAGATCCTCGGTCGGCGGCGGAGCCGTCTCGCCGGAGATCTCTCCGCCAATCTCGCGCAGGCTGTTCAGCGTTGTGCTTAGCGGACCTGAGGTGGGAGCATGCAGTGCGTCCAGCTTGTCCTGGATATTCTCGCGGTAGTTCGGGAGATCGTTTACCACGGCAATGACCTGCCGCGCCACGATCCAACCTACGGCTCCCACAGCCGAAAAGGCCATGATCACGACCAGCATGACCGCAAAAATGCGCCCTAACTTCAGCCGTTCGACCTGTATGATCGCCGGGGCCAGGAGAAAGTTCAGCGTAAGCGCGATGGCCAGGGGAATGAGAATGTCCCGTGCGAAGTAGGCTGCGAGCAGCGCCAGGGCGAGTAGAATCAACGGCTCCTCGACGAGGAGACTGCGGTTGGACCGCGGCATGGGGAGCGGACTCATGGCGGGTTGAGGAGCGGGAGACAATGTTGTTGTAGATGCACGTTTCAGGCGCATGCGGGTTGCTTAACGATACCGGGGAAAGCGGCTGTTGGCCAGACGCCCGTGAGGAGCGGGCGAGAGCAGCATTTGGCGCAGGCCGCATCCGGGCCGTAACTTCCCGGAACCTGCGGCCTATATTTTGCG
Source organism: Silvibacterium sp. (assembly GCA_049799415.1). Lineage (GTDB taxonomy): Bacteria > Acidobacteriota > Terriglobia > Terriglobales > Acidobacteriaceae > Silvibacterium. The sequence goes on from JBARHV010000207.1 coordinate 8,517, forward strand.
TATTCTATTGCAGCGACTGTAGAAACCGTCCGCAAGGGGCCATGCAGCGTGAGAAAGAGAGCCTGCCATGATTGCCGCGTTGCCGCCATCCGCCTTCGCATGGAGTGACGAGCAGAGGGCGCTCTATTACGCGCATATGTCGGCCTGGCAAAAGGACGAGGTTGTGGGCCTGCTGCTCGCGCTGTTTCTCGGCACCTTTGGCGCACACCACTTCTACCTGCGCCGTCCCGGGCTGGGAATCCTTTATTGCGTGTTCTGCTGGACGGGTATTCCCACGGTGGTCAGCTTTATCGAGTGCTTCTTTATGCCGGGGCGGGTGCGGCAATACAATCTGGCACTTGCGACCTACTTCGCGTCAAACCTGGGAGCTCCGGTAGCGGCTGCTCCGGGTAACCTTATGTTTCCTGCCATGGGAGCCGTGCGGAGCTGTGCCCGCTGCGGAGCAATTCTTCTTGCCGGATCGAATTATTGCGGGCACTGCGGAGCGCGGGTCAGCTAAAAAGCAGCCATTAGCCATTCGCTACTAGCCATTCGCTCGAACCATTGCCATTCGGAGCGAAGTCGAGGAGTTCCTACTGCTGATGGATTCATTGTCCATTGCTGGACAGGTTTCTTGAAAATGGACACCGGAGCTGTTTTCGGGAAGTCGCAAGTGTTGAGTTTTCAGGGTGTTCACGCATCCATGTGATGGACTGGGACGTGCTGGTATCTCTGCAACTGCTTGAGGTGCTTCCATGCGGAATTTCTTTGCCGATCTGCGCTATGCCCTGCGCCAGTTGCGCCGCTCGCCCGGCTTCGCCGTCCTTGCCGTGCTCACGCTGACGATGGCCATCGGCGCGAACGTGATCGTCTTCGGGGTGGTGAACGCGATCGTGCTGCATCCGCTGCCGGTGCCGGAGTCGAATCGGATCTTCACGGTTCAGGGCAAAGATCCGAGCGACTTCACTATCTCCTACCCGAATTACGAAGACATTCGCGACCGCAACCGGACATTCTCTGGTCTGGCAGTTACACGCATGGCGCGCCTGGGCCTGGACGCCAACGGGGTCGCAGAGCCGGTGTGGGGATACGAAGTTTCCGGGAACTATTTTCAGATGCTTGGCGTGCAGCCGATTCTGGGCCGCTTTATCACGCCGGCGGATGACACCAAGGTCAACGGCGATCCTTATGCCGTGCTCAGCTACGACTGCTGGCAGACGCGCTTCGGCGGCGATCCCAAGGTCGTCGGAAGAACCTTTCGCATCAACAAGCAGCCTTTCACGGTTGTGGCAGTCGCGCCGAAGTACTTCAATGGAACGGAACGCCTCATCTGGCCGCAGGTGTGGGTTCCCATCCACGACGCGCCCGAGATCGAGGGCTACAACTGGCTGAATGCACGCGGAGACGGCGATTCATGGCTCGTGGGCCGCCTGAAGGCGGGAGTGACGGTGGCGCAGGCCAATGCGGACCTGGCGAACGTCGCGCTGCAGCTGGCGAAACAGTATCCCGACGATGACAAACACATCACGCTGCGCGTTTCTCCGGCGGGGCTGTTCGGCGATCTGATTGGCGGTCCGGTTCGCGCCTTCCTGTTCGGCGTGATGCTGCTGGCGTTTCTGGTTCTCTTTGCGGCCTGCGCCAACCTGGGCGGGCTGTTTACTGCCCGGATGACGGACCGAGCGCGAGAGCTGGGCATCCGCATCGCTGTGGGAGCCAGCCGCGCCCGGCTGCTGCGCCAGTTGCTGACGGAATCGATTTCACTGGCGGTCCTGGGCGGAGCTGCTGCCGCTTTTCTGGCCACTGTTCTGCTTCATGCGCTCACCGTCTGGCATCCGAGCACGGAAATTCCGATCGCGGTTTTTGTTGAACCGGGCGCAACGGTTTATGTATTCGCGTCTCTGCTCGCGCTTTTTACGGGAGCCTTGTTCGGCATACTGCCCGCGCGGCAAATCTGGCGCACCGATCCCAACACTACGCTGAAGGCGGGCAGCGCCGACGCGAATCATCGCCGGTTTAGCCTGCGCGATATTCTGCTGGTGGTGCAGATCGCGCTCTGCTGCCTGCTGGTCACCTCGTCGTTTGTCGCGGTGCGCGGGCTGGTGCGCAGCCTCCGGGTCCATATCGGATTCCAGCCGCAGAACGTCACCCTGGCATCGATGGATGTGCATCTGGCCGATTACAAAGATTCCGGGCCCATTCAGCAGCGACTGCTCGATGCCGTGAAACGAATCCCGGGCATTGAGAGCGCGGCGTTAGCGAGCGCAACGCCCCTGAGCGTCGATTCGAGCAATACGTCGATCTTTCCTCCGGGCACCACGAACTTCAACGCGCAGTCCACAAGCTATCTTGCGCAATACTTCAAAGTCAGTCCGGGATACTTCCACACTGCCGGAACCCGCCTGCTGGGCGGACGCGAATTTACCGATCACGATGACGCGAAGGCGCCGAATGTTGCGATCGTGAACGAGCGACTGGCAAAAGAGTTGTTTGGGACTGTTGATGCCGTCGGCAAATCGTTTCCAAGCGACTCGAAAACCCTGACGCAGGTCGTGGGCGTGGTCGAGGACGGCAAGTACGAGGCAATGGCCGAAGACCCCAAGGGCGCCATTTTCTGGCCGATCGCTCAGCAACCGGAGTCGGGCACCGTTCTTCTGGTTCGTTCCTACCGGCCGCCGTCGGAGATGATTCCAGCGGTGCGCCGCGCAATCGCGGGCGTCGATCCGGCGCTGCCGGTCTTCAGCGTGAGCACATGGCAGGACGCACTGGGCTTCTTCATGCTTCCGGAGCGCGCGGCCACCGTCGCGCTGGGCGTGCTGGGCGCGCTGGCCTTGATGCTGGCGGTGACCGGAATCTTCGGCCTGGCTAACTACACCGTATCGCGCCGCATGCGCGAGCTAGGCTTGCGCGTGGCACTTGGCGCACAGAACCGCCACGTGCTGCATGCCGCATTGGGACGAGCGGCTTTGCTGCTGGGGATTGGTTCCATTGCCGGACTGGCGCTGGGCTTTACGGCAAGCCGCGTGCTGGCCAGCATCGTTTACGGGGCGACTGCGTCGGCATCCGACCCTGTTGTGATTCTGTCCGCAGTGCTGACCATGGGGGCAATCGGGATACTCTCCGCTGCGTGGCCGGCGCAGCGCGCGCTGTCCGCGCAGCCTGCTGCTCTCTTGCGGGAGCAATAACACGTCAGTGCTCAGGAGTTGAGTGATACGTGATATTTATCGGGAGTCGCCGGGCTGTTCAGCTAGTTCATATCCCAGCGGCGACCTTCCCGGATTCCACCAGCTGGCCGAGGCCTGCGCCGTCGGTGGCGGCCTGGATCATGGCTTCGAAGCCCATGCAGGAGTTGATCATCATGTGGTAGAGGCGGCGGTCGATCCAGTCCTGCTGGAAGTAGCGGCGGACGTAGGCGGCGCGGCGCTTGTCGGTGGCGGCCAGCTCGCGCTCGGCATCCCGGGTGTGCTCGGGGAAATGCTCTTCAAACCACTGCACCTTACGCCACTGCGAGGCATAGACGAAGATGTGAAAGGCCCCTGGGGCGCGGGCCAGGGTGCTGGCTGCTCCGCGGCCTACGATGACGCAGTTGCCCTCCTCGGCAATTTTCGTCATGTACTGGCGCACGAAGCCGACCATGCTCTCGCTGTCGAAGACTTCGGACTCGGGCAGGGCGGGCAGCCGCTCAATGGAGCCGTGCCAGAAGGCCTTGCCGATGCGGTAGTACCAAGGGTCGAGGCGTTCGTCGCAGCGCTCAGCGAGATCAGTGGAGACGCCGGCCTTCTTTGCGATCTCTTCGATCAGGCAGTGGTCGATCAGTTTCCAGCCCAGATGTTTGGCCAGGCGATGAGCGAACTCCGCTCCCCGGCTGCCGTACTCACGCTCGACGGTGATGACCCGAATCATGGCTTGATATAGAGATCTTGAAGCCGATGCTAGCACCGGATGGGTTCGATTTCCAACTCGGAGGCGTTTGCTGTACCGGCAAACGCCTCCGAGTTGCGTGGGTTAGTAAACGATCAGGGACGAGATGCGGTTGTTCCAGGTATGGCCGCCGCGAAACGGCACCTGGCGCAGATCAGGAACGGTACCGTCCAGCACGGTGCTCCCATTGCGGAAGTTGCGGTCGTTGAAGATGCGCACCCGGGCGCGGCCAAAGACCTGAACCGATGAGATGTTGTCGCCAAATCCGCCGGGCAGCGAGGGTAGACGGTCGCCGACACGAACGCAGAAGTGGTTTCCGCGGAAGGGTGCGGTCGAATAAAAGCAAGCTCCGCTGCGCGGGTTTGGCCGGTTATTCCAAGAGGGGTTCCACTGATTATTTTGCGGGCCGTAAGCCCAGTTATTGTCGGGCGGATAGGGCCGGTTTTGAGCGAGAACGGTGACGGCAAAGGCTAAAACGAGGAAAGCGGCCAGGCGCTTCATGGGTTCCTCCGTGAACGTTAAGCTAGTGAACGTTAAGTTAGTCTGCAACCCGCTGAATTCAGGGCAGCAAGCTCATTTCATTGCGTTGAGATGGCAAAGACGGCTGGCGGGATGTTCGGGGTATGCGGTCGAAGATTGCGTGGATGAAGTAAGGCACCAAGAATAAGAGTGCTCTGCGCTTCTGGCATGATGGAGGAGCTATGAATCGCCGCGAATTTCATCAATCGCTAGCCGGTCTGGCCATCAGCCACGGCTTTCTCAGCGCCAGAGGTCAAAGCTCCGGTGGCGATCTGACGCCTGCGCCGGTACGGTTTTCCGTGATGATGTGGACGTTGGAGAACAAAGCGCCACTGGAGCAATGCATGGAGACGGTTGCGTCAGCGGGCTACCAGGGGATGGAGCTGGTTGGTGAGTACAAGAAATGGTCGCCTGGGGACACCCGCCGAATCAAGGCGCGCATGCGCTCTCTGGGGCTAGTCTGCGATTCGATGAGCGGCGTGAACACCGGATTTGCAGACCCCAAGGCCGCCGGTGCACTGCTTGCTGAATTCACCGCCCTGATTCCGATGGCCAAGGAACTCGAGTGCCCGCAAATCATCCTTTTATCGGGGCCGCGCATTGATGGAATGCCGCGGGAGGTACAGTACACGGCTTGCGTCGAGAACCTGAAGCGCGTTGCCGATGTTGCCGCAGAGCACGATATCAGGATTGTGATTGAGCCGATCGACCCGCTGGAAAACCCAACCATCTGGCTAACGTCGGTTACCGACGGATTCAAAATTGTGCGCGAGGCTGGAAGGCCAAACCTGAAGGTTTTGTACGACTTCTACCATGAGCAGCGCGGGGCTGGAAACTTGATTGAAAAGCTGGAAAACAACATTGAGTGGGTAGGGTTGGTCCACATTGCCGATGTGCCAGGCCGTCATGAGCCGGGGACGGGTGAAATTGACTACGGCAACATCTATCGAAAACTTGCATCGCTCCATTACGACAAATTTATTGCGATGGAGTATTACCCTACGGGAGATCCTGGTGCGTCTCTCAGGAGATCGCGCCTTGATGCGCTGCGGGCCATGCAAGATAAAGACTGAAGCCGCATAGAGCAGGAAGTTTTCAGGGGAAACAAAAGCGCCATCCGCAGTGGGATGGCGCTTTGCCGTGCTGGCTGTTCTGGAGGATCTGTTACTGCTCGCGCTTCCAATTCATCAGGTCGCCGAGCGTGGTGGTGGAGCTGGAAACCGGGGCCTTGTAGGCTTCGACATCCGCGCGGCTGGCTTCTTCACCGACGGCGCGTATGCTGAGCCCGACCTTCTTTTCATCCTGGTTCATCTTGATGATCTTGAATTCGTGCTCCTGGCCCTGTTCGAGCTTGGCTGGGGCTCCGTGCGCGTCTGTTGCCTCGGAGATGTGGCAAAGGCCTTCGACACCCTCGGCAATCTCTACGAACGCGCCGAACTGGGCGGTCCGCAGAACCTTGCCGTGGACGACATCGCCTACGCGGTGCTGCGCGAAGAAAGTGTCCCACACATCCGGTTCGAGCTGCTTGATGCCGAGAGAGAGGCGACGGTTTTCCGGCTCGACGCCGAGAACCACGGCCTTGACCTTCTCGCCCTTCTTGAGAACTTCAGAGGGATGCTTGACGCGCTTGGTCCAGCTCAGGTTGCTGACGTGGACCAGTCCGTCGATGCCGTCTTCGATTTCTATGAAGGCCCCGAAGTCGGTGAGGTTGCGGACGCGGCCCTCGACGTTGGTGCCGACGGGGTAACGCGCAACCAGATGCTCCCAGGGGTTTTCCTGGAGCTGCTTCATGCCGAGCGAGATGCGGCGGTCGGCAGGATTGACGGCCAGAACCACCGTCTCCACGTCGTCGCCGGGTTTCACCAGCTTTGACGGGTGCTTCATGCGCTTGGACCAGGTCATTTCAGAGACGTGGACCAGGCCTTCGATGCCCTGCTCCAGCTCGACGAAAGATCCGTAGTCGGTCACGCTGAGCACGCGGCCATGGACGCGCGCGCCGAGGGGGTAGCGTTCGACGGCGTCGAGCCAGGGGTCAGGCGTGAGCTGCTTGAAGCCGAGCGAGACGCGCTGCTTGTCTTTGTCGAACTTGAGGACTTTGACCTGAATCTCGTCGCCGACGTTGACCAGGTCGCGGGGATGGGTCAGGCGTCCCCAGGACATGTCGGTAATATGCAGCAGACCGTCTATGCCACCGAGGTCGACGAATGCGCCGTAGTCGGTGAGGTTTTTAACGGTTCCAGTGAGGATGCTGCCCTCTTCGAGGTGCTCAAGGGTGACGGAACGCTTGGCGTTCTGCTCTTCTTCAAGGATTTCCTTGCGAGAGATGACGATGTTGCCGCGCTTCTTGTTCAGCTTGATCACGCGGACGTCAATGGGCTGGCCGATGTAAGCGTCGAGATTCCGGACAGGGCGAATTTCAAGCTGGGAGCCGGGCAGAAATGCCTTGATGCCGATGTCGACGGTGAGGCCGCCCTTGACGCGGCTGACCACGATGCCGGTGACGGGCGTCTTGTCGTTGGCTGCCTTCTCGATGATGTCCCACACGCGATGGCGCAGAGCCTTTTCGTAGCTCAGCTGGTAGCCGCCTTCGGGGTCCTCGCGTTCAATGACGACCTCAACCGGATCACCGGCCTTCAGCTTGGGCTGACCGGTGTGGTCGAGCACCTGCTCGAGGGGGATGAGTCCTTCGGACTTCATGCCCACATCGACGACCACGTGCTTGTCCGTGAGCTTGATCACGGTTCCCTGCACGACGGCGCTGTCATCAAAGGCCTGCGCGGCGGCTTCGGCTGCCTGTTCCCGGTCAAAGGACTCAAGGGCGGCGGCAAAGTCTTCCATGCTGCCGAAATCGACGTCTTCCGTGATCTCGGTCTGCGCCTCAGCGACAGGCTCTGCGGGGGTTGCGGAAGAGGCTTCCGGGGTGTGAGTGTTTTCGATGGACGAATCGGGTTGATCCGCCGCGGCTTCCAGCGTAGGGGTTTCCATTTCGGTGTTCAGAGGGTTGCTCTCGACTTGTTCAGGATTCAGGACATCTGCCATAACTGCCAGCTCCGGGATTCTTGGGTCGGCGGTTCCGCGAGCCGCCCTGCAATGTCCAGAAGGGGCCACGCTCGCACGGGGCCGGGGGTCAGAACGATGCAGATTTCTTCGCCGGTAGTCTTACAGATTCACGACTGATCCGCGAAGATTCGGGAATCGAAGCTCTTTCCGTTCCGAGTCCGCGCGAAGTCTCTGAGGGGAGACGAGGTGTGTGGCCAGTTGAGTGGCCCGGCACTACGTCGGTCTCCGTGGGAGTGTCCGGCAGGCTGGGATTGAGAGGAGCGGCGATCACAAGCTTTGCGCATGAATCCCTCACGCAAAGGCTACCCTTTAACTATAGGGCGGCTGGATTGGCGATGTCAATTAAAGCAACAAGGCAACGGGGGGAGCAGGTGAGAAGCAACTGAAGATCAGCATCCCGATCATGCATCACTTGATAGAGGGATAACTCATTCACTCTCCCAGTCGGGACCGGGCATAATGCGCTGCATAAATTCGTTGAAGAGCGGCACAGTAAAGGCGGTATCGCCGTGACTCGGACTCCAGATCATCCCCTTCGCGATCAGGCTCTGTCGAACGGGAGCCATCGCATTGACTACTTTTCCCAACTCCACGGCAATGTCTCCGGATCGATGCGGGCCCTCTCCCAGCTCAGCCATTGCGCGCAGATATTTTTTCTCCGCAGGAGTCAGCCGGTCAAAACGCACGCGAAAAAAGCTTTCATCCAGTGCTGCAATTGCTTCCCTGGACGCAGTATCAACATCCCGGCCGGTGATTGGACTTTGTTGCGCAACGTCCCAAGCATGCTTTCCCCACTCCTGAAGAAAATAGGGATAGCCTCGCGTTTGAACGACAATTTCATGCACAGCATCCGTTGTAAATTCCACACCCTCCTGCTGCGCTGGCTTGACGATAGCGGAGGAGGCTTCCGATTCTGACAGTGGGCCGATTTCCGGATAGTCGAAGAGTCTCTCGGCATAGGACTTTGCGTTGCCCGCCAGACTTCGGAGCTGTGGAAGTCCCGCTCCTACCACGGTCACCGGCAATTTCATCTGTGCGCAGCGGTGCAAGGCGGAGATAAGCGCCGCGAACTGCGCTTGTTTCAAGTATTGCAGCTCATCCATGAAAATGGCGACGGCCGTGCCGGCCTTTCTGGCACTCTGTCCTACCTCTTCGAGCAGAGACGTCAGGTCTCCTTCGAGATCGCCATTATCGGCAAGTCCCGGCTCCGGATCAAAGTCCAGACCCACCTCGATATCGTTATATTTCACCTTCAGCGCCCTGGCGAAGCCAGCCAAAGCCTTCAGGCCGCGCTGCGCAAGGTCTTTTGCAACGTCCACACGGCTCAACCGCAACAGGGCCAAACGAAGCTGCGGCGCCAGTAATGCAGGGAGCGAGCGATTTTCCGGTGCTTCGATGCGCAAGGTGTAGATCCCTGTAGCCTCAGCATCCATCCTCATCCGTTCAAGCAATACAGTCTTGCCGACTCCACGCAGCCCGACCATCAAAACGCTCTTGGCGGGATTGCCGCGGCGGATTCGTGCAATGGCTATGCGGACTTGCTCACGGAGCTTATCCCGGCCAGCCAATTCTGGCGGCGGAGTCCCGGCCCCGGGCGCGTAAGGGTTCTTAACTGGATCCATAGGAGTTTATAGCAATCTTATGCAGCTTAATGTTTATGCATAATCTATATAACATTTATAACATCATTAACATTACTATAGATATTTGGCCAGCAAATGCCAGAAAGTCGATGAGTAAAACCTGCAGCATTTGACGGTAAATCAGGAAGATCATTGTCCGGTGAAGGTCTGCCATAGCAGGAAGAGATTCAGAGCGATGATGATGCTCACGGTCAGCCATCCCAGCCAGTGCGTGAGGCGACTGTTGGTGAACTGCTTCATAACCTCGCGTTTGCCGGTGAGCAGGAGTAGCGGAACCAGCGCAAAGGGCAAGGCAAAGCTCAGCACCACCTGCGAGAGGATGAGAATGCGCAAGGGATCGAGTCCGATAGCGATGACGATGATGGCCGGGATGAGCGTGAGCAGCCGCCGCAGAAAGATGCTGAAGCGGATGTGCAGAAAGCCTTCGATGATGACCTGCCCGGCCATGGTTCCGACT
>JBARHV010000208.1:0-7063 GCA_049799415.1 Silvibacterium sp.
TCCATCTTCTTCCAGAACGCCAACAACTCCGTCCGCGTCACCGACGAGTTCATGCGCGCCTTCGAGAAGGATGGAGATTTCACCACCTACACCGTCAAGGGACACGAGCCGGCCAGGACCTACCGCGCCCGGGACCTCATGCACAAGATCGCCGAAGCCACCTGGCAGTGCGGCGACCCCGGCATGCAGTACGACTCCACCATCAACCGCTGGCACACCTCGAAGAACACCGGGCGCATCAACGCTTCCAACCCCTGCTCGGAGTACATGTTCCTCGACAACTCCGCCTGCAACCTGGCCAGCTTCAACCTGCTCAAGTTCGTCACACCCGCTGGAACCTTCGACATCCAGGCCTATCGCAACGCCATCGACATCCTCATCACGGCCATGGAGATCCTCGTCGACAACTCCGGCTATCCCACCGAGTCCATCGCCAAAAACTCGCACGACTACCGCCCGCTCGGCCTCGGCTACGCCAACCTCGGCGCGCTGCTCATGGCCTTCGGCCTTCCCTACGACTCCGACGCCGGACGCGACTTCGCCGCCACTCTCACCGCCATCATGTGCGGCGAGGCCTACCTACAATCCTCACGCATCGCCGAAAAATGCCCTGCGCTGGCCTCTGCCACGCCGCTCACCGCATCCGTCGAACACAATGGCGGAGCCTGCCCCGGCTACTACGTCAACCGCGAACCGTTCCTCGACGTCATCCGCATGCACCGCGCCGAAGTCAACAACATCGGCAAATTAAAAAAGAATGTCATCCTGAGCGAAGCGGAACGAAGTGGAGCGAAGTCGAAGGACCTGCTTCTTGAAACCTTCGCCGTCCCGCAATTCGACGAGCTCCTCGAAGCCAGCCGCGACTGCTGGGACAAGGCCCTCGCGCACGGCGAAAAGCACGGCTACCGCAACTCGCAGGTCACCGTCCTCGCGCCCACCGGCACCATCGGCTTCATGATGGATTGCGACACCACCGGTATCGAGCCTGACCTCGCTCTCGTCAAGTACAAAAAGCTTGTCGGCGGCGGCATGATCAAGATCGTCAACAACACCGTGCCCGCCGCGCTCTTCAAGCTCGGCTACAACAACGACCAGGTCGACGTCATCGTCAGCTACATCGACGCCACCGGCACCATCGAAGGTGCGCCCGGCATCAAGCCCGAGCACCTCGCCGTCTTCGACTGCTCCTTCAAGCCGTCCAAAGGCACGCGCTCCATTCAATACATGGGCCACATCAAAATGATGGCCGCCGCGCAACCCTTCCTCTCCGGAGCCATCTCCAAAACCGTCAACCTACCTCACGACTGCTCCATCGACGACATTGCCGAAGCCTACGCCGAATCCTGGCGTCAGGGCCTCAAGGCCGTAGCCATCTATCGTGACGGATCAAAGGGCGCGCAACCCCTCAACGTCTCCGACGGCAACAAGGCCAAGGCCATCAAGGGAGCGGCCGCCGACGAAACCCTCACCGCCGCCGCCGACCGCGTCCTCGCCGCGCTCTCCACCGGCCGCACCGCGCCCGAGGCCGACGTAAAGACCCTCGAAGCCAAGCTGTCGGAAAAGATTGAGGTCTCCGCCAAGTCCGTCAGCAGCGCCGCCGGCGCCTTCAACGCAGCCATCGCCAGCATCACTGCAATTACCGACCAGTCCGCCGACGCCCCGCCCCGCGCCATCCGTCACCGTCTGCCCGAGGAGCGCGCCTCGCTCACCCACAAATTCGGCATCGCCGGACACGAGGGCTACATCACCGTCGGCCTCTACCCCAACGGGCAGCCCGGCGAAATCTTCATCCGCATGGCCAAAGAAGGCTCAACCGTAGCCGGCCTCATGGACAGCTTCGCCACCGCCATCTCCCTCGCCCTCCAGCACGGAGTCCCGCTGCGCGTCCTCTGCGAAAAATTCGCGCACAGCCGCTTCGAGCCCTCCGGATGGACCGGCAACGAGCAAATCGGCTACGCAAAATCCATCATGGATTACATCTTCCGCTGGCTCCAGCTCCGCTTCCTCTCCGGCACGCAGCTAAGTCTCTTCGCCGGATTCGCAGGAGCCTCCACGTCCTCCCCCGCAGCAACAGCTATCCCTGGCGAGGCATCGTCCCCAGCCGAAGCCAGGGACACGCTGCAAATCCCGGCAACAGTAACTCCCGAGCAGCACACCCCCACTCGCGGCATGGGAGCCACCAGCGCCCCCCAGGGCGGAATCCTGCCTGAAGTAGAAGCCAAGGCCACTGGCTACGAGACCGCTGCCATGCCAGAGATGAAGGACCGAGGCATCTACCACGCCTCCGACGCCATGAAGGAGATGTACGACATGGGAGACGCCCCAAGCTGCCACACCTGCGGAGCCATCATGGTAAGAAACGGAAGCTGCTACCGCTGCATGTCCTGCGGCAGCACTAGCGGCTGCAGTTAATCCGTATGCCCATAAATGCCGATAAACCTCAGATGTGGAAAGCGGACACCCGAGCATCTGTGGATCAATTCAATCAATGGTTCACACAGTTTGCGCCGAAGGCATACCGCGAAACGCGCAAGCAAACTATTGAAGACGTCAAACGGGGCCTTATCCATACTGAGGACTTGACGACAATCACAGCGGCGGTTATCGGAGAAAATCCAGGCATTCTCCCAATGCTAAGGATGTCTACCTGTCCGCCGCTTGCCCGTGATCGGCTGATTGGTCTCGCAAACTCCAGCAAGAATTTCGTTGGCGGGATGGAGAAAGGGAAAATCCCACCAAAGCTTGCTTCCCAACTCGCACAAGATTATCTGGATAAAATCTGCAGTGTCCTTGCAAGAATGCTCGACCAGGACATCTTTCCATGGCTGGCAGAGAAACGTCGCCCGAGTAACCAGGAGCGTTACCGGTCATCAACGATAGTCGCGGACCGTTTGTGCGGGGCAATCGCGGAGCCGATCGTTCGCAATGCGCAGGAAAAACGTCAACTCGTCCTCATCGAGCAATACCTGACTAGCAGAGGATACCAGCTAAAGCCACATCCCCTGACGGCCAAAATCACTGAAATGCAACCTGGAACTTTCAGTTTCAGGCAGAACGTGCTCGTCAATTCCGCCAACCGCAATGGGAAAGCAATACGAATTCCAATAGACACGGTGATTCAGCTCAAGAGTGCAAAACTCCCGCAGCTTCCGATCTTGATAGAAGCGAAATCTGCCGGCGACTTTACCAATACCAACAAACGCCGTAAAGAAGAGGCCACCAAAATGAACCAGTTAAAGGGAACCTTCGGCAATCAAGTGGTATTTGTGTTGTTCCTTTGCGGATATTTCGATGCTGGCTATCTCGGCTATGAGGCTGCTGAAGGAATAGACTGGGTTTGGGAACACCGAACCTCTGATCTCGATCAGCTTGGTATCTGAGGCAGGAATGGCGACGCTCACAACACAGTCCATTGAGGGACATAGGCAGGAAGAGCAACTACGGCTTGATCGCCTTAAAACAGCGCTAGAGCGCAACAAGTTGGGGCAGTTTGCGACGCCGCCTGAACTGGCGCACAATCTCACCCGCTATGTTCGAAACTTGCATGGCGATGGACCCGTTCGATTCTTGGACCCTGCCATCGGAACAGGATCATTTTACTCGGCACTCTTAAAGACATTTTCCTCGGAAACCATACACGATGCTGCTGGCATTGAAATTGACCCATTATTCGCGGAAACGGCGCGGAATTTATGGGCAGCGGAGGGGCTCCGGATCATTGAAGGCGACTTCACCAGCCGCTCCCCCCAGCCAGATTACAATCTGATACTCACGAACCCGCCCTACGTCCGACACCACCACATATCTGGATCCGAAAAGGAGCGTCTTAAGACCCGACTCGCTCGTTCGCTGCAGATGGACATCAGCGGCCTTGCTGGGCTGTATTGCTATTTTCTGCTCCTGTGCCACGATTGGATGGAAGAGAAGGCGCTTGCAATTTGGCTCATCCCTTCGGAATTCATGGATGTGAATTATGGTGTCACTCTACGGAGGTATCTCACCGAGCGCGTGACGTTGCTGCATATCCACCGCTTCTGCCCGACTGACGTGCAATTTACGGATGCGCTCGTTTCTTCGGCCGTCGTGGTATTTCGCAAGTCGCCTCCCCCGCCCGGGCATAATGTGCGATTTTCATTTGCCGGTCCAATCGACGCTCCTATAAATGAAGCACACGTGCAGCTTCAAATTGTCGCGCACTCTTCTAAGTGGACTCAATTCCCAGCGACAACAACAGCGAAGGAAAAGGGGCGGCTGAACCTTGGGGATATTTTTTCCATCAAACGCGGCCTTGCAACCGGATGCAATGAGTTTTTCATTCTGAATGAACAGGATGCAAAGATATGGGATATTCCACAGAACTTTTTGAAACCGATTCTTCCCGGTCCGCGTTATGTCACGAAAGAGATCGTCGAAACACGGCTCGACGGTACTCCCGAAGTCTGCCCGCGCCTCTTCCTCCTGGACTGCTCGGAACCGGAAGAGATCATTAAGGCTAAATGGCCGCGCTTTTATGAATATTTGGTGACAGGTTACACGCAAAAGATTCCCGAAGCATACCTGACGAGTCGCCGCGCTCCTTGGTATTCCCAGGAACAGCGTCCGCCGGCACCCTTCCTTTGCACATACATGGGGCGATCCCGAAACGGGAAGCCTCCATTTCGGTTTATCTGGAATAAATCGCAGGCGACAGCTCACAATGTCTACCTATTGCTCTACCCGAAGGGTCCTCTGCTTCAGGTCTTAAGGCAATCTCCGAATCTCTATGAGCAAGTGTTTGAGGCGCTGAACCGCATCAGTCCCGCCCAGTTTCTCTCGGAAGGCCGCGTCTATGGTGGGGGATTACATAAGGTCGAGCCGAAGGAACTGGCGCAAGTTTCCGCATACACGGTGCTCGATAGCGTCGATACACTATTGCACATAGAGCAACAGACTAGCTTGTTCGGACAATAGCCAAAGACTTACACCTTACTGTTGTGCGCGAAGCGCATCCCTCGCAGCCAGTCCTCAGAACCGCACAAACCGAAAATAAGACAACCCCGAAACAACCAGGCTCGCCAGCAACAGGACAGCGGATGAAAGAAACCAGCGCAGAGTCTTCTTATATTCGCTCTCGTCGTCGTCTTTAACCTGCAGAGCTCTCCATAGCGTAATCATTTGCAGCAGGATGGACACCGCCACCAGACCTGCGGCCATCACCGCCGAAACCGTCCACGTCCCCGGCAGCTCAAACCCCCAGTAGCGAAGAAACACCAGCGAAAATCCCAGCAGGACAGTGATCGCCGTAATAATTCCCTGGCGATATCCAGCCGGCAGCGGAATGCGCGAACGCTCCCGGACCGCCTCTTGCGAATTTTCCGTCACATCATCCCCGGCCATGCGTCCTCCCGGTAATTGGCATGGTGCAATCGTCGCACAAATTGCCCGGCCAAACACTCAAACCCCGAACTATGTAATGATGAATGCCGATGTCCATGAACGACGATCCCCTGGACGAAAAAATTATCGAGAAGCTGCGACGCGAAGTAGACGAGCACTTCAGCGCACACACCCCGCCACCGCACTCTCGCCGCCGCCATCTCTTCGCCCGCATCTGGATTGCGCTGATTGCGGTAGTCATCTTCCTCACCGTGACCGCCGGGCTGCTCCAGAAATGGCTCTGGATGCGTCAGCTTCACTACCTCGGCATCTTCTGGACCCTTCTGTCCGTCCGATGGGCCATGTTCGGCGTGGCGTTCGTCTGCGCATTCGTCTTTCTCTGGATCAATTTCCGCTTTGCCGCCAAAACCATTCACACCCTGCTCAAGGGCAATCAAATTGATCATGTCGCTTTTGTCGACGCTCCACCGAGCCCCCGAAGAATCGACTTCGATCTCAGCCCTGGCGTTCTTGCGATCATTGTCGGGGTGGCAGTCGCCTTCATCTCCCTGCTCTTTGCGCTGGGCGTCTCTTCTCAGTGGGACACCTGGCTCCGCTTCCGCTACGGAGGCCATTTTGGACTGCTGGACCCTCTCTTCAAGATCGACGTCGGGTTCTACGTCTTCCATCTTCCCTTCTACGAACTGCTGCAGGGTAGCCTCGTCTACCTCACCATCATCGCTCTCGCGGTTGTTCTGATCTCGTATACGTCATTCGGGCTGCTGCGGCTCAACCCAGGTCGCCCGCTCGTCATCCATCGGAATATCCGCCAGCATCTGTCGGCGCTCCTCTTCGTCCTGGTAGCCAGTTGGGGATGGGGCTTTCATCTGGATCGCTACGACCTCGTCTACTCAAGCCTGGGCGTGGTTCACGGAGCCGGTTACACAGCCTCCCACGTGACCCTGACCGTACTGTGGATCATGGTCGCCGCATCGGCCGCGGCGTGCGCGCTGCTCGCATTCAATTTCCTTCGTCCACGATTCAGGACTGTGATCTTTGGCGCTGCGGTATATGTGGCGATCTATATCCTCGGCGTGATATTGCTGCCGCAGCTGATTCAAAAGTTCGTGGTACAGCCGAGCGAACTGAGCATGGAACTTCCTTACCTGAAAAGCTACATCCAGTTCACACGCAAGGCCTACGGCCTCGATGCAATTCAGGAAACCTCCTACCCGGCGCTCCCCGACCTCACTCCCGACGTAATCGCCAGGAACGAGGACACCATCCAGAACATTCGCCTCTGGGACCCCAGGCCGCTCCTGCAGACCTATCAGCAAACCCAGGCCATCCGGCTCTATTACCAGTTCTATAACGTCGATGTGGATCGTTATCACCTTGCGGATGGCTATCATCAGGTGATGCTGTCGACGCGCGAGCTTTCCCCTGAGCTTCCCGCCCAGGCGCAGACATGGGTCAATCAATATCTGCAGTTCACTCACGGCTATGGATTAGTCATGAGCTTCGCATCGCAGACCGTTGGCGGAGGCTTCCCCAAATACCTGCTGCAAAACATCCCGCCTCAATCCGACTATGACTTAAAGATCTCCGAGCCGGGCATCTACTACGGCGAAGCAATGCCGGGATATCGCATCGTCTCCACCGGAATCAAAGAGTTTGACTATCCCAAAGGCAATGAAAACGTCTATAC
>JBARHV010000209.1:0-6664 GCA_049799415.1 Silvibacterium sp.
GCATTGGCAATCATAAGCGGGCTGACCGGATTTATCGTGAGCCGGTTTGAAAACGGCAAATCCAAAGCCAAGGCCAAAGTGGCTTAGTGCCGCGAAAGCTTAATTTCACGATCTACGTAGCGCAAGAGGTGACAGGTTTCCCCGTAGGGACTAGATGCAAATCCTTAGTCTCAGGGAACTTACAATGGATATTTGGCATTGGATAAGGTATTTGCCTGATTTACGCAGCGAGTGGTTAGGGGGTAGGATACGCAACGTAACATGCCTCAGGTGGACACGAGCCACACTCGGTCGGTGTCCCTAGGTGTTGTTTGCCGATGGCGACACAGATCCTCATTGCCGATGACCATGAAATGATGCGCACGGCCCTGCGCAATTTGATTAATTCCCATGCCGGTTGGCAGGTTTGCGCGGAAGCCAAGAACGGCAGCGAAGCCGTCGCGCAGGCGAAAGAACTGCTTCCTGACTTGATCGTCCTGGATCTGGCTATGCCGGTCATGGATGGGATAACGGCAGCGCGGGAAATCACAAAAAGCAGGCCTGGGACACGCGTGATCATGTTCACATTGCACGCTTCGCCAGAAGTCGAAGAACATGCCAAGCGCGCAGGCGTAAAGCGAGTGGTCTCCAAAGCCCAAAACGGCGGGAGACTCATGAGGGTGATCGAACAGGTGCTCGTCGGCTCCGAGAGTCAGGAATCAAACTCAACGGAAAATACTCGGGCTACCGAATTCGCAAAAGGTCACCAGACCCAAACGGCAGAAGTGAAAGATCAGCCGGAAGAAGCTCAGCCACAACATCGTTCGCAAACAGAGATAATTGCCGGAGCGGCTCCTGCGGCCAGGCCATCTGCTCATGCGAATGCCCCGGAACAATCATCCCCAACGGAAACATCGCCAAGTGAGATTGACAGTTCCGACGAAGATTCTTGAGAACTTCCCCTTAAGTAAGCTGACTATTCGAGTGCTGCGTTTGCGCACACCCCGCGATTCATGCGGGCGTGGAATCGCAGAAGAGAACAAGTTAGTCACCGGAGGTTGTCGGAAGCAAGGGTTTCACTTTGGCAACTTCGACCGGGATGACGACCCGTGCTTCTCCAACTGGCCTGGGCCGTGGGAGTTTGATATCCCATGCGAGGCCGAGCTTTCGGAGCATCACAATTCCGTACCAATTCAAATCGAACTCATACCAAGCAAGGCCGTGACGCGCCGACTGCGGCGCTGCATGATGATTGTTGTGCCACCCTTCCCCGAAGGTGAGAATCGCAACCCAGAAACTGTTGGTCGACTTATCGCCGGTGGGAAATCGCTGCGATCCCCACATGTGTGTTGCGGAATTCACAAGCCAAGTGGAGTGGAGACCGATGACCGTGCGGAAAAAGATGCCCCAAAGTAAGAAGGGCCATCCGCCGATGGCGAAAATCGCCAGACCGAGGACGGCCAATGGAAGCCAGTGCCATTTGCTGATCCAGACGTGAAATTTGTCTTTGCGAAGGTCTGGAACAAGACAAAGAAGCTCGGGCGACGCATTTTGTATCGCCTGGCCCGTCATGATCCAGCCCATATGGGCCCACAATCCGCCGTCCCGCGGGGAGTGGGGATCGCCTTCCCTGTCGGTATTTTGATGATGAGCGCGATGCGTCGCTACCCAACCGATTGGCCCACCTTCGAGAGCCAGTGTGCCGCACACGGTCAGGAAATATTCCATCCATTTGGGAGTTTTATAGCCACGGTGGGTCAGAAGCCGGTGGTAGCCCATCCCGATGCCGAGACTCCCGGCGACCCACCACAGCACAAGCGCCAGGGCGAGAGCCTTCCATGTAAAGAAAAAGAGCGCCACAATGGCACCCAGGTGGAAGGCCGCCATAAAAAGGGTTGTAACCCAGTTGATCGGCTCGGTAAAAGTTCGGTCACGCGCGAAGAGAGTGGTCACTCGACAATCCTTAACGTCATGAATGTAATGCTTACGAGGTTATCGCCCGCGAAGGTGAATTGGGATTGGTAGCGATTGACCAACGGAAGAATCGAAAGTCGCAGATGTCACATCGAAACGGCCTCATGAAGACCATGGCCAGAATACGTCGTTCAACAATACCCCTGCGTCTTGATCGGTGGATTCGTTCGCTGTTACAAAGTGGGCAGTTCAGCATGGCGACTTTCCTGATGCGAATCCCAATTCCTCATTCTATAGCCTAGGAGAGTTGTTGTCTGTCTCGTTTTGCACACCAGGATCTCCGTCATTATTCAGAATTCAGATTCTTTTGTCTGGATTCGGGCTAAGAATGCCCGCCGCCTCCAGCTACCGAACGGCACTCACAATTCGCGTGAGGTTCTGCCATATCTGTGAGGGGCGTCCGATCTGAGCGTTTCGCCCGAGGTGAAAGCTCAGGCTAAGCCCGTAGAGATCGACCGAATGCGGCTCGCCGGGATAGCTTTGGCGCCGGGGACGAAAATCTAGCAAACCGCCAGCGGCTGAAGGACCAAGCTGCACGTTCTGCATGTCAAGCGTGCGCGTAAAACCATCAAACCGCAAACGTCCTCCCCAGAAATGTACGAGGGGCAGACTCGATTGCGTGCTAAACAAAGTCTTAACTTCGCGCACCTGCGAAAGATCCTCCAGGCCCTCCAGCGTTAGGTCACGTTGGTAAGCGCGCGCGGATAGGTAGCTGAAATGGGTAGTGGATTTTCCGGGATTCCGAGGCCGCAGCAAGGCCCCTGCGAGCAAGGACGCCGATGCGGTTCGAACCGTGGCCGCAATCGGCGCAATCCGGTGTGACGCCAGGACAATCTGCGGCGCTACCGTTTGTGCTGCCGTCAACACATAGCTGCACAGAAGCATGCCGAGCAGCAGAATGAACTGTTTGTACATCGCTGCCTCTGATAGCGCAGGACCGGCTTCTGTCGCCTAAGAAAGAAGGCCGGACCTTGACTTCTGATCTTGCGCTGAACTCCAAGCTTGACCAGGGCCTTAGCGGTGAGCCGAAAGCGAAGATCCAGATCGCTCGCAGCTAACTCAATAATTGTACTAAATCGGAAGCTTGCGGTCTGTTCTAATATGCACACAAATCTGTTCTTTTTGGCACAGACTTTCAGCTCTCGACGCATTAGCGTAGGTATGAATTCTGATTCTCCGGAGTGTTAGACGCTAGCTCCCGTCGAGTCAAAAGTGAGAATCCTAATAAAATCCGGCGTGCTGCTGCTTTTGTCCGTGCTCACGGTTTCATCGGCGCTCTTTGGTCAAACTGACGGGAACTCCCCGGCCAAGCCTCAGAATCCTACAAGCGCATTGGATGCCCGCCACATCGTGGAACTATCGGTCGCAGCCACTGAGCGAAATTGGGACGCCCGGGAGGATTATACATACACGGAGCGAGATCAGGATCGGCGCCTGGACGCACTCGGACACGTGAGATCGGAAACTGTGGACGTGAGCAGGACGATTGTCGTCAATGGCGCTCACTTTGAACAACTCGTAGAACACAATGGGCATCCACCATCGGCTGAGGAACAGAGCAGGAGCCGGGAGGATCTCGACAAGCTGGAGCACGAAACACCGGCGGAGCGAACGGTCGGCAAGCAGGGAGAAGCCGGGGCTTTTCTCCAGGATATGGTCAATGCATTCGACTTCCAACTCATCGGCGAAGAGAGCGTCGAAGGCAGGCCAGCTTACATATTTCGCGTGACGCCGCACCGGGGCTATCACGCGCATGGCAAGTACGGCAAGATGCTCTCCAAGGTGGAAGGCAAGGTCTGGGTGGACAAGCAAGACTTCAGCTGGATCAAAGTCGACGGCCAAGTGACGCAGGCGTTCTCAATGGGCTTGTTCGTGGCCCGCGTGCAGCGGGGCTCGCACGTCATGCTGGAGCAAACCCAAGTGAGTGAGGGAGTCTGGATGCCGAAACGAATTGAAGTAGGCGCAAGCGCAAGAATCCTTTTCTTCAAGAGCCTGGACATTGACCGGATCCTGACGTACTCGGACTATTGTCTAGGGAGCGGGGCGCCCTACAGCGTGAGCAAGTAGCGGCCGACCAATTAGATTAAGAGCTTAGGAATGTGGGCAGTTCGCGTCCGGGCAGGCAATGTTCTGTGGCCTGTAGTGTGCCCACATTTCCCTTTCGTCCCTTCGCGCTGGCGGTACCCGGACTCTCCAACTGACCCATATGAAACTGTTCAAAACGGAACAGACTCCGCTTTGTTACCACCATATAGTGAGGGGACTAAGGGTGCCACCAGGCCGGTCATTCGGGTTTTGCGGACGGCGTCGGTGGTCCATGCGGGGGCTTGGGCTTGCATGTCAAACGTGGCTCAGAACGATCTGCAGCCTAATCTAGCGAACTTCCGGACAGCGGGCACGACATCTCACAGACGCCGTCCTATCCGCGTCCTCTTTATGCACCACGATGCAGGGATTGTAGACGACTGTCTGCACGAGCTAAGGAAAGCGCAATTCATTGTTAGCGCTGATATCGTTTTGACCATAGAGCAGTGCAAGAAACAACTTCGTGCCCACGCCTACGATGTCGTTGTGGCTGGATACCCCAGCCCGAGTTGGAAAGGATCCGAAGCTGCACAACTCCTGCATCAGACTGTGCAGGAGACTCCGCTTCTCTTTGTAACTACTGGTCCAGGAAATAAATCCTTGGCGGAGCTAACCGCTCATGGCGCTCTCCCTTACGTGGAGCGTGAGCATATCGCTCAATTGCCCTTTGCGGTTCGCCAAGCCCTGAACGAAAAGAAACTACGCGAGGAGTTAGAAGGCGCTCGAAGATCCCTGCGGCATTCGCAATCGCTGTATCGAGCGCTGGTGGACAATCCCGCATATGGAATATACCGGTGTAACTTTGCAGGAAAAATTGTCGACGTCAATCAAGCCCTCGTTGCCATGCTTGGCTACTCAACCAAAGAAGAACTCTTGGCGGCGAATCATCTGACTGAACTGCTCAGCCGCTTCGGCGGGGACTCGCCATCAGCGGGACACTCCCGCGAGACATTGCAAATCGAGCCTGTGGAAACAGAGTGGAAGCGGAAAAATGGCACAATGCTGAAAGCCAGGATCAGCGGACGCGCTGTTTTTGACGACTATGGCAACTTTGCTGGCCACGAAATCATCGCTGTCGACATCACCGAGCAACGGACCCTTGAGGACCAGCTACGCCACCAGGCATCGACCGATTCACTGACTGGCTTGGCCAATCATCGCCGTCTTGTCGAGGCGCTCCACGCGGAGATTTGCCGATCCAAACGAACCGGCCGGGAATTCTCTCTGGCATTGCTGGACCTCGATGGATTGAAACAGGTCAACGATCGGTTTTCCCACCTGGCCGGGGACCGAGCACTCTGCAGGCTGGGGGAGATCCTGAGAGACTGCTGCCGGTCCATAGACACCGCAGCGCGCCACGGCGGAGATGAGTTCGCCCTAGTCCTGCCGGAAACAGGCATGGCCGCCGCCACATTGCTAAAACGGCGGATTTGCGAACTTCTTGAGAGAGAGACCGAAGAGCCGGCGCTCTCGGTGAGCGTTGGAATTGCGACTTATCCGAAAGACGCTGATACCATCGGAACCCTTCTCTATGCAGCGGACAAGGCTCTTTATGTAATGAAACGCAAGCAGCCAAAAGCCGCCCAGTCCGGCCCAAGCTCAATCGACAATGTATACGACCGGAAAAGGAAGGAATTCCATGGATGAATATCGTTCTGACCGAAGCGATCGGCCACAAGGACACCAACCGCACCCGAATTCTGGAATGGGAATCCAGGCCCTGACAGAAGAACAGCTTCTTCAATCGATTTCTGCGCATGCGCCTCTTCCGGAAGTCCTGAACAAAATCTGCATCGCTCTTGATTGCCAGATTGGCAACGTGGTTTCGCTCATTTCCCTGCCCGAGGACGACGCAAGCAAGCGTGCCGGAATTGCCATAAGCGCGGGGCACTTTGGATTGCATATTTTCTGCTCTGAAAGCATCGTTGCCGGTGAAGAACTGATGGGATTTTTGGAGATGTACAGTTGCATTCCTGGAAGCCCCTCTGCCAGCGAGTTTCAATGGATTGAGCAGGCGAAGTGCATGGCCGCAATCGCGATCAAATGCGACACTGAGGCAAGCCATCCGAACAAGTGCAGCATGCGCGAGAACCGGCCAGAGCGAGAGCCTGCGCTCGAATGGCCAGTTTTCATCCATGTGTAAATCAGAATACGGAAGTGTCCACAACGGGACAGACACTCGCCTTCCCTAAGGCTAATCTGGCGTGTGTGCAACGTTCTTCCGCACACGAAGAGGCATCCGCGTAATTTCGAAAAAGCGAAATTGCAGATGCCGCCGCGCCCAGAACAAGGAGACTAAGAACATGCTCGCGCTAATCGCTGTTGTCCTGATTCTTCTTTGGTTGTTTGGGTTTTTCGCATTTCACATAACGAGCGCTTTCATTCACATAGCCCTCGTTGTAGGGCTGATATTGCTTGTGCTGCATTTCATGAGAGGCCGAAGAGCAAGCGTGTAGCGCTGGCGGTCACCAGACTACTCTGGTGACCGGCCCTATGTGACCTTACGTGACCGTGGGAAAGTTTGACTACTCGTGCAGGACGACGCTTAAGAGAGAAGTATTGATCTGCAGACCACCGTTGTACTCGATGAACCCCAGATTCTTGAATTTGTTCATGAAAAAATTGA
>JBARHV010000210.1:0-2263 GCA_049799415.1 Silvibacterium sp.
GGCGCAAAGAGCACATCTCCCGCTCAATACGCAGGCTAAAGGCGAAGGAGATCCTTATCGAGGCTACACCCCGGATCGGACGCTCCCCGAGCTACGCGCTTAATCCCAGGTACGGAAAGTGATGAGAAGTAGTTGCCTCAGCTGGCAACCGGCACGGGGGTCGCAGAAAAGCGGCGAAGCACGGTGGGGGGCAGCGTTGTTATCGGCACTGCTGCTCTCGGCAGGCCTCCAGCGCCGCGTGATCTTCCTCATGTCTTTTTCGATCAGTCGAGATTTTGAGCGTCCAAAGCAATTCAGAGGCGATCGCTCCGAGGACCGGAACCATTCGCATCGCACGCCATTTCTTATCAGCATCGATGATGACCTCTCCTATGACGAGGGGCGCCGCAACCATGCCGATATGTAAGAGGTGGCCGGCCGCGCCTAGCGACGTCTGTGCGTGCTGGAAGGCCTGGCGGTGGTGATAGGGCGCTCCCTGAAAATCTGAGCGTGGCGTGTTCTGGTAACGATGTGTCTGGGAGCGTTCCGCCCAATCCGTGTGCCGCATTCTGGTTCCCATCAGAAGTGTCCGACGGTCTGAATGTAATGGCTTCAGAAATAAATGCAAGCAAAACACACAACTTATGGTGGGTTAGTGAAGTCGGATCTACTATTTCTGGGTTGCTGCGGATGGGAGGGTGGTTCGGTGGCGTTTACGGCTCCGCACGGATATCCTTCATGAACTCCGCCAAAGTACTTGCCGGAATGTCCTTCAAACGCCGTGCAAGGCTGTGCTTATGGCCGGCCGGGTCCACAATGCAAAAATCCCGCCTGTCTCCCTTCACGAGCCGATAGCCGTATTCCTGCAGTCGGACTGCAAACTCGGCCCCGCTCTTAGCGCTGCGATAGAGCGAGGTGATTGCCTTCGTCATCAAATGCGGGTCGATCCCGCTTCTTTGGCCCCGAAAGGTTTCCCAGGATTTGGGACGGCGGGCAGGGCGCTCGCCTTTCAACTTGTGTGGCCCCAGGACGCTTTTGCCTTGGGCGAGACCGAACTCCTGTTCGAGCCGGCGAGCGGTCGCCTGATGCTTTTCATAATCGTCGGTCATTTCTACTGCGCGCATTCTGCTAACGTCGATGCGCAGCCAGACAACATGGCGATGCACGCGGCTTTTCTTCTGATGCTCCACGATGAACCGGGCATGGCTTCTAAGGCGAAGATTCTCCTCAAGCAAATCGACGGCGCGGGCCCACTGTTCCGGCGTTAGCGCCTCTTTGGAGAGCGGATTGATGTTTGCGTGGTAGAAGTAGTTCGTGCACTGCGTTCCCATGGCGATGGCTTCCATCTCCCGGAATGCCTCGGCTATGCTCACCGCCGCGAGATTGCGGATTTCGCAGAGAGTGACGCGCTCGTTCTCTTCTGCGTTGGCCAGATGCTTCGCAAAAAACTGCGCATTCCTGCGCGATCCGCCATTGATAATCATGGGCCGCGATCCCGTAGTAGGGCAGGGCGCTTTCCCATCGCCTCCAGGATGGCCGCTGCAGCTTTCCGAAACACGGCTGATGTCTGCTGTACTTCTTCGGCAGGTACGCCGTGCTTCTCAGAAAGAACTCGAATGGTGTCGCCTATAGTGCCCAGCAGCCCAAGCAGTTGCGCGAGTTGCGCTGTCTCGATCGGAGGACGGCGTACCGCACGTGTCGTGGACTTGGCAAGTGTGCGGGCGCGGATGTAGGAACCAGTGGTCAACCCCGCGCGTGCGGCTGCCGCCTCAATCTGCGCGCGTTCCTCGTCATTTGCCCGAAAACCCATCGGACCACGTCTTTTTGTTTTGTTCCCGTCCCGCTTCTTCCAGTAGGCCATTCGCCCTGTTGCTTTTCATCCCGCGAGTCTGTTTTGCAAGCTACTTGCTGCGGACAAACCAACGTGATGTGGTATTACCACATATTGCTTGTCACTTAATACTTACTAATAGAAGTCCTAAAGTGGGACAACGGAAATGTCAATGCAGTGATGTAGCTTTCGTGGCAGGTTTCCATCAAGCGATAGTAAGCAACTGATCAAGCCGCGTAGTGTAGGAGGGCGATTTCCGCTCGCGCCGCATTCGCCAGTGCTTGGCGATGCCTGACCCGGCATAAAACAGCGTATTGCGCCCCCAGCGCCTGTTGACGGTATCGAGCGCCTGCATGACGGCGATTTTCTTTTCGTCGTCATCGGGATGGAAAAGCGTCTGCGGCTGGCGGGATGGGTCAGTCAACTCGCCCAGTATCAGGCCGGCCTTGATAT
>JBARHV010000211.1:0-17775 GCA_049799415.1 Silvibacterium sp.
GTACTTTGCAATATAAAGTAATAAGGCAAAAAAATTAAGCTCTTGATGGCGTCAGGCCACGAACCGGATTGCTTGCCGACTCCGCTTTTGTTTCCTTTGCAGCATCCCGGATCACCTGCTCAAGAGCAGAAAGATATTCGACATAGCGCTTGCGGCCCGGCGACGTGATCCGGCAAATGGTTTGTGGGCGATTGTGTTCATGCCCCTTCTGAATCTCGACCATTTTTCCCTTTTCAAGGACGCTCAAGTGTCGACTTAGATTGCCATCGGTGAGAGCGCATAGCTGCTTGAGATCGTTGAATGTTAATCCCTTGGGATTGGTGATCAGAGAGGTAAGGATGCTGAGGCGCGCTCGCTCGTGGATCACCCGGTCAAGGCCTTCGTATGCGAAGCGGCCCTCACTAGGCTGAGATCTAGGCTTCATCTTTTCCCCCCGATGTGCTCAGTAGGAGAATGACAGCGACCAGTATTTGACCAATTCCGTATGAAAGTCCCATGGTCCATGGGGAGAGGGCACGATTGCCTCCCATCGCGAGGCAACTCAGCCCCGTCAGCAAATACCATGCACCTGCCGCAATCATTGGCCGTGGCAGAAATCGGCACGACGAAAATATGCCAAGACCAAAAATGACCTGCCACAATCCCGGGAGCATCCATACGGCGAGCGGCACAAAGCGCAAAAGCACTATGGTCAAGAGAGCACCGGCTCCAACTGATGGCAGGAATTGTTCAACCGCCATACGTAGCATCTCGTTTGATAAGCCAGAATGGATGCGGCGTGTCCGCGAATACATCTGCACGCCTGTCAGCAAGGCAGACAGCGCGGCGGTCGAAACCCAAACGCCGAGATACGCGGATATGTGACTGGCTGGATCAGGCACCCAAAAGGCTTGGACGCCCGCGGCCAACACCGCGAATGCGCCTGTAGCAGCAAGCGTGGCCGGGCCATAGCCACGAAACTCAGTCGTGCTCGCCATTTGCTTGCGAATGCTGCTGATATCGCCCAGCGCTTTATAGAGATCGTTCATGGTCGAATCACTTTACAATGCAAAGTAAACCAGGAACCAATGCTTGTCAACCGTTGATGGAATACTGCTAGGCTTCGTAGCTATCGTGGATGAAGGGACGTTGCGAGGGACGCTGGTTCTCAGACTTGTAGAGCTTGTAGGACGTTCTGGGGCCACCGAGACCGTCTATGTCTTTGGTTCCTTTGATAAAGGTTGATTGACACGGAAAGGTATCAACATCGATATGTGCATTGGCGATTTGTAACTTATGGAGATTGTCGGCAGCCCCCCCCGGTCAACCATCTATCAGCTGGATATTCACAATTGGGCCAAATGCCTGCAACAGCTACAACTCTACATCTCGTGACCGAATGGCGACCAAGTGTTTCGGAAGTAGTCGTCATCAACGCATATCATCGACAAGCGTCAGGTGGCTTGAAGCAGTAATGAGGCCCGAGTAAACCAATTCTCTCCCGTCTGAAGAGATCGAAAGCCCGACCGTAGGTGAATACTTCAGTACGTCAAAAATTCGTTCTTTATCTGTTTCAAAGTCAATATAAGAGAGCGCATAGCGCTGGTTGACTGTGGAAAGCGCATATATGCCATCCTTTGAAAGCGTCCAGAATTCGGGATAGTCTGCCGGCGGCCCGTCAAAGACTTTACGCTCCCGTTCTCCTGTGATCTGTTGTTGCCATAAACCCGGAATCATATTTTTCGTGTAGTAAAGGTAGCGTCCGTCGCGACTTTCAAGAGCAACCACACCACCATTCGAGGTGATTTGTTGGGGCTCAGGAGAGCCATTGACTGGAATCTTCCATATCTGCCACGAGCCGGAGCGATTGGATCCAAAGTAAAGAGATTTGCCGTCCACCGACCAGCTTGGTGCGACATCATTAAAGTTGCCGCTGGTAATGGCTCGGGGCTTTCCACCATTCGCGCCAATTACATAGATATGTGCGAAAGAATCCAGCCGGGCGTCGAAGGCAATGAATTTTCCATCCGGAGACCAGGCTGGATTCCCCGCAGACTCCCCTGGATTATTCGTGAGCTGAACCGGGCTGCTGCCATCCATCCGTGCTGCCCAAATCTCGCGCGAGCCTGAACGCCATGACTGAAAGATGATGCGGTCGCCGGAAGGAGATATGCGCGGCGCTGCGTCCTGTTCGCTGGACGTCAGAATCACCGTAGGAGCGGCCCCTTTGTCTTCCAGACTGACAGAGAAAATGCCCCACATGGCGCTGCCGTGAGAGTAGATAAGGCGATGACCATGTTTTGCGATAGCGGGTGCGTAGGCATCATCGCCAACCTCGCCCATCCGTTGGGGGTCGCCACCCGCGGCACTCACGCGCCAGAGAGAAAGTGCACCGTTTCGGCTGGATGAGAAAACGATCGATGAGCTGTCCTCTGTCCAGGCAAGGCTCATGGCCAGGCGGTTGTAAGTAATTCTGCGAACGGGACCGTCGGGCAGATTCATCACATAAATGTCTCTTGCAAGAAGCTCCGACCCGCGAATGAATGCGAGCTCGTGCCCATCCGGAGAAACTGCCGGAAAGAAATCTCCGTCCCAAAGGAGCGGGGGATCGGTGATGGAGTGGATGGTTCTGTTCTGTAGGGACAGTTCCACAAGATAGCTGGGGCCTTCCAGCGTATTCTGCTGGGGAAAGATCAGGCTTGTGCCATCGGCGGACCACGCAAGACCACCGTATTCCCGGGCGGAATTAACAGGGAGGGTATACACCTCGCGGACCGAACCGCCGGACGAGGGAACGACTATGACACTGCTGTGGCTATCGTCTTTGCGTATGAAGGCGATCTGGTGTCCATCGGGAGACCAGACGGGGCTCAACTGATTTGCCGGCAGTTCTGGGATAAGCTGTCTTGGCTGATCGGAATTCAGGGACATTACATATATCTGGCCATAGCTTTTCCCATCTTCGTGCCACACATAGGCCACGGAATTACCATCAGGAGAGAAGCTGGCCTGGATCTGAGATCCTGGATCCGTTGTGAAGGGTCGCGTTACGTAGGCCGTTGGCAGGCTATGGCTGTGATTGAGATGAAGTATCGCCGCAATCCCCACAATGAGCAGAAGCAGGACTATGACAGCCAACGGAATGGCCGCCCGCTTCCAGATTGAACGCTTGAGAGGGTTCGCTAACGAGGAATCAGCGTGGGGTGAGCCGCTGGCATCCATAGCAGTCTGTGAAATCGGCGGCGCCGAGGATCCAGACTGATCGACGGTCTCGGCTGTCGCTTCTTCTAAAGAACTAGAGAGTTCCCGGGTGACAGAAGCGACCAGACGGTATCCCACCTTTGGAACGGTTTCGATGACCGATTCATTTTCGAATGCCCGCCTGATTTTACCGATTGCCCGTATAAGAACATCTTCCCCGACGACAACATCCGACCACACGCGGCGCTGGACTGTGTCACGGGCAAAGACTTCGCCTGGATCTGAGGCCAGTGTTAAGAGCACCTGCATTATCTTTGGTTCGAGATGAACTGTCTTCCCATCCCGCTCCAGTGAATTCAGGTTTGGATGCACGATCCAGTCGCCGACCCGAAAATCCCCTCGCAAAAATTTCACCTCTCCCGGAGGGGATTATATTCTTCACGCCCGGGTTATGCCTGACAGCCATATGCGATTCCTACTTAAGAAACAATGGTTTGCTGGGCATCGGAGAATCTTCGGGAAAATATCCTGGAATTTCCCTCGTCATTCAAAGCCGCTGACCGGTACTTTGATCAGCGGAATCTGGAAAGCTGCGGAAGCAATCCTGTTTTCCAATTGGCCTGGAGGGGCTCTTACATGGTTGCGCCAACCGATTGCAGTAAATCAAAAGATAGATTCGGTTCCCATCGGAACACGAATCCCGAGCTAAGAAGGGCCAACAGCGTTTCGGCATTCCGGCTTGCCTGGTCTATAGCGGCAGTTCTGGTCATATTCATGGCATTGGCATTGCCTGCCGGGGCCCAACTTTCCATCACAACCGCTGCTCTAAGCGGCACTGTCGAAGACTCGAGTGGCGCCGTCATGCCGAATGCGGCAATTACGCTAACCAGTGGCGAGCGCGGGATTGTGCGGACGACCACGACTAATGGAGCCGGACGATACACATTCTCTCAGCTTCCACCCTCGACCTACACCCTCTCCGTTCAAGTCACCAATTTCACGAAATATGAACAACGTGGGATTGTCCTGAATGCCTCTCAGGCAGCCACTCAGGATGTCACGCTGACGCCAGGATCGGTAAACCAGCACGTCGTTGTGAACTCCGACGCCTCCATGCTGAATACGGACAACGCGAATATATCCACAGATATTAACGACAAACAGATCGTCGAACTGCCCCTTAATCTTCGCAATATCTATGGCCTTGTTACGCTGAACTCTTCCGTCAATAACAACTCCGAAAGCCAAAATCTTCTTGGCGGCGGCGGTAACAGCACAGACAATGCCGATCAAGACATTTCGTTTCTGCACTTTTCCGGAGGCTTCTTTTCCACCACTGGATATCTTTTAGACGGCGTGTGGAATACAGATCCCTCATGGGGTGCCGTGGTCTATGTTCCATCAGTAGACGCCGTTCAGGAACTCAAGGTTCAGAACAATTCATTCACTGCACAGTATGGCTGGAGCACCGGCAACGTCGTCAATGTCACCACGAAATCCGGAACGAGCAATTTTCACGGAGACATTTGGGAGTTTTATAGAAACTCCGCGCTTGACGCCAATCTCTGGTTCAACGACTACAACAATGACCCCAAAGAGTCCGTCGATCGCAATCAGGCAGGTGTTGCCATCGGTGGTCCCGTCTATATCCCGCATGTCTACGAGCAGCGCAATAAAACTTTCTTTTTTGGCGTCTACGAGCACCTCGGATTGTCGACGCCTCTGCTCGGCACATACACAGTCCCCGACTCGCAATTCCGTGGCGGCGATTTCTCCCAATTACTTGGCTCCCAGGTGGGCGTCGACGCACTCGGACGCCCCATTTACTCCGGCCAGATCTATAACCCGCGTAGTACGCGGCCAATTACAGCAGGTCAGGTCGATCCATCAACGGGCCTCGTCGCCACACAGACCGGCTACATCCGCGATCCCATTCCGAACAACAATGTCGCGTCGCTCGGCGCCTTCGATCCGTTGGGAGCAAAGCTCATTACCTATTACCCGAACCCGACGACGAGCGGCCTCTCCAACAACTTCTCCGCATCAGCGTCTGCTCCAGCCGAGTCGAACGAATACTCGATTCGCATAGATCAGAACATCAACGATGCGAACCGCCTCTACGGTCGCTACTCCTATAAAAGTGAGTACAAGACAAATACACCGAACTTCTTCGGCGACGATAATGTGGCAGGCCCGGGAAACATCAAGACAAACAACCGCTACAGCATCGCCTTTGGATACACACACACCTTCTCGCCAACGTTGACAATGAATCTGATCGCTGGCTACGAATACTGGAACCAGGGGTCAACCGGCCAATCGCCCAACTTCCAGCCAACAACGCTGGGTCTGCCAAGCTATCTCGATCAAAATTCTCCTGAGTTCCCGGTCTTCAACATCGGCAACCAGAGCCAGCTTGGCACCAACAACTACAACGGCACTATCCCTCCGCTTACCAGTGCTGCCGCCGACTTCATGAAGAGCACCGGCAAGCACACCATTTCGTTTGGCTACATGTTCGTGAATACCGAATCGAACTTCACCGGATTCCCGGGGACGACGCTCGATTTTCAGGGCACCTTTACGGAAGGTCCGAATCCCCAAATTCCGACACCCAACACCGGCAATGGACTCGCACAGTCGCTCCTTGGCGTGCTCGATGGTGGACAGACGAGTCAGTACCTCAACCCAGCCATCACTAAGCGCTACAACGGTTGGTACGTACAGGACGACTACCGCCCTCTCCGCAACCTGACATTGAATCTTGGCTTGCGTTATGAGTATCAAGGCGCGCCCACTTACCGTCACAATGCAGCCTCCTACTTCGACCCGAGTCTCACCAGCGAGATCAGCTCGTCCGTCGGAACCACGCTGCCCGGGTCGCTCGTATTTCTCTCCTCCGACAACCGCGGCGTCTATGCTACGCGCTATACCAACGTCGCTCCACGCGTAGGATTCACCTACCAGCCAATTCCGAAAGTAGTTATGCGTGGTGGATACGGCATCTTCTACACGCCAGCTGTCTTCTTCAGCACTTCGGCACCCGGCAACGTCGATGGATTCTCCTCGACAACCTCCGTTCTCGCAACCGTCGACGGAGTTACGCCAAACCCCGCCGTCACCACCAGCAATCCATGGCCTGAGGGCTTTGTTCCCATCACGGGCAACTCGCTTGGCGGATTACAGGACATCGGTGAGAACGTCACCGCAGCCTTCCATAGCCGTCAGTCGCCGTACACGCAGCAGTACATGCTTGGTTTTCAATATCTGCTCTCAAACAATGACTCGATTGACGTAGCATACGTAGGCAACCACGGAACGCACATGCCGTTCGGATCGCTCAATCGAACCCAGGTGAACCCGCAATATCTTTCCCTCGGCCCTAACGCCCTGGATTCGCTCGTTCCTAATCCCTTCTACGGGAAGATCAACGCGCCGCAAAGCAGTTGCGGCCTCAATCTGGCGACAGTCCAGTACGCTCACCTGTTGCAGCCCTATTCGCAATACTGCAACGTTACCGAGAACTATCCAGCCGCAGGCTTCGATATCTACAACTCCTTGCAGGCGACTTATAATCACCGCTTCAACAAGGGGCTGAGCATAATCGTCTCCTACACCTATTCGAAGTTCCTCGATAACACCGAAGGGACACAAAGCTGGGCGTATGTAGGCAACAGCTCTCCCGCGAATAACTACAACCTCGCGGCGGAAAAGAGTGTCGATGCAGGCGATACTCCGCACAGCCTTGTTGCCAACTATATCTACGACCTTCCCGTTGGCCGTGGCAAGCGAATTGGATCCGGCATGAATCACAAAACGGACGCGGTCCTCGGCGGATGGGAGTGGTCCGGAATCGCAACAGCCAAGTCCGGAATCCCCCTCGCCTTCAACGGCAACGATATTCCGTCCTACGGTGGCAATCCACGGCCTGACATCATCGGAGACCCCAACACCATTTCGCACCGCTCCGTACATGAATGGTTTAATACTGGAGCCTTTGCGTATGCGCCCTACGGCACATTTGGCACAGCGCCCCGCTACGACTCGACGGTGCGCGCTCCAGATTATGTCGACTTCGATACGGCCATCATGAAGAACTGGAGCCTCGGTGATGTAAGGCGCATTCAGTTCCGTACCGAACTATTCAATGCGTTCAATCATCCACAGTTCTATTCACCGAACACCGGCTATAACGGATGCGATCCGAACAGCGGTCCCTGCGCTTCAAGCTTCGGGCAAATATCCAGCACGTTTCCAAGTAGAGAGATACAGTTTGCGGGCAAGTTCTATTGGTAGGCGCACTATGCAATTGAAATGGGGGCGCATCGTCGTTGCGCACTTGATAACCGGGTAGAGGTTCGAACAGGCGGGCTACGGCTCCTCATTCTGGCTGCTTTGATGCTTACGATAAATTTTCGCAACTGCATTTTCTGGACCTTGCTCACTTTCTCCCTTTGCATTCCGATCCTCGGACAGCAAAGGGAGAAACAGACGAGTGTTCTCGATGTATACACGGACAAGGCACGATATGCGCCGAAGGAAGGCGTGACAGTCTATGTTCGATTGAGAGGCGATTCCGCATATGCTGCCAAAGCTATGCTCATCGCGAGCTTCTGGCACTTAGGACAGCGTGTGGGCGAAGATATTTCGCTGCCAGTGGATTTTTCCCGCCAGAGCCAGAATCCAATTTCGATTCACTGGACGCCACCAGACCTCGATTTCCGCGGCTACCTGGTCGACGTTCGCCTGATCGACGCAAATGAGGGGACACTCAGTCATGGCGACACCGCTGTCGATGTGTCTTCCCAATGGAGCCGCTTTCCTCGATACGGCTACCTCGCTCATTACTCAAAGGCCGAGGGTGCGATGCCGGAAGAGTGGACTGCGGAGCTGAACAAGTTTCACATCGATGGGCTTGAATATTACGATTTTGAAAACCGGCATGAAAAACCGCTGGCAGGAAGCGTGGAGCATCCGGACTCAACCTGGAAAGACATCGCAGGGAGGACCATTCAACGCAGCATCCTGGATAAGTTTTTAGACGAGGCCCACCATTACAACATGATGAGCATGGCCTATAACACCAGCTACTGTGCTTATGCCGACGCATTCACCAACGGTTCAGGCATAAAGCTCAAATGGGCTACATGGAATGATTCCAGTGGGCCTCGGACTCTTGCATCCGCTATGGCATTGGCTCTCGACGGCGGAGATCAATGGAAGACGCATCGCTTGGTCTACATGAACCAGAGCGATCCCGGCTGGCAAGAGTATTTGTTCGGTCAGATGGAAGACCTGCTCCGCGCATATCCCTTTGACGGATGGCACGTCGATACCTTTGGAACAAAAGGCGGGTACAGCTATCAGGGGTCATATGTCGATTTTTATGAGGGCTTCCCCTCGTTTATCAACAATGCTTATGCTTTTCTTGAAAAGCCGATCGTGCTGAACACAGTAAATACCTGGGGCGAGGCGGGCGTGGCTAACTCGTCTGCGGCATTTGCATATTCCGAGCTTTGGGACGATCACGAAACCTACGCCAGCATTGAGAGTGCGGCCGAAGAGGTCCACACAGCAAATCCGCAAAAAGGGCTGGTCTTCGCAGCGTATGTGCAAAAGCCGCAAAAGGGGATGGCGCAGGTCAAAACAAAATACTTCAATCCGCCCAGCGTATTGCTTGCAGATGCTGCGATCTTTGCGTCCGGAGCATCTCATATCGAACTTGGAGATGGCGATCGAATGCTGTCGAGCGAATACTTTCCCGCAGATACGCGCTATGCCGTGTCTCCCGATCTCTCGAGCCAACTCCGACATTATTACGATTTTTTGACTGCCTATGAGAATGTCCTGCGTTATAAGGTTGAGGTCGCTCCGGCTGCGGTATCCATCACCGGTTACCCCTCGAGCGCATATGGCGTGCCGAATACGATCTGGACCCTCGCACGCAAAAAGGATCAACGAACTATGATTCATCTGATCAACCTGCTTGGTTCGGACGACCCGCACTGGCGTGATCCCCAGGCGCAACGTCCCGTGCCGCTGCTGCTTACGAAACTAAAGGTTCGGATTGCGGTGGATGAAGATGTAACCCAGGCAGGCTGGGCATCACCGGACGCCGATGGCGGCATGTATCATGCACTGGCCTTTACCAAGGGGAACAATAGTGGAGAGCGTTACGTCGAGCTCGTCCTTCCCGAGCTTAAATATTGGGACATGATTATCCTCAATAACGGAGCTGTCCAAAGCGCAAATTGAGTTTTGGAATCATGTCGTGTCAGCTTCAATGGCAGACGACCCAGCAAGTGGGTTGCGTACTGAAGATCCTGAATCAACTTCTGCATGAGCCAACTCGGCGTGGCGCGGTCGATGCAACCATGATTGCATCACAAAGTAAGCTCCCGGGAGTTGATTCGCCGAAACAAAATCTCGAAATTCCGTTGCCGGCGAATCGCAGAACCGCTCATGAGCGTAATAGACTGATGATCTGTGTCCAGTGACCTCAGATTGACGGATATCCAGAACTTGGCTTGAATCGAAGATTCAAAAACTCAAGATCGAGACCACTCATAGGAACAGCGTCCCATTTCGTGGGAACAATAAGGGAACAATAACGCGGATTTAGGTGGCTTTGAGGGCCTTATGGAGCGACCAGGGCCTTGTAAATCCAGCAGTTAGCGTTTGCCCAAATTTTGACACGGTAGATCTCTGTTGAGCTTCTTGCTACGGATTACAACCGTCAGTGAGTGAGTTGGCGATTTGTACTAAACCCGCTCCGCGGGTAGCAGGAAGCGTGGTAGATTTTTGGCAGGACAAGTTGCATATTTGCGCATCGCCATCACGACCCTCGCTCTCGGTCCGCACGAACGAGCTGCGATGCATTGAATCCCCATAAGGCAATTGTCCTGCCAAAAGCTCTCTGGGTTTAGCACAAATCGCCGTATCCACAATGCTCTGCTCCAACGGCCCTGCTCAAGCCGGAATCTGCGCCCGGAGCACTGTCGATACAGCACTAGAGATTTATCACTCCCCGAGATTCAAACGCAGTGCTAACTTCTGGGTAGCGGACAATTCTCCCGGACTTCGGAAATTGAGTATGTGGCAAAACAATTCAGAGTGTTACGTATAGTAACCGAATGGTTCGCGCCTCCCCTCGATGGCGCCGCGGATGACCCATACCTCAAGGAAGATCATTGGCGCAAGCATATCTGCAGCTCATCCACTGGCGATGAAGCTGCACTTTATGCTGCAGAATGAACGTGAACGCCATGATGGGTGCGAACATCCGGATCACCGCGTCGGCGGCCAGAGTAGCCGGGACGAGAGAGAACTGTACAAGGATCGCCGGGATAGAGGTGCACACTCTGGGAGCTTTGAGTGTGAAGGCCCATGGGAGCGCCGAGTAGGTAGCCGCCCACGCCGACCATTAAGCCCGTTCTGCCCGTCAGCAAGGGATAGCGAAAATGGGAGAAGAATGAAGTCCCTGCGATAGATACGAAGTCCTCGCAATGCGGAGGGTCCGACACTTGAACGGCTTCACTGGGGAGGAGCTAATAGATTGTCGCACGGGGTAAGCTGGAGACCCCAGACACAACGGTGGAGTAGACACTTTAGTGATTGTCTTTGTCGCCATGTCCCCTTCCGCCGATATCGCTTATCGTTGTCACAATCGAATCAAGCGTGGCGTGTTGCGCATTCGGACCACCCGAATACTTGGGAGACTGACCTGAAAGACGAATCGTGGTAGGTATTTGATTAGATTTTTGTGTTGTGGCGTCGCCCCGTCGTTTCAAGGTTGGTCCTGGTTCATTCGACAACATTAAGTTCGATCCTCCCAGTGGGATACGAGCTGCCGCAGTTTCGACCGCAGCGTTCGCAGCGACCTCCGGGGCGACAAGTTGATTCGCAGGTATAACCCGCGCCGTAAGCGGAAACTTCAATATATGATTCGTTCGTTTGGAGCCTTTGCGCGGTTGAACTTTAGTAGGCGTAACAATTGATGTCAGCCTCGCTGGCTGCTCGATCCGGTGCTGTTCGGAGGAAAACACAATGAAGAGCGATGGAGCAACGCCGAAAAATCCGACGACGAGGGCCAGTCCCAGCGTGGCACGCAAACCCATCAACCAGCCAGGAATCTCTTTGGCCTCCATCAGCATGGAACGTATGCGCGTTTTGAGTTGAATAGACGATGATCCGGCGAAGTCCAAGTTCCATGGTTGCGGCTCTTCCGCCACATTCAACCGGGCAAAACGAACCAAACATTCGGCATACGTTGCGCGTTGTTCCGGTGAATCGCCAACAACCGCGAGATCGCAGGCAAGCTCGCTTTCCAACCTGAGCCTGCGCATGGCGTACCATATGGCGGGGTGAAAAAAGAGCAATGCGCGGCAGAGGGAAGCGATACTCATGAAAACGAAATCGCGACGCCGAATATGCTGGAGTTCATGACGAAAGACAATTTCCAGTTCGATTCGGTCCTGTTGAAGGCAAAACGGCGGCAGCAAAATGATGGGGCTGACCCAACCGAAAGTCCCAGGCGAATGAATTCCGGACAACGCCATCAAACGCACATTGCCAACATGGAGACTGTTTGCGATTGGCCGAAAAACATCCTCAATTTTGTCCGGTACCTTGTAGGCAAAACGCAGTACCCATCGCAGGTGCATCTGCTTTTTGATACGCGCAAACAAGAAGTACACCAACGCTATGAGATAAAGCGTTCCTGAACCGCGTAATAAAAAGGAGAGGGGGAGAACCCAAGAGGACTCAATTTGCCACTTCCCTACAGTGGCTGCCGGAATTAAAGTTGAGGCTAGAGGAGCAAGCGCCGCGTCGTGAGGCGCAAAACTTGCGCCCAGCCAGAACCAATAGCTCGCAGCACCGGCGAGACAGCCAAACCAAACCAAAAACCGCGCAGCGGGGGAGACAACGATTTTGCTCAGCACCCAGCAGATGGCGAAGGCCAGAGTCGTCTTGAGCAGAAAGCCGGCCAATGCCGCCGTGACCGCCAACAGAGTCTCTGGACGCATGACACCTCTGGTTGGATCTGCTTATGCCCGTTATATCTCCTGTAGTCGCTAGGCGATTGCGGAGGACGAGCATGAAGCATTTTTCCTTGAGGCATTATAACCGGCGGGCTCCGCCGCCCAAAACCGGTCCAGAATCTCCGTAAGCCTTGATTGCTAGCGAAAGCCCTTACGGAGTCCTGGTTTTGACTGCAATCCCCGAATTCATGAAAGGGGTTCTTTTGGAGATTACTGAATGGAGGACGCTTGTTTTTCAAAGCCTTGGCTTACCCCAATTGAAATAGTGACCTAGGATTCCCTTCACGATCAAGTGGTCAGTCGATGCGGTTGCTCCCCATCCGGCGCCGATGTTGATCTCCCACTTGGGTGAGACAAACAGATTCACTACCGAAAAAAACTGCTGCTGCTGGTTGTGCAGTGACACGAAATTCCCGATTTCGCCGTAGTAGCCGTAATACTCCATGCCAAAGTTGTAATACTTCGACGGCTGATAGGTCAGCGTCGCCGCCGGACCAAAGGTCAGGCCGCCGGGGGAAACATCGCGGTAATAGACGGTCTTCTGCGCGGGCGTGTAATTGCGCGGCGGCGATACAGGATGGCCCCAGTTCATGGTCGTGTTGATCGACCAGTACCACGGGCCGGAGCTTTTATCGACGATAGGGTTGATTTGCCAGGACCAGGTCGGGTTGGCGAACTCCGGGCGCGCGTAGCCAATCTCGTTCGACAGGCTGACGCCCACTGGCCAGTGCCAACTGGTAGGCACGCGTACGCGCGGACGGATGTGGTCGCCAACCCATTGCACGCCGTTGCCGTTGCGCTCCGCGGTAAATATGTAGAAGCCTAACTCGGACCAGTCCGTGATGCCCTGGGTCAGCTCGATCGTCTCATGCTCCTGGTGCTGGGTTGGCAACATTCCGTATTGCGTCGTGGTGCTACCCTCTGCCGTGTAATTACTGTGGAGCTCCGTCAAGAGTGTCCTGGGCGCGACCGTTTCCGAAGGGTAAACCTGGATTTCGTAGTTGTCTTGCGCGTGCAGAGAACCGGAACGAGCAAAGAATATGAGAACGAGCGCGACACAACCCATACAGGCACGCCCTCGAATGACCGTCAAATTCATTTGATCTCTTTCGCGATTCACGCGTGGTCGAATAGATTCATCAAACTCGAATTCGCATGATTCTGTGATTCGGCTTGTGGTAGCGGAAAGCGCTTTGCCACGATTCTTTGCGGTGAACACAGATTCAGGTCTTTGTCCGCTGTCTTTGTTCGTATCGGCGACAGTATCTTAATTGCGACTGCGTCGGTTCAGTTCGTTCTTCGCTCGATATTCCCGGATCTGCGCTTCCAACTCGTCCAAATCATTTTCTTTCATCGTCGCGGTCTCCAAAAGGTTGAGAATTAACTCGGTCGGCGAACCTTCAAAGTTCTGCGAAAGCAAGGCTTGAACAGATCGATGGTCGATTGTCTTGCGCGAAATCAACGGCCTGAAAACAAAGACCCGCCCTTTGGTTTCATGCGCAATGAAACCTTTCTGCTCCAAAATACGCATCAAAGTTTGCGTGGTTTTGTAGTTGGGACGCTCCCGCAAGGGGTGCGCATTCACCACGTCCTCCACTGTGGCCTCGCCGATTTCCCAAATAATCTGCAGAAGACGAAGTTCAGCAGCTGTAGGCAACTGCTTGCCCCGTATCCCTTTCAATCGCTTCCTCGGCATTTGTGCCTCGCGTCTTCCAGGTCTCGATCAATTGTAGTGAGCGTCATCTCTCATGGAAAGAGAACGACATTCTTGATTGCACTACTCTCTTGACATTTATATCTTAAATGTTTAAGACTTAAAAGAGAAATCTGGCTTGAGTTTTGGCCGCTCGTGCAATACGTGGTCAGCGCCCATTTTCCGGCACCGACATTCGTATGCGCCAACACTCTGAGAGGGTACGGGTATCGTGCTGCAAATAGGAAACGGTCAATATGCGAAAAGAACGCCAGCTTGTCCCCGAAGCAGTGCTATTTGGAAAAGTGATCGCATACAAATGCACGACCTGTGGCCGAAAGTTCGCAATATCGTTGCTATATGGGGCCGTTTCCACTGGTTCCTCGCCTCCGGCAAGTGTCGTCGAGGCTTTTTATAGACATATATGCGAGAAAGAGGCTGCGCAGAGTTGGCGATAACGGTTTTATACGCACAATCCCAGGTCCTTGGAGCCTTTCATGGTTACCGACGATGAAGATTTTCCGCTCTCTTATCTTGTATACATAATTGCGGTGATCGCCGTGATTGGGCTCCTAATCGCCGGCGGATGTTTCCTTTGGCTCCGCTAACGTAAATTGCTCCTCTGCAGTCTTAGTCAATTAAGACTTATAATGGATGAACCCATATTGTGGCGCCCTTTGGCGCAACTGAAGAATAAAAGCCGGAGGAATGATTGCCATTCTGTTCCACATTCACGTAGTGCCACGAGCGAATAATGCCCTCCATGTCACCACACCTTTTATTGAGCCTTACGTTAAATGGGGGTTAAAGGATACCAGCACTTTTATTCTGCGCGTTGGAAAGACGGCTGCCATCGATGTGGACAGCACTGCCACAGTGAAACCATGAAAGAATATCGCTCATTGTTACGACTCCTCGCTCCGCTGCTGCTGACCGTGGTCACGTCGGCGCTATCTGCGCAAGAAACATCTATCCAGATCCCCGCAGGTACTCCTTTGCCCGTTCAACTTGCTAAACATGTTCCCATGAAAAAAGGTGAGTCTTTAGATTGCCGCTTGCTCTACCCGGTCTACGAGCAGAACCAAATGGTAATTCCGGCGGGTAGCATCGTCAGCGGTAGCATCATCGCGCTCAAGCCCGACCACAGCCGTCGTATTCACGCGTGGCTTTGGGGAGACTTTACGCCCTTCTATATTCCGGTTGTTCACTTCGATCAGTTGGCGCTTCCGGAGGGAACCATAAAGCAAATCGCCAGTAATAATGCCACAGACGGCGCACCAGTCCTGCATCTGTCGCCCCCTGGTCCCAAAAAACCACACTCATTCATCTATCGACAGATTATGGGAATAAAGGAGCAGGCGAAACATACCGTTTTCTTAGTGACTGCTCCTGGACGCGAAGATCGACTGGTGCAGCTCCTCTATCGGCAGCTCCCCTATCATCCGCAAAGGATCGAAGCGGCGACCATGTGGACGGTCACGCTGGGGCGGCCGCTCACTCTAAAACCACATCAGATTTCCACCGATGCAAAGAGTGACCCTTCAGTATCTTCCCCGGTTCAACATAAACAGCGTCTGCCGTCGTCTTCTCAAGCGAGCACAACATCAAGCGGCACGTCAGCATGGCATTTGCGTGCCTATCTTGAACAAACAATCAGCTCGGCCACTGAAAAGCGAGGCAATACTTTTCAGGCCATTGTCGCTGAACCAGTCTTCAATTCAGACCATACCTTGGCAGTTCCCGAAGGATCGGTACTGGTCGGAACGATCACACAGGTTAGGCCGGCCCGATCCTTTGGCCGCGCTGGAAAACTGCGCTTCGATTTTCGTGAACTGAAGTTGCCTGGTGGTTCTTCTCAGCAAGTAGAAGGCTTGCTCGCAGGGGCGGATGCAGCCAAATCTCAACAGCTCCAGATCGACTCCGAAGGAGGAGTACAGTCCGAAGCGCAAGATCGTGTCATCGTACCTCTAGTGCTGACCTTTCTTGCTGGGCGTGCGCTGGATGACGATGGGAACATGGCGGGTAATGCCGCCGTAGCGTCCAACGGCTTTGGAATCATTGGCCGCGTGGTCGGCATTGCATCCGGCTCTAGAGGTGTTGCCGCTGGAATTGGATTCTACGCGGCTGGCGTTTCATTTTCCGAAAGGTGGCTTGTGCGGGGTCAAAATGTCGTTTTTAGAAAAAATACCCGGATCGAGGTCACTACGGTTCCAAGCCCGGCCCCACTTCCCGTACCTCTCCCGCAGCGAAACCCCTCTAAGAGGCACTGAAACTGGATGCGCCGATTTCTTGCCGCTGCCGGATTTGTCTTTCTTGCCTTTGCCGCTTCGTGTGCCAATGCGCAAGCTCGCGCTTTGCCGATCAATCCGAGCCCCAATTTTCGATGGGCGCAGAGAACGAGCTGGATTCGTAGCAGCTTCGAGTCAAATGGAACTAGGGCGCGGAGTTCAGCCGCGCCTGAGAGATCCGCGCAAAGCCGAACGCCTACGCTGCCAAGCGTGCCTGTGCAAAGCGAACAGCCCATCTGCGGCATCACCCATCTTGGTCGCTGCATTCAGGATTTGGGCAAGGATGAGAAGGGCGTTTTTACCAGCCCGCTACGTCTGCAGGCGAAAGATGCCTATTGGCTGGCTCCGCTGGGTGCAGCTACGGGCCTTGCGTTTGCGTACGATGCCGACGCAGCGCAAGCAGCAGGTGTAGACGCGAGTCGCACGAATAGTGCGAACAAAATCGCGGACTTTGGTTCCTTCTGGGCATCCGGTGCGGAAGGTGCGGGAATTTACTTCATCGGCATTGCGCGAAAAAGGCCGAAACTAGCAGAAACCGGACGCTTGGCTGCTGAAGCTATCATCGATTCCGGAACCGTAACGCTGGCGACCAAGCTTGTCGCTAACCGCCAACGTCCCCTTCAAGGCAACGGGCAAGGAGATTTTTGGCCGTATGGAACAGAACATTGGCAGTGGGACACATCCTTTCCCTCCGATCACGCGACAGCGACTATGGCGCTGGCGCGCGTCGTCGCTGGAGAATACCCGCGTTCGTATGTCATGGTTCCCGCCTATGGATTTGCCGAGACGATTAGCATTTCCCGTATTATCGCGAACCAGCATTTTCCTTCGGACATTCTCGTGGGGCAGGCCATCGGCTTTCTCGCTGGAAGTTATGTGCTGAACCATCGCGCCCTGTATCGGCCGGGCGCAAAGAAAACTTTCGCAGCCAGACTCATCGGTTCGGTCAATCCTATCGCCGATCCGCGAACGCGCACGTTAGGAGCGTCCGTGGAGATTCCACTGGGTCAAAGCCATCCGCTCCAGGAGTTGCACGCCTTCTAATACTTGAGGGGCATTTTCAACCATGCTCCCAGAGCGCTCTTAACATCCCCTTCTGTTATCACGCGAGAAGGGCCAGCCAGAAGGAGATTATTTCCCGCATGCGTGTTCATCTTATTAATCCTAGCGATTCTTCATTTGGAATCGGTGTCATTACTCCTCGTTGGTTGTACGTTCTGGCCGCCGCCACCCCCGCCAAATACGACGATCCCGTCATCACCGACGAGACCCTAGAACAGCTTCATCCGGATCAAATCCAGCCCGGTGACGTGGTGGGTATTGGCATCCACACCGGCAACGCTCTGCGCGGCATGGAGCTGGGGCACATGGCGCGCGAACGCGGCGCGTACGTGGTTTACGGGGGCATCCATGCGACGCTGTATCCGGAAGAGGCACTCGAACTCGGCGGCGCGCACGCCGTCGTCAAAGGCGATGGGGATGTGATCTGGGGCAAAGTCATCGCGGACTTGGTCGCTGAAAACGCGAGCAAGGTTTACGACGGCGGTCGCATTTCAGGCGACCAGTTTCTGCC
>JBARHV010000212.1:0-27037 GCA_049799415.1 Silvibacterium sp.
GCAATTTGCCGCGCTCCGCAGGCGAAAGTCCCCACTCATTCCGGCTTAGTGGTTTTGCGTGTAGCCGCTTCGTCGCAAATGCCTGAAAAGCGCACGCCGCCTGATGTTTCAAAACCTCTGACCCTCCGGGCGAGCGGTCGATTGGCCACGCAACCACCTCCGACGCCTCTTCCAGCGTCTCCATCTCCTGCGCCTCATGCTCCATTCGTGCATGCGGCGCATTTCGCCACTCGGCATTGGCCGGCAGCAGTGGAGACGGCCTCAGCTCGCCATCCTCATTGCGTTCCGCGTGACTGAAGACCACCACCGGCGCGCTCGCCGCAATGCGCGCTGTGACTGTCCGCGCTAATTCAAGATCGCTCTCCGGGTCGGAATACGGCATCTTATGCCGCCGTTGTACCTCATTCGGCAGCAAAGGATGGGGACGCCCGCGCAACGGCCAGCCTTCATCGTCCACCCCTAGAAACCACACCGCGTCGAACTGCTGCCCCGATGCCTCAAGCACGCCCATAATCTGCACCGGCGCTCCCTGCGACTCAGGAGAAAAAATCGTCTCCAGCGCATGCGCCTCAAGTGCGCGTAGAAAATCTCCAAACCTCATGCGCCACCCATCAAAGTCCAGCAGCGCAATCTCATCCAGGGCATGCTCCCACCGTCGCAGAGCCTGAAAGTGCAGCGTGTCGCGGTTTGCCGTTCCCGGCCATCCGGCTTCGCGCAGCAGCAACAGCACCAGATCCACCCAGCGCCCTGGCAAACGCTCTGCGTCTTCCATTCGATTCGCCGCTGCCGCTCTCTGTGCGTTTTCGAGCTTCTCGATCGCCCCGGAATGAAAAAATTCCGGCCGTTTCAGAAAACCTGCGAGCGTTATCTCCGACGAAAATGATGGTTTATTCCTGCGCTTTGCATCCAGCTCGGCGACCACTAGATAGTCCGCGTCGCTCGATAAAAGGAATCCCGAGAGCAGCAGCCACGATACCTCTTCCTCGCCAAGCGACGCATGCAGCCAGCGCAACAACAGTAGCACCGCGCGAATCACCGGTACGTGCGCCAGCGGCTGCCCCAGCGAAAACTCAAAGGGCATGGCCTGCGCAGTAACAACGTTGTCGCTCTGCGGCATCAGCACGCGGCGAAAAATGCGTTCCATTTCACTGCGCACAGCGCTAAGATCCGGCACAAGCACGCCGATCCTCGCATCAGGATTTCCCTCCAGCAGCTCGCGCGCCCACCAGGTACAGGCCGTAATCTCATCGCGTATCCCTGCACTGCGGACAAACTCCACCTGCGAGCCGGCAACCACACCATAGGCAAACTGAACTCTCACGCCGCTGTTAGTCAGCGCGTGTAGCAGGCTATCCTGTGCAGGAGTCGTGCGATCAAAGCCCAGCAGCAAAATCTCATCCGGCAATGTCATAGTTTTCAGAGACGCGGCAACCTTCGCCTCCAGCCCGGCGCGAGGCATCCAGTTTTGCCGCATGCACTCGCGGTCAAAGCTAGCCGCCCACTGGCGAAACCGCTCCGCATCGGTCTTTCCCCATGCGTGGCTGCGTTCAGCCTGAGCTT
Organism: Silvibacterium sp.; assembly: GCA_049799415.1. Classification (GTDB taxonomy): domain Bacteria; phylum Acidobacteriota; class Terriglobia; order Terriglobales; family Acidobacteriaceae; genus Silvibacterium. Next base: position 1,561 of record JBARHV010000212.1, read on the forward strand.
CATAGTCGCTTAACAATGCGTAAGCGCCCTCGGCCAGCGCCGCCATGCTTGTGGGCGAAACCAGTAGCGCTGCGTCGTCGCGTTGCATCCGCGTCCACACGCTGCGCTCCTGCTCGCTGGTCAACAGCAGCGGCGCATCGGCGGCGGCAAGCGCCTGGACCTGCCACAAATCCCGCAGCCAGGTCTCCCAATCTTGGATAGCCGGAGTGGACCATGCGCGAAGCCCCGCGCCGCGCTGTTGCACCGCATACTCCCGCTGCAGCCAGCGAGCTGCGCGCACATTCGCGGTAAGGATCGTCGCGCCCGAGTTGAAAGCCTGCTGTATTTCCGCTGAAACTGGCATAGCGTTATAGAACGAAACTCAAGTGTAAACTGAATAGAAATGCGCTTTTCTACTGGATTTCTAGGCGTGCTTCTAGCTGGCGCTCTGGCTGCGGTGTCTGGGTGTCACACCGCACCCGCTCCCACATCTGCTTCCGCAAATAATGCGGTAAAGCAGTACCACGTACGCGGTGTAATAGTTTCAACAAATGCGGCAAAAGGCGAAGTAACGCTCGACACCGAGGCCATCCCCGGATTCATGGAGGCGATGACCATGCCGTACACGCTCAGAAATGCAGGTATCGCGTCTGAGCTGCATCCAGGCGATACCATCACCGCGACGCTCTTCGCGTCTGACGATGCAGACATTCTCGACCAGATTGTGATTGTCAGCCAGGCGAAGGCCGACTACCCGCCGCCAGTTCAATACAAACCTCTTGTCCCCGGAGAAAGCGTCCCCGACTTCGCCTTCCTGAACCAGAGCGGCAAAATTATTCACCTGGCGCAGTTCCGCGGCAAGGTGCTCATGGTGACGTTCATCTACACACGCTGCCCGCTCGCGGCGTATTGCCCGCGCATGAGCCGCAACTTTGCCGAGATCAACAAAGCTCTATCCAGCGAGCCGGCCTTGTATAAGAAGACGCATCTCCTGAGTGTGAGCTTCGACCCCAGCTACGATACTCCTTCCGTTCTTCGCAGTTACGGCGGAGCCTATACAGGCAAATACACACAGGAGACCTTCCAGCACTGGGACTTCGCCGCGCCTCCTCAAAAAGAATTAGCAAAAGTAACGAGGTTCTTCCTGGTTGGAGTAACTCCCGCGGAAAATCACACGCTCAACCACTCGCTTTCCACCATCGTCATTACTCCCCAGGGAAAGATCTACAAGTGGTATCCCACCAATGACTGGACACCTCAGCAATTGCTGACGGACGCAAAAACTTTGCTCAAGGATCAGGCCCATTCATGATCGTCATTTTGATGGGCGTTACAGCTTCTGGTAAGTCAACCATCGCTGCCGAGCTTGTCAAACTTACCGGATGGGAGTTTGCCGAAGGGGACGCATATCACAGCGCGGCCAACAAGCAGAAGATGCACGCCGGCATCCCCCTCAGTGACGAGGACCGATCCCCCTGGCTGGAAAGCCTGCATACTGTAATTGCAGACTGGGTTCGCACTGGCCAGAATGGAATCATGACCTGTTCAGCGTTAAAGCAGTCCTACCGGGATGTGCTAACCAACAATATTCCGGAAGGGGCATGCCGGTTTGTTCTGTTGGATGTGCCCATTGCCGTGCTCAAAGATCGGGTGAACAGCCGACCCGGGCACTTTATGAATCCTGACCTGCTGCAAAGCCAGCTCGATACGCTGGAGCTCCCACAAAATGCGCTGCGTGTAGATGCAACTGGAGCGCCGGCAATCATAGCGCAAAACATTTTGAGTCAACTCGCGCCTGTGTAAGCATCGAAAACGGCAAGGCACAGACGCTCATTCATCGGAGGCGCGTTTTTATGGCAAAAATGACCATCGTTCTAGGCGTAGTGCTCATCCTGCTGGGGATGCTGGGTTTTGTTTCCACCGGAAGCCAGCACCCTACATCCCTCATCCCTGCCGCCGTGGGGTTTATTCTCTCTCTCCTCGGCCTCTTTTCTCTTACCGAAGACGCCAAGAAGCGCATGCTCTACATGCACATTGCCGTCACCATCGGTCTGTTCGGGTTCCTCGGTACCGCCTGGAGCATCGTCAACTATATTGAAATGCTTGGCGGACGCCAGTTCCCTCACCCCATCGCCGTTGAAGAAAAGGCTGCAATGGCTGCCATCCTGCTCTTCTTCGTGCTGTTCTGCGTGCGATCGTTCATCACTGCGCGCCGAAGCAGAGCATAATAGCCAAAACACAAAGAAACAGCACTCAAGGAACACGCAATGCCCGGAATGCGCGGCGGATCAAACTTCGGATCGATATCGGCCAGGGCTGAGCGTACAGGCTCGGTGCGCGGAGGGCCCCGCCTGGCCGCTGCCGCCGCATCCGATGACCCTCTCAAGCGCCGCACCGCTAAGTTTGGCAGGGTGCTACCGGAGATCTGGCTGCTCATGCGCCCCCGGCGATGGCTCATGCTGCTCGGCCTTTGCTTGGTAGCGATCAATCGCATGGCCAGCCTCGTGCTTCCGCTTTCCACAAAGTTTTTCATTGATACAGTTCTACGCCAGCATCACGCGAATAAATTGCTGCCGCTCGTCGAGGTTGTCTTCGTCGCCGCTGCAATCCAGGCCGTAACCTCCTTCACGCTCACACAGATTATGTCGAAGGCAGCGCAGCGCATGATCGCCGAGCTGCGCATGAAGGTGCAGCAGCACATCGGTCGGCTCGCGGTCGGATTTTACGACAACAACCAGGTCGGCATGCTCATCTCCCGGATCATGAATGATGTCGAGGGTGTCCGCAATCTACTCGGTACCGGCCTCGTGGAATTCTTCGGCAGCATGCTCGCGGCGTTGATGGTCTTCGGATATTTGCTGCATAGGAGCCCCAGCCTTACCCTCATTGTCTTCGCCGTGCTCGCCGTCTTCGTTCTGGTCCTGCAGAAGGCCTTCCGTTTTATTCGGCCTATCTTTCGCGAGCGCAATAAAATTACCGCCGAAGTTACCGGACGGCTTGCGGAGTCGCTGGGAGGCGTTCGCGTCATCAAGGGCTATCACGCTGAAGAGCGGGAGGCCGCAATATTCGCCTCGGGCGTGCAGCGCCTGCTGAATAACATCATGCGCTCCATCACCGCCACCAGCGCCATGTCCCTGTCCGCAACAACGCTGCTCGGCGTAGTCGGCGGCTTGGTCATGTTCCTGGGCGGCCGCGAAGTTTTATCCCGGCAAATGACCGTCGGCGACTACGTTCAGTATTCGTCACTGCTCCTCGCTATGATCGCTCCCGTCTTCCAGATCGTGAACATCGGCACACAGCTCACTGAGGCTGCAGCTGGGCTCGACCGCACCATGGAGATCCTCAACGAGCCTGATGAGTTCAGCGACTCAGCCCGCACGCAGCCGCTGGGCCCCATACGCGGCGACTTCACCTTCGAAGACGTGACCTTCGCCTACGAAAAAGACAAGCCTGTGCTGCACGGTATTTCATTCGAAGCAAAGCCGGGAACAGTCACCGCGCTCATCGGTTCATCAGGCTCCGGCAAATCGACCATCATCAGCCTCCTCTGCGCCTTCCACAAGCCGGATAAGGGGCGCGTATTGGTCGATGGTGTGGATTTATCAACAATCAGGCTGGACGATTACCGTTCGCAATTGGGCGTTGTTCTGCAAGAGTCTTTCCTCTTCGATGGAACCATTCGCGAGAACGTAATTTTCTCAAGCCCGGATGCCACAGAAGAACAATTCCTTTACGCATGTCGCGTCGCCTGCGTCGATGAATTTGCCGAACAGTTTCCTGAGCGTTACGACACCATCGTCGGCGAGCGCGGCATCAAGCTCTCCGGAGGCCAGCGTCAGCGCCTCTCCATCGCGCGAGCCATCCTCGCCGACCCGCGCCTGCTCATCCTCGATGAGGCGACCTCTTCACTCGACTCCGAATCAGAAGCCATGATTCAGGAAGGCTTGAAGTTCCTCATGCAGGGCCGCACCACCTTCGTAATCGCGCACCGCTTGTCAACGATTCGCCGCGCCGACCAGATTCTTGTCGTAGAGGGCGGAAGAATCGTAGAACGGGGCACACACGAAAGTCTCTTCGCTCTCGGCGGGCGCTATTATGCGCTTTACACGCGACAGTATGGACTCGAATCAAATCTCTTCCTCGCGCCCGGCGAGGGCGATGTAGTGGAAGAGATTCAATAACCAAAACCTGTTACTTCGCCGCGCCCTCCAGCGTTGCTGCCGCCCGATTCAAAGCTTCTGTCAGCACTCCCAGCTGTGCCTGCGCGGTAACCGCATCCTTCGCGTCAATCGCCTCATTTACGCCGGGAATCACCACAGCAGCATAGCCCGTGTATTCGCCCGGAGCATAAATCGTGTGCTTGTACCAGGGGCGGTTCGGCAAACCCTGCGGCGAAAGCATATCCTCTTCAGTCTGCCGAAGCGCGGTGTTCAGCGCTGCTTCGCTCCCCTCAGGATTCTCCTGCCGCTGCATTACTACCGTCGCCGCAGCCAGGAAGCGATTGGCAGCCGTATTTGCCGAGCCAAAATTAAGATTCACGTCATCGCTCGCAGCCTTCTTCTGCGCTGCCTGAAGATATTCCGCGATCTCCTTCGCATACGTCACATAGTCGTAAGGCAGCACATCCGCGTCGGCCATATCGAGTGCTTCCAATCCGAAGACACGCGCCTGTTGCTGTTCATAGACGAACGTCGGATCGGCATTCTGAGTGAACCATTGATAGTCGTCAAATGCTGAGTGATAGACGCCATAAGGCCCTTCTGAACTGATGTCTGTCGACGGCACTCCAAGATGCTGAATGAACGGCGTATAGTCCGACCCGCTGCCCAGATCGCCAATCCTGACTCCGTTCTGCTCCAGAGCGCCCTCGCGGTGTTCATTAAATCCAAGCCTCGGATGCCTCGCCGAATCCTGATCCACCTGCGCCAGCTTCCACTCGTCATACACCGTTTCGCCTTTGGGGCTCGACACCTGCATCGTCACGTCGCGCACAAACTGTTTGAGCGACGGCACGGCCTCAGCCTCAAAATCCGGCCCGGCAACGCCAACATCCATATTGAAGTAAGCTACGGCGTGCGCCAGTTCGCTCGCATGGTCTTCACTCCATTCGGTCGAACCGATCAGCCCCTCCTCTTCGCCATCCCAGCTCGCAAAAATGATCGTCCGCTTCGGCCTCCAGCCCTGCTTCAGCAGTACGCCCACACCGCGCACCGCTTCCAGCATCGCGGCAGTGCCGCTGTTCGGGTCGACAGCTCCAAAGACCCACGCGTCGCGATGGTTCCCAGCAATCACCCACGCATTCGGATACTCCGTTCCAGGGATTCGCCCCGTCACATCCCACAGCGTTCGGAAGGAGTAGTCCTGTTTCAGCAGCATATGGACCTTTACCTTGGCTGCTCCGCCGATGTGATACGTAAACGGAAGCGCTCCCTGCCAGCCGTGCGGCACCACCGGGCCGCCCAAATTCCGCAAAATCGGAGCGGCATCATGCCACGAAAGCGGAGTAGCTGGAATCTTCGGTAAAACAGCGGATTCACTGGGCGGAATACGCTTCGAAGCAGGCAAATTTGGAGTGGAGGCGACACCCGGCGTCGTCGCATCTCCGGAATATAGAAACAGAAAATTGACCGCACCACGCTGCACGCCAGTCTCGGGCCGGTAAGGCCCGTTCGGATAGGTCTCGCCACGAAAATAGCCGTCGTCCGCCGGGTCGGAGTAAATAATCACTCCAGCCGCGCCCTTCTGCTGCGCGATAAAGACCTTCACGCCGCGATAATTCCCGCCATAACGGACCAGCACGATCTTCCCCTTCACGCTCACGCCCAGCTTGTCCAGCGCGGCAAAGTCTTCGGGACGTCCATAATTTGCGTAGACCACATCCGCCGTCACATCCCCTGAGGGCGACGATCCATTGAAAGGCATCACAATGTTTGGATCATCGTCATAGCGATCACCCTCAACATGCTCCCGCGTAGGGCCGGTCATCAGCAGCTTGCCATCGGCGCTGAATGCCTGCACATGAATCTCTTTGGGCAGGTTCAGCCACGCAAGATATGGAACGATGGCCGTCTCCAATCCGGCGGCCCTGAATTTTGCAGCCACGAACTCGGCTGTATCGTGGTCCGCCTTCGATCCCGCAACGTGCGGAACCGCCGTCAACGCCTTCAAGTCCTCTCCGGCAAGCTTGGCATTGGGCACGGCCATAAAGTCAGCGTCCAGCTTCGCCTGAGCAGAGAAATCCTTATAACCGAAGAAGTTCGAGGGCGCCGTTTGCGCAATGGCCAGAGTTGGTAAAAGAACGAGGATGGGCAGGGATCGGCGAAAACAGGACACGGGCAGCTCCTGACGGAAATTGTGAACCACCCAGCTTACAACAACCACAATCCCATGCTTCCCTTGCGCTTGCGCGAACCGTACAATAAGTATGGAAGGCCGCTCACCAGCGGTATGGAGGAATGGAGCGAATGTATCCCGAAATCATGGTAATTCCCATGCGCGAAGAACTGACTCGTGCAGGAATCAAAGAAGCGCGTACAGCAGAGGAAGTGGATGCCGTTCTGGCCCAGCCCGGAACCACGATGGTCGTCGTGAACTCCATCTGTGGCTGCGCCGCCGGTAAAATGCGCCCGGGTGTTCGCCTGGCCCTGCAAAATGCCGCTCTCCCCGACCAATCCATCACCGTGTTCGCCGGACAGGACCGCGAAGCCACGGACCGCGCCCGCAGCTACTTTGAAGGCCAGCCGCCCACCTCGCCCGCAATCGCTATTTTGCGCGACGGCAAACTCGTCTATCTTATGCAGCGGTTTGTCATCGAAGCGAACCCCGCGCAGGCCATCGGTCAGGAACTCGCGCGGGCCTTTAACGAGTATTGCGCCAAGACCACCGCTTAAGCCCTTTCGCAAAGAGAAAAGCCCCGCTCACAAGCGGGGCTTTTGCACAGGACTGCCAGCCCTTAACTTCGCCGCCGGGCAACTTGCCGATAGACCTCAACATACTCTGCAGCCGGCTTGTCCCACGTATAGTGCTTGGCCATGCCGTTCCGCATGATTTTCGTCCAACTCTGTTTGTCGTTGCGAAAAATATCCAGCGCCCGCTCCAGAGCTGCGTAGAAATCCTCTGACGTCTGGTCGATAAATTTGAATCCACTTCCAGTCTGCGTCGCAGCATCCCACTCGTCCACCGTGTCGTCCAGACCGCCGGTTGCATGTACAACCGGAACCGTCCCGTACTTCATGCTGTAAATCTGGTTCAATCCGCACGGCTCATAGCGTGACGGCATCAGAAAAATATCCGCTCCGGCCTCCACCTTATGCGCCAGCGTCGAATCGTAGGCGATCTTGATCGACGCCTTGTTCGGATATTGTTCGTGAATCGTGCGAAAAATCCCCTCGTAGTAGGGCTCGCCCGTGCCCAATGCGACAAGAAAGACATCTTCTCCCAGCAGTTTGCGAGCGATCTGCGCGATCAGGTCAAAACCCTTCTGCGTTGCAAAGCGCGAAACGATACCGAGTACCGGTGTGTCATCCACCACATGCTCTGCGCCAAAGGCGTGGAGCAGATCGCGACGGCAGTCACGCTTCCCATCAAGATTATCTGGCGTGTAATGCGCGGCAATGTTGTGGTCCGTCGCCGGGTCCCATTCCTTGTAATCCACGCCGTTCAGTATTCCATGCAGATCAGCCGCCCGGTTGTGCAGCACGCCTTCCAATCCCTCGCCGTACTCCGGCGTCTGAATCTCTTCCGCATATTTGCGGCTCACCGTCGTAATCGCGTCGGAATAGACAATACCACCCTTCAGAAAATTGAAGGTGTCGTAGTGCTCCACACGATCCATCGTAAAGATCTCCCACGGCAGCAACAGGCGCTCAGTCGTCTGCGGCGGAAACCAGCCCTGATATCCCGCGTTGTGAATCGTAAGCACTGTTCCAGCGTTCCGCAGATCCGGGTCAAAATAATAGACCGTGCGCAGATACACCGAAATCATCGCCGCCTGCCAGTCATGCACATGGAAGATATCCGGTACTCCCAGTTGCTTCGCCGCCTCCAGCACTGCGCGGGAAAACAGACCAAAGCGTTCCCAGTTGTCTGGATAATCTCCCGTAGGCGTCGCATACAGCGATTCGCGGTCAAACATCTCCGGGCAATCGACAAAGTAGAACTGCACTCCGTCATGAACGCCGCCATCCAGGACCGCCGCAAAGCGGTTGTAGCTCTGGAACGGAATCGTCAGGCTGCGGATCGTCGTCGTCTTCTCCGGAACATACTCGCGCACCTGGCGATAGTACGGCAGGTAAACTGTTGCCTGGTGCCCCAGCTTTACAACTTCGCGCGAAACAGCGCCGACAACGTCGGCCAGCCCGCCGGTTTTCACATAAGGAACGCATTCAGACGCGGCAAAGACAATGTGCATGAAAGGTCGTGCTCCGTTCTATTCTCTTATGATGCAGAGAGATCGTTTCAGTCGCGTAAAGCTGAGTTTATACCGTTCACCGGCTTCAAACCCGGCACCTGCACGCGGCTTTGTGAGGGAGATTGAAGCAGAAACCGAAACTCGGACAGAACTTCCTCGAAGACCCCGCGGCATGCCTGGCGATCGCCGACGCTCTCGGTGACATCTCTCAGCAGACCGTGGTTGAAATAGGCCCTGGAGCCGGAGCCATCACCCAAATCCTCGCTCCCCGCGCCCGCCGCCTCATTGCTGTCGAACTCGACCGCGACCTCGCCTCCAGCCTGCACGCACAGTTCCCGTCAATTGAAGTAGTCCAGGCCGACATCCTGAAGATCGACTTCAACACCTTGCGTGCAGAAGGCGAAAGACTGCGTATAGTTGGCAACCTTCCCTACTACATCACGTCCAGCATCCTGCTGCACCTCTTCGCCTCCAGCAGCTCCATTGCTACGGCTGTCGTCATGATGCAGCGCGAGGTCGCCGACCGCATCATCGCCTCGCCCGGCTGCCGCGACTATGGACTGCTCTCAGCTACAGCGCAGCTCTACGTCGGGATCGAGCGCATTCTTACGCTGCCGCCAACCGCCTTCATGCCCCCGCCCGAGGTTGACTCAACCGTGCTGCGCCTCACCATGCGTCCCCGCTTCGCGGAGCTTGGAATTGAACAGGATACTTTTCTCCCGTTCCTACGGCAATCTTTCGCGCAAAAACGCAAGACGTTGGGGAAAAACCTGCGCGCCGCCGGCTACAACCCCTCTCGCATCGCCCCGGCACTGGAGAAATCCGCAATCCCCGCAACGGCGCGTGCCGAGGAAATCCCCTTGGAGTCCATGGCAGTGCTCTGGAAGGCCCTGCAGCCCTAGCGATGCGGATGCGAAGCCGCAGCAGGAGCAGGCGCAGGCGCAGGCGAAGCATGGAACACAGGTGCTGCGGCAGGGGCATGGTATACCGGGGCAGCGCGGCTTCCGTGGAATGCTGGCGGGGTAGAAGTGCGTGTCGGGCTGGGCTGGTACACCAGGCGCCCAGTCCCGCCCGATTCTCTATACTGCACTCCGCCGTAGGCACGCCGGATCGTCATTCCAGGGTTGGTACGCTCTACGACTGAACTAAAGCCCTCGCCCAGCGGCCCTCCCTGATGCGGATGAAGACTCTTATCAACCGGTGCAATATTTTGCCCGTCGTACTCAAAGGTGCGCGGAGCAGGCTGTGCTCCGCCCACAGAGCGGAATTGCTGCGTAAACTGTGGACCTCGGTTGACCGCAATCAGGGATCGGCTCGGAAGCGGCCCATGTCCTGGATCATGATGAATCCGCCGCGGGCGTCGTGGGCTGCGGTAACCCGGCGGGATCGTCCAGATCACGCCATACGGATACCAGCCGGCGCCACCACCAGCGGCGCCCCATCCGCAGTTACCCGGAAACCACATCCATCCAAAGCTGTCGAACCAGCTCCACGCGCCGCAATGATAAGGCCACCATCCCCATGAGTAGCCGGAGATCCAGGTATACCCAATGCCGCTGTAGTCGCCCCACGCGCCCAGTCCATAGGGGTCCCAGTCCTGCCCCACGCCAGAAGGCGTCCACCCCATTCCGTAGCCCGGAACGTTATACCAGTCGCCGCTTGCGTCCAGGTCGCTCCACGCCGGATCATCCGGGTTCCCCGTGCTCCCTCGCGCCTCTGTCGCATTTTCGTCAATTTGGGCCAACGCCTCATCCCGATCGGAATTCCACTGGTCCCAGCTGTTCGCCGCCACGCTCTCCAGCAGTTGATACGCGTCCGGGCTCTGCTGATCGAACTTCACCGTCTGGTTCGTGTGTACGTCCGCGGCAAGGCTCTGGTTATTGGTTATGTGCACGCTGCCGTGGGTCACCGCAAGTTCAGGAGTGTTGTCCAGGTCCACGCGAAAAATACTGCTGTCGATTGGAACTACATTGTTCTGCCCGAACCGGACCGTGTATTGCCCGGCTCGCCCGTTCAGCTCGTAGTAGGTCAACCCTGAGTCGGTCTGAACGACCGTCACCGTACTGCCATCGGGATTGCGGCCCAGCTCTGTCAGCGTGATGGAGCTGTTTGGTGTAACCCGTGCCACGCTGCCGTCTTCAAACTGGATCTCAGCCCGCCCGTCTTCCGCGGTCACCAGTTTCATGCCCTGGACCACTGGCATATTGAGTTCTGCCTGGTGAAAATCCACTTCCGACCCGTTCATGACCTGCACCGAACCCTGCACATCGCTCAGCCGCACTGCGCGAATATCCGTCGCAGGCGCTGGTTCTTGTAGGGTGGGCTGAACGTCCGCCGGAGGTGCAGGCGCCGTCGTCGTTTCCTGAGCCACAGTAAATCCAGTCGCGGTTACAGACAAAAGGAAAACCAGGCAATATCTCAACCAGTCAAATTGCATCGCAGGGCGCCGCATCGGGCACCTCCTTCACATCAACAACACTCCCTATAGGCTATCAACGTCTCAGCAGATCGAAAAGTTTCGCCCTGAGCTTCCCAGGTTAACCCTGCGTCTCATTTTTTAGATGGTTACCGGGCCGGCCCGGGTTCAGGAAGCAGGGATCGAGCACGCTCTCGGGCGCGGCTCATGACAGCGCCGTCATTTGCAATAGACTCCAGCTCCGGCGCAATGTTCTCAAGCTCAAGTGCTTGCCCGTTTTGCGCCGCATCCCGCAATGACCCCAGTTCCGCATCGAGCGATAGGGGGTCATAACGATGATCCCTCTGCAGCCGCTCTCCTATTTCAAGCGTGTAGGCAACCGCCATAAGTTCCCCTGCCACCTGATTAATCGCCGGATCGCGCGCGTAATTGAAGGTGCAGCCTCCCGCGCCGTCCGGACCCGTATAGGCTAGCGTCTTTTTCCCGGTAAAGGCCACGTGGCTGTGCGGAGCCTGGCACGCTTCAGCAAAAAGGTGGTGCGATCGAGCAGATTCAAAGAGATGTGAAAGCAGCGGATCGTGAACGCGGACCGGGCGATCCACAGGCAGCGCGGCAGAATCTCCATCCGCCGCCGTATAGGTCGCCGTATACCTGCCCGTCCCATCCTCGTAGATTTCCAGCGAATGCTGCACTGGCTCAAGCTTGGGGTTTTCGACAGTAAATTGGATATGGGCCCGGCTCGCAGGCGTAGCCGCATTCTGCGCGACTGCGGCTACGGCAACAAAAAGCGCAAAGAAAGCGGCGACAACCTTCATCAATAAAGTCCAAACGCGGCGCGGAATAAACTGGAAGAGCTGGAAATCATGAACTTGTGTATGAGAGACACAATAAGCCGGCGGGACTTCATAATCAAGGCAACAACGGCAACCGCCGCAGTCTGCGCATGGCAGCCTCTCGCCGCCTCCAGCAACGACACGCTGATGTCCACCCTCTCGACGGCGAATAAGCTCGCAAACAGGAGAAGCAGAAATTCATGACAAATGCAGCAACAGAAGCAACCTCGGCAGCGCAGGCGGGCTCACTCACTCTCGGCGGAGACATGACCGTGCGCCGTCTCGGCTACGGAGCCATGCGCATCACCGGCCAAGGCATCTGGGGGCCGCCCGCCGATCATGCGGGCGCGCTTGCCACCCTGCGCCGCGCCGTCGAGCTGGGCATAAATTTCATTGACACCGCGGATTCCTATGGCCCCGATGTCTCTGAAGAACTGATCGCCGAAGCTCTCCACCCCTATCCCAAAGACCTCATCATCGCCACCAAAGGGGGATGGCAGCGCAGCGGCCCGGCACAATGGCTGCACAACGCAAGCCCGCAACATCTGCAAGAAGCAGTGTCAGGGAGCCTGAAGCGGCTGCGCCTCGAACGGATCGATCTCTATCAGCTCCATGTGCCCGACCCTGCCGTCTCCTTCGACGCATCCATGGAAACGCTCGCAAAGCTGCGCGAGCAAGGCAAGATCCGGCACATCGGGCTGTCTAACGTCACGCAGGAGCACGTCGAGAGAGCGCGCAAAATCGTTCCCATCGTCTCCGTGCAAAACCGCTACAGCTTCTCCGACCGCGAATGGGATTACCTGCTCAACTATTGCGAATCAAATCGAATCGCATTCCTGCCCTGGAGCCCGCTTGCGCAAAACCGCAAGGCAAATGAGGTGGTGGAAAAAATCGCAACGGCACGAAAGGTCTCGACCATCGTCATCTCGCTCGCATGGCTGCTGCGCCGCTCGCCTGTCATGCTGCCCATTCCCGGAACATCTTCCGCAAAGCACCTGGAAGAAAACATGGGCGCGGCAGCATTCCAGTTAACGAGCGCTGAGTTTGCCGAACTGGGTGCGGTCGTCCCCGCTCCATTCAGCCTGCGTTAGCTTGTAGGCGCCCGCTGCCTCCAATCATCAATCGCCTGCCGAATAGCCGCCGGAGCAAGGTTGCTGCATCGCATCTTGTATTCAGGAATGCCGCCCAGAGCATCGGCCACGGCCTGCTCTGTGACCTGATACGCCTCCTCCACCGGCCTGCCCAACACCATCTCCGTGGCCATCGACGAGCAGGCGATGGCTACGGCGCAGCCCATACACTTGAACTTCACGTCTTCAATAACGCCATTCTTCACGCGCAGCGTAATCAGCACCGTATCGCTGTCGAACGCGCTCTTCACCATCGCCCTGCCGGAAGGCTCATCAACACTCCCAACGTTGCGCGGATTCGCGTAATGGTCGCGGACCTGTTCGCTATACAAATCTCATCCCCATGCTTGAAGCCTAAACCAGCCGAAGCATAGGATAAAAGTGGGCCGATGTCCTCCGAACTCTACAGCAAAGCCGCCGAACTCGCCTCTCAGGGAACGCCTTTCGCCATCGCCACTGTGGTGCGTGTTGATGGATCATCCTCAGCGCGCCGCGGCTCAAAGGCCGTCATCAACGCACACGGCAAGCTTCTCGTTGGATGGGTTGGCGGAGGCTGTGCCGAAAGCGCCGTCAAAAGCGAAGCCCTCCGATGCATCGAGACCGAAAGGCCTCGCATGATTACCGTCGATATGAGCGATGAACAGCTCGGCATCGGCATGCCCTGCGGAGGAACCATGGACATCTTCATCGAACCCGTACTGCCAAAGCCAGAGCTGCTCATCGTCGGCCACGGCCGCATCGCGGAAACCCTTACGACGCTCGGCCACCTCATGGGCTTTGCCGTCACCGTCAACGATCCCGCCGCCGAGCGCGCTGCTTTTCCGCAAGCAGAAAGGCTCGTCACCGACGACTTCGACCTCATCGAAACGCCCATCGGCGCAAAAACCTTCGTCGTAATTGCCACGCAGCATAAGCGCGATCACCTCTGGCTGCAAAAAGCGTTGGAAGGCAATGCCGCCTATGTCGCCCTCATTGCCAGCCGTCACCGCTCCGCATTGGTGCTCGATTTTCTTCGCGCAGCCGGTCTTTCCGAAGAAAAAATTGCCACCGTTTACGCTCCCGCTGGCCTTCACCTCGGCGCTGCTACTCCCGAGGAGATCGCCCTCAGTGTCATCGGCCAGATGGTGGCCCTCCGTCGCGGTGGCAGCATCAACGCGGGGTACCAGCTTGAGGCTGCGCAGCTTCGGGATTCCGCAATCGATGCCCTTATCCGCCAATGCGAGGTCGATAGCATCTCCGGCTAGTGTCCTGTCCCTGAAATACCTGGCACACATTTGTCATCCCGACCGGAGCGAAGCGAAGTGGAGGGACCTGTAGTTTCTTTCGTTGACACTCCCTTTAATCTCAGGGAAATCATGATATGAACTTTCGGGACAGGACACTAGCGGCACCTTCAAGCCAGATCGCGCAGCCGCTTGTAATCATCTCTGCTGTCGATATCCAGCAGAATTCCCTCGTCATCCACAACAACTTCAACAATTCCCGCAGCGTGGCTTCCAAAAATTGCCCGGCAGCCCGTGTCTCCTTCAAGCGCCATCGCTTCCGGAAAAACTCTGCGATCCAGAAGAACAGGATTCCCTCGTTGCCCCCTGCAAAACGGAACGACGATCTCCGCATCCGAGCTTCGATAGCGTTCGATAATGCGCTCCATCGTCTCCGAGCGAACAAAGGGCTGGTCCCCCAACACAATCAAAGCAGCATCTGTCTCCGGACTCACCGCAGCAAGCCCTGCACGCAGCGAGCTAGCCATCCCCTGCACATAGCCCTCATTCACCACGATTTTCACCCAGCCAAGAAGAGCCGCCGGGAGCCGCTGCCGGATCATCTCGGCGGAAGCGCCCAGAACAAGAACAATCTCATCCACTCTTGCACTGCGAATATTCTCAAGCGTCCGCTCCAGCATCGTGCGCCCGCCCATGTTGAGCAGTTGTTTGGCCTCGCCCATGCGCGCCGACCGGCCCGCAGCCAGAACAACCGCGCTAACGCAAACATGATCTCTTGCCATAACTCAGAACCCGTTCGGCGTATCTGCCATTACGCCCGCAATGCAGGCATCCTCTGCAAATCCCATTCGAGCGGGCAGCCCTCGCACACCGGCGTTTTACGGCAATGCCGCTTCCCCACCTCCACCATCAACGCATGGAACTCATTGCAATGCTGTGCTCGTTCCAGGTGCGTCTCGTTCGCAAACACCGCCTCGCCCAGCGCCTGAATCTCCGCATACTTCGCTTTTTCCGTAAGCAGGCCGTGCCGCGTCACCACGCGCCGCAGATATTCATCCACCACAATCGCCGGATGCCCGAGCGCGTACAACAGAATCGCATCTGCTGTCTCCGGCCCTACGCCCGAAAGCGCCAGCAAGCGTTCGCGGGCAATCGCCGGTTTCTCGTCTGCAAAATTCTCAAGCGAGCCGCCATAGAAGCGATCCAGAAAAGTTACAAACGCCTTGATCGCTGCCGCCTTGCGCGTCATATACCCTGAGGGCCGAATCAACTCCCGCAGTTCATTTTCCGGTAGCTCGCGAATCGCAGCCACATTCAACAACCCTTGCGCAGCAAGGTTAGCTATCGACTTCTCAACCGAAGTCCACGCTGTATTCTGCGTAAGATACGCGCCAATCACCACTTCAAACGGAGCATTCGCCGGCCACCAGAGCTGTGGTCCATAGGCTTTGGAAAGATGCAGGTAGAACTCGCGCAACCGGTGTGCCTCATTGCGCTTCATAGGAGACCGTCGGCTTCTTTCTGCTCGCGCAGCTGTTGCTTCCATCCCAGCAGTTTCGCCCGCGTCGCCGCTGCCTCCGCCTCAGGAATCTTCCCCTGACGCTGATACAGAATCGACAAGCTGGTATACGCCAGCACATCATCAGGATCTGCGGCAATCAACTGCTCCGTGAGCGCAATCGCCTCGTCAAGATCGCCTGCGCTCTTCAGCGCATGAATCAACCCGTGCGTGGCATCGCGAAACGCAGCATCGGCAGCAAGGCTCGCGCGAAAACCATCGATGGCTGCACGCAAATCTCCCTCCGCCAGCCTGTTGATGGCGGCATCATAAAGCTCCTCAGCGAGCAAGCGCGAGGCGGGTATCGAGAGTGGAGCCATCCTTCTTCATCATAGCCTTTTCCTCCTGCGCGAAAGCGGCCACTGGCGTAGAAGGCGGAGGCGTAACGTGCGGCAGCACAATAATATCCACGCGGCGATTCTCGCTTCGCCCCTCAACCGTCGCGTTGCTCGCCACCGGATGGTACTCCGCATATCCCGAGGCCGAAAGCCGCGCCGGCTGAAAGCCGTGCCGCTCAATAAACAGCCGCGCCAGCCGTGTCGCGCGCGCCGTAGAAAGCTCCCAGTTCGAATCAAACTGGCTCGTATGGATAGGCACATTATCCGTGTGCCCTTCAATGCGAATGTCGTATGGCGAAGCTTTGAGCGTTTCCGCAATCGCGTCCAGGCTGCTCATCGATGAAAGATGCGGCGTCGCCGATCCGCTGTTGTAGAAACCCGCCTCTCGCAGCGAGATCACCAACCCGTCCCTGCCGATGTGCAGGGCAACAACATGCTGGGCGATCTGGTTTGATAGCTTGCCCTGCAGCTCATGCTCAATGCGCTTCAGGTCCTGCTTTACGGCGGGCGAAGCCGCCAGCTCATCGCCCAGCACAATATTCACCGGGGCCGCGGACTGCTCGCTCGACACTGCGAACGCTTTTGCATGAGGGTCGATTTTGGATGGCGGAAAAAGCCCCAGCGTGCGGAACGCCTGGTTAATGGCCTGGGAAACCTCCGCCTGCTTTTGTTTGTCTGCCTGAGAAGTCGCAAAAAGCACCACGAAAAACGCAAACATCAATGTAATAAAGTCGGCATAGGACACAAGCCAGCGCTCATGGTTCATATGCGGCTTATTTCTGCGCCTGCGGCTCATGCCGCATCCTTCCGCACTTCCACCGGCCCTTCGCCCTCGTCGTGCGGCGCCGCCAGAAAGCTATTCAGCTTGATCTCCAGAATGCGTGGATTCATGCCCTCAAGAATCGACACCACGCCCTCCAGCATCATCTCTTTCAACACCTCTTCCTGGCGCGCGCGCAGCCGCAGCTTCCCCGCCACGGGCAGAAAAAACAGATTGGCCGCAGCCACGCCATATATGGTCGCAACAAAAGCTACCGCAATGCCGCGCCCCACTTCGTTAATGTGATCCAGGTGCTGCATCACCTGAATCAGCCCCAGAACCGCGCCGATAATGCCAATCGTCGGCGAAAACCCTCCCGCCGATTCGAACACCGCCGGAATCTTCTCCTCAAGCTCATTCTGGTTGTCGATCTGCAGCTCCATGATCCGGCGCAGTTCGCTCGGCTCCGTGCCGTCCACCGCCAGCATAATCGCCTGCTTCAGGAACGAATCATGAATCATCGCCAGGTCCTGGTCGAGCGAGACAATGCCGTTCCGCCGCGCCTTGTTGGCAAAGCCCACCAGTTGCTTTACCGCCGCATCGCCCGTCTCCGTGCGGTAAAAAAAGACGCGAACCAGTCTCCGCGCAGCCGCAAACACCGTCGCCAGCGGATACTGCAGCATCACCGCACCCGCCGTGCCGCCAAAAACAATCATGGCCGCAGTCGGCTGCAGAACCTGCCCGATATGACCACCCTCCAGCAGCAGTCCAGCCAGAATTCCCACCAGCGCCAGCACTATGCCTATCACGCTGCTCGTATCCATCGCCCTCTCTCGCCCTCTACTCTGGAATTCTTCGCTTACCTGCGTTCAACCCGCGGAAATCAAACTTCAGCCCTGCGCCGCCGCCGCATCACTCCGACGCTCTTCGCATCAATGTCCTCTCGGTCCACGACTCCCACAGCTCTGCTGGCGGCCAATGCCTGCAACGCCGCCCCCGAAGGCGGCACGATTCCGCCTGGACACAGCCGCGCCGCCTCCGCAAGTGTTCTGGCCCGGTAGGCTGCCATCCGGTCGGCAACCTCGGTCAGGCTCTCCGTAACAATCAACTTCTCCCCCGTCACCATCGTCAGCAAAGTGTCCGGAGCCGATTCGGCAAACTGGATCAAGTCGCTGTTCACAGCCAAATGATTCCCATTAAGACGCGTAAGTTCAATCATCGGTGCTTTTCCTGGTGGGTTTATCGGCGCAGAAGAGAAAAACAGCAGGGACTGGCCATCCAGACAGCTGCGCTCCGCGCTGCCCTGGGATGAACCTTGCTGGCCACTACGGTTGGTCGTGGAATTGGCTAAAGCAAAATCACGCTTGCTATACCCCAAGCCACATTTCTAATGTGTTGATTTCCTTAAGAAGTCAACACCCTGCACACAGCTTTTCAGGGCACCGTGGTCGTGATTTTGCTCTACACGCTCAAGGAGCTTGCTCTGAGCAAGGAGCGAAGGAAGCTACAGTTCGCATCGATCAACGCAAAAAAAATAAGGAGCGGCGGCGATGCCGCCCGTTCGGCCAGCAGCCTAATTTTCTTCGGCCCCGGCTCCATGGCACTTCTTATACTTCTTGCCCGATCCGCAGGGACACGGATCGTTCCGGCCAACTTTATCGCCCGCGCGCCGCTGCGTTACCTGGCGGCTTTCTTCGCCACCGCCCGCCATCCGCGCATGTTCGAGCTCCCGCTCCTTCTTCCGCCGAAACTCCCGTTCGATCGAATCGATCGTCGTCTCCGGAGCAAGATCTTTGTGCAATAACGGCACAGCGTCCCGGTGCCCGTTCGTCGACGCATTGCCGTCAACGACCGTCGAGGCCACTGCGGGAGCAGCCGGGATAGACCCTCTTCGCTGTGAAGGAATCAGCACCGGTCGGCCATCCGGCCCAATAATCTGCATCAGGAAGAGGTAACGCACCGTATCTTCCTGGAACCGCTCCATCATCCCCTCGAACATATCGAAGGACTCTTTCTTGTACTCCACCAGCGGGTCCTTCTGCCCATACCCGCGCAGCCCGATCCCTTCCTTCAGGTGGTCCATGTTGAGCAGATGGTCTTTCCACAGCCCATCCAGCACGCTCAGCATGATCATCCGTTCGTGCGTGCGCATGGCCGTCTCGCCGATAATCTGCTCCTTGGCCACATAGCGTTCCTTCAGGTTGTCGAACAGTGCCTCGCCTAGCTCATGCCGGGTCAGATCATGGTCTAGCACGCCCTCCTCGGTCATATCAAAGCCGAACTGCTCCATCAGCTTCGCCTTCAGCCCCTCCATATTCCATTGGTCCGGATGCTGCCTCTCCGGCGTGAATTCATCCAGCACGTCGCTCAGAATGTTGGCGACGTAATCCTCGACGATCAGTTCTTTCTGGTCCAGTCCCTCCAGCAGGTGCAGCCGGGTTCCATACACAGCCTCGCGCTGCTTGTTCATTACATCGTCGTACTCGAGCAAATGCTTGCGGGCCTCGAAGTTTTGCGCCTCCACCTGCTCCTGCGCCTTTTCAATGCGCTTGGAAATCATCCGCGACTCGATCGGCACGCCCTCTTCCATGCCCATCTTCTGCAGCAGGGTCGAAACCCATTCCTTCGCGAAGATGCGCATCAGATCGTCTTCCAGCGAAAGGAAGAAATTCGACGATCCCGGATCGCCCTGGCGTCCCGCGCGCCCGCGCAGCTGATTGTCTACGCGCCGCGACTCATGCCGCTCCGTGCCCAGAATGTGCAGGCCGCCCGCATCAATGACCTCATCGTGCTCTTTGCCCGCACTCCCCGCATGGATCGCATACGTGCGGTCCCAGTTCTCCTGCGCCGTCTCAAACTCCTGCCCCTGGTAATAGAACCGGATCATCCCCGGAGCCGCCATCGGGCTGATCGCGCCCTCCGCCGCGCTGATCGCGCGTGCCGAACCCTTCTTCACCAGGTCCTGCTTGGCCACAAAATCCGCATTGCCGCCCAGCAGAATATCCGTCCCGCGTCCAGCCATGTTGGTGGCGATGGTCACCATCCCCAACCGCCCCGCCTGCGCCACAATCTCTGCCTCACGCTCGTGGAATTTCGCGTTCAGCACCACATGGCGAACGCCCTTACGCTGCAAAATCTGCGACAGCAACTCCGATTTTTCAATCGAAGTCGTACCCACCAGTACTGGACTCCCGCTTTCGTGCAGCTCGGCAATCTTCTCGGCCACGGCAAAGTATTTTTCCTTCGCCGTGCGGTACACCACGTCTGGATTTTCCTGGCGCCGCAGCGGCTTGTTCGTCGGAATCACCACAATGCCGAGCTTATAGATGCTGTCGAACTCCGCTGCTTCGGTCTCCGCCGTGCCCGTCATACCGGCCAATTTCTTATACAGGCGAAAATAATTCTGGAAGGTGATCGTCGCCAGCGTCTGGTCCTCGCGGCGGACAGTTACTCCCTCCTTCGCCTCCACGGCCTGATGCAAACCATCGGACCAGCGCCGGCCCGGCATCATGCGACCTGTGAATTCGTCCACGATGATGATCTCGCCGTCCTTCACCACATATTGAACGTCGCGCTTGTACAGCGAATGCGCCTTAACAGCCACTTCGACGTGATGCTTCAAGTCCCAGTTCTCAACATCGGCAATGTTGCCAATGCCTAGAAGCTTTTCAATCTTCTCCCAGCCCTCGTCCGTGACAGAAATCGTCTTATGCTTTTCATCGACAACAAAATCGCCGGTGAGAATCTTCGTCTCGCCTTGCTCAATCTCCTCGCCTTCTTCGAGCGATGGAATAATCCGGTTCACGCGAACATACTTGTCGGTCGTCTGGTCCGTCGGCCCTGAAATGATCAACGGAGTGCGCGCCTCGTCGATCAAAATCGAGTCCACCTCGTCCACGATCGCGTAGTAATGACCGCGTTGCACGCAGTCGGACAGCTCAAACTTCATATTGTCGCGCAAGTAGTCGAACCCGAACTCGTTGTTCGTCCCGTAGGTAATGTCCGCCGCATACGCCTCGCGCCGCTGCTCGTCGCTCAGGTCATGCACGATCACCCCGACCGTCAGGCCCAGAAACTCGTAGATCTTGCCCATCCACTCAGCGTCGCGTTTTGCAAGGTAATCATTGACCGTGACGACATGCACGCCATGTCCGGCCAGCGCATTCAGGTAGCACGGCAAAGTCGCCACCAGCGTCTTGCCTTCGCCCGTCTTCATTTCGGCGATCTTGCCCTGGTGTAGCACCGTTCCGCCAATCAGTTGTACGTCGAAATGGCGCATATTCACGATGCGCCGCCCAGCTTCGCGCACGATAGCAAAGGCCTCAGGCAAAATCTCGCTCAGCGCCTCTTTTTCCGCCGCCTCGCGCTCTTTTTCGTCCGTGATGCCTTCCAGAGCCGCGGCAATGCGTGCGCGAAACTCCGTTGTCTTGGCCCGTAGCTGCTCGTCAGAGAGCGCCTGCACTTCCGGCTCAGTCTCTGTGATTGCCCGGACCCCAGGCACCAGGCGCTTGACCGCCCGGTCGTTGCTTGTCCCAAAAACCTTTGCTAAAGAGCTACCGATCAAAACGTAATTTCCTCACCTACCAGTGTAAATGGTGGCGCGGAAATGCTGAACTGGCGCGAATTACAAATAACCTACGGCTGAAACTACCTTCATTCCCAATCGCAAAACTGCATGCACCGCGCCCACCCTCGGTCGCATCCGTGTGCTTTCCCCAGCAAAGTAAAGCAGCTTTCCCGGCGAACAGGTCATCCTGAAAATTCCGGCAGAATCCAAGCACTCCCAGCGTCAGAACTGGAACCGCGCCAGAAACTCAACCACGCGCCCCGAATCCGCCGACTGCGCCTGTCCGAACTCCGGATTCTCGACCTCAGTCGCATTCGTCGAAAACACAAAGGGAGTCAGGTTCAAAGTATTGAACAGATTGTAGAAATTCGCCTGGAAACGCAGCATCCCTGCCTTGCCCAGCCATTTCAGGTTCTGCTGCTTGGCAAAGCTCATGTCCGCATCGTGATAGCACGGCCCGCGGAAAGAATTGCGTCCGATTCCTGGATAAGTCCCGGCTCCATTTGCCGGAGGCGTAATGTCGAAATACGTCGAGCCGCCAGCCGCAAACATATTCCCCGCGCCCGGCTCAAACAGCGAGTTGCTGCACCCCGACTTCGCTCCGCCGTAATATGCCAGCGGGCGCACCGGCGTCACCACAGCAGTATTTTGCACCGTCGGCAGCCCATGCAGTTGGTACGTTACTGGAGTAAACGGAAACCCCGTATGGAGCGTATACACACCATTGATTTGCCAGCCGTTTGTGATTGCATTCACCAGCCCATTGCCGCTATGCGTCCCCGAAATCGTCCACAACCCAGATACCGTCACGCGATGACGCACGTCATAGTCTGAAGGTCCCAACTCTGTCCGGTTGTCCTGCGGATACGTCTGGTTCCCCGCCGCATCCGCCTGGTCACCATTCGACACCTGGTCCATCGCCTTCGACCACGTATAGATTGCGTCCAGCAGGAACCCATGTCGCATCTGCTTTGACATATGCAGGTTCATGCCGTCGTAGTATTGGTTTGAATCATTCTGCGCAAAATAGGCCGCGTTATTAATAAAAGGCGAATTAACAGTGCTGTACAAAAACTGCTGGTTCACCAGTCGCGAGTAGTGCCGCCCTGTGCTGCCTTGGTATCCCACCGTTGCCACAAAGTCCCACGGCAGTTGGCGCTGCACTTCAAGTGAGTAGATATAGCTGTAAGGGTTCTTCAAATCCGGTTGTGAGCCGTACACCTCAATCGACTGCCCATTCGCAGGCAGGTTTCTGCTGTTGAGTGGCGTAATCAAATTCAGGTTCGCCGCATAGCTGAAAGGCGAAGTGCTGCTACCCAGGCCGTAGACAATGCCCGGATTCGAGGCCGCCGAAGTTGCGCAGCATAGGCCAAAGCTGAAATAGCCCGGTCCATCCTCTACTGCGTTATTGAACAGCGCCGTCGGCAGCCGGTTATATGCCATCGCAAAGCCGCCGCGAATCACCATCTTCTGCTGCGCAAAGGGAGGCGTATAGGCAAACCCAAACTTCGGAGAAAAATTATCGTACTGCGAGTTCCACAAATGATGATGCGGAACCAGCGCAGCGTCCGCCAGCTCGCTGCCCGCAGGCCCCAGTACCGGATAATTAATGTCCTGACCATGACTGTAAAGCGGCTCGAAGTACTCCCATCGCAATCCCATATTCAACGTCAGGTTCTGCGTCGCCTTCCAGTCGTCCTGAAAGAAACCCCCGTAGTAATGGTCCCAGAGATAGCGCGCCGTGTTCGCCACGCCACCAGTATTAGGATCGGCAGTGATGGCCTCATAGATCGGCGTATCGTTCGCAAACGCCCACATGCCATTGAATGCATACGTAGGCCGCGCCGCGCCAGCCAGGTTGTCGTTGTCCTGCTCCAGCCGGTACTCGAAACCCATGCGCCAGGTCTGCGATCCAAGTGTATGCGTCAGCATGTCGCGCGCCTCGTATGTGTTCTCGGCAAAAATCGCTGGCGTCGTCGTCGAAGCATACGGTCCGTAGTTGATATCGTTCGTTCCATCGAAGGACATGTCCTGAATATTGCTGTAAGGAATGCCCCAGTTCACCACCCCCGCCGAATTCGTCACGCCATTGTCCGCAAAGCGCGTACCGTTCACGCGAAACTCATTCACCGTATTCGGCCCAAAGGTATGAATGTAAATTCCCGTAATCGCCGAATTGAGCGGCTTGAATGGGACATCGTCATCGACACGCGATCCCGTCGCATTGCCCGCATTGAAGTTATCGAGCTTGGTGAAATACGCAATGCCCGCAACCTGGTCGCGCGGCGAGATGTACCAATCAACACGTCCATTCCACTGCTTGCCGCGGCTGCGCGCAGGAAGCAGCAGTTGCGCGTATTCAACGTCAGGAACGTTATCCAGCCCACCGCCAATCGAGGAAAAATTCGTCGACGTCCCCGGAACCGCCCCACCCGGAACATATGTGCCCAGTGCTCCATAAGGCGATCCAAAATCCAGGCCCCCGCTCACCGCGTTGCAAGGATAAGCAGTCGTCGGGTACGCCGCATTATTATTCAAAATCACAGTAGGAACCTGCGTTGCGCCCGCCAGCGCGCAGGTCGCGGGCAGCACAGCGTTAATGCGCGGTGTCTCCAGCGGAGAACTCACCGTCGCTGCTGAAATTCCTCCCGCTCGCTCCGAGCCCAGCAGTGCGCGATACTGCGGCGTATCCACAAATTGGGTCTCATAGCTCGGGTTATTCACCTTGTTTCCTTCAAACGAGATGAAGAAAAATAGCTTGTCCCTCCACAGCGGACCGCCCAGCCCGCCGGCCCAGTCGCGCAGCTTGTTCTCTACCTTTACCGTCGGCTGTCCAGCAGGGCCGCCGTAGCGGTTAAAAGCATTCAGCCCCGGCTCGTCATAGGTAAAACTTCCCGTTCCATGAAACTGATTCGTGCCGCTTTTGGTTGTCGTCAAAATCTGCGCACCGCTGTTGCGTCCATACTCCGCCGAGTAGGCGCTGGTAATCACCGAGATCTGTCCCACTGCTTCAAGGTTCGGAGTCACAACCGCCGCTCCTGCATGGGTCAAACTGTTCACGCTCACCCCATCCAGCAGGTAATTGTTATCGCCAACACGCTGTCCGTTCGCGCTGATCTGGATCTGGTTTTCCGTCTGGAAAATGCCGCTGTTCGACTGCCCAACTCCGGCATTATTCGGCAGAAACACCGCGCCGCCGTTGCCCGCACGCGAATCGTCCCCCGTAATGCCCGGCGTCAGCCGCAGCAATTCATAGGGATCGCGTCCATACGCCGGAATTTTCTGAATCTGGTCGCTGTTAATCGTGCTGCCGATATTCGCGTCTGAAGTCTGCAGCAGCGGAACAAAATTCCCGTTCACCGTTACCGTCTGTGCCGCTGCTCCCACTTCCAGCTTCACGTCCGCGCTGCGCGGATTCTCCGACGCCAGCACAATGTCGCTCAGCGTGCTGCTCTTGAAGCCCTGGGCGGAAATCACCACTGTAAACGTGCCTGGCGGAAGCTCATTGAAGCTGTAAAATCCCGCGCCGCTCGTCGTGGTCGTGTGGGTAACGCTCGTTCCGTTATTAGTCAGGGTCACAGTGGCCCCGCCAATCACAGCGCCCGATGTATCCGTAACTGTTCCAGAGAGTTGCGCGTTGAACTGTGCCCATACAGGCGGCGCAAAAAAAACACACAGAAAAGAAAAAGGCGGCGATAAATGAGCGCACGCCTCTATGCAATAAAAAGCGATTCTGCATACTGCCCCCAAAGACTCACATTAAAAATGTGGGATGCAGAATGCCCCGAAAGGGGAACCTGAAAAGTATCGAATCGCTATTAGTTATCTGATAACCAGAAGATTAAGCAACGAATAAGCGAAGAATAGCCCGGGGTCTGCTGAACCAGGCAGTTCCTTGCTTCCGAAGTTCTGGGCTGGTGGCGCGTCGCAGGTTAGGCCTTCGCGGCCGTCCCTCCAGGCGTCAACTTGTCGATCACGCTGGGCAGCATTTGGGCCAGCTTCGCGCTGGCGTCCGCAGGCGACATTCCGAACTTTGACGCAACAGCGGCAATCTTGTCCTGCCCCAGAACCTGCTGGATCTGATCAGCAGTAATTGGATGGTTCCCGCCGGGGCCAATCCACGAGTTCACCGCCTCGCCCATCCCTTTATCATGGAACTGCTGCACAAGACCCTGCAGGCCGCCCGTCGCTGGGTTGTTCACCAGATCCATCGCATGGCTCATCAGTCCGGCGTCGCCACCGGCCTCGTTCCCTAACATATTC
>JBARHV010000213.1:0-1790 GCA_049799415.1 Silvibacterium sp.
GACCACTAATCCAAAGACGGAAGTAACGACGTGTGTTGCTTCCGGATCCAATCGCGCCCTAAGCTGGTGCGCAAGGGCTTCGACAACTCGAGTATGATTCCATTTGTTCGGCGGCATCTTAACGATCTCACCGTTGACGACCTCTTCGACACCCTCCACCTCGGGGAGCTTGAGCCAGTCCTGATAAGTCAGCACTTTGGAAGTTGTCGCCATGGGTTGTCTCTTTCCCTTAGTGTACGCTGACTATTTGACAGCCCCTAGCCAACCGGCGCTGCGGCGCGAACTGCGGCTCCCGCACGTGGTATTGTTCAACATCTCCGCGGTGCTGGGCGTCCGCTGGCTGGCTGCGGCCGCGCACGCCGGGCCTGGATCGCTAGCGCTCTGGCTGGTGGCCGCGCTCGCGTTCTTCCTGCCCTGCGCGCTGGTGGTTTCGTCTCTCACCCGGAAGTTTCCCGAGGAAGGCGGGCTGTACGTCTGGACCAGGCGCGCGTTCGGCGACTGGCACGGCTTCCTCTGCGCCTGGCTCTATTTCCTGAGCAACATTTGCTACTTCCCGACGTTGCTGCTTTCCGGAGTCGCGATGGCGAGTTTTATGCTCGGCGACACCGGCATCCGGTATTCAGAAGATGCGCGGTACGCCATACCAGCGACACTGGCTGCGCTTTGGCTGACATTTCTCCTGAACCTGGTTGGGCTGCGCATCGGCAAATGGGCCGGCATCCTCGGCGCGATTTCCAGTTATTTGCTCGCAGCGCTGCTGGTCGCGTTCGGAATTGCAATCGTGCTGCGCAATGGCCCTGCCACCCGTTTTCACCTGATGCCCGATCTGGACTTCAACAGCCTGAATTTCTGGTCCCAGATCGCCTTCGCCTTTGTCGGACTGGAAGTGGCACCGATTCTGGGCGGTGAAATCTTCGATACAGCCCGGGTGATCCCGCGCGCGGCATGGATCAGTGGGCTGGCGTGCGCCGGTTTTTACATGGCCGGAACCGCGGCGATGCTGGCGCTATTGGCGCCCGAAAAAATCAGCACGCTGACCGGATTGGCGCAGGCGGGCCAAGTGGCCGGCGCACGCCTGGGCGCAAGCTGGCTGTCACCTTGCTTCGCGCTGCTCATCACGATCAGCGTGGTGGGACAGCTTACGGCGTTCGTCGCGGGAAATACGCGCCTGCCCTTCGCACTGGGACTGGATCATTACCTTCCCGCGGCTTTCGCGAAACTTCACCCGCGCTGGAACACGCCCTACGTTTCCATCCTGGCGCAAGGAATTCTGTCCAGTATTCTTCTGCTTTTGATGCAACTCGGCGAGACGCTGCGCAGCGCCTATCAGATTCTAGTGGACCTCACGGTGGTCGCGACGTTTCTGCCGTTCGTATATATTTTCGCCAGCGGTTTCAAATTCGGGCAGCGCTGGGCCGGCGCCGCAGGCGGTCTGATTACGATACTCGCCATCGTTCTCTCGGCAGCGCCGCCTCCGGGCGTGGCTTCCGTCTGGATCTTCGAACTCAAAGTTGTGGGCGGAACGGCGCTGCTGGCTCTGGCCGCGCGTCCGATTTTCGCCAGGAGCGGGGCACTGGGCTGATGGAGTACGCCGAGGCAGTCCGATATCTTTACTCGCTGGGCAACGAGGTGCTGACCGCGAAGCTGGGTCTGGAACGAATCACGCTCCTGCTCCAGGCTCTCGGCAATCCACACCGCGCGTGCCGCTGGGTTCACGTGGCTGGAACGAACGGCAAGGGCTCCACCTGCGCGATGATCGAAGCCGGCTTGCGCGCGGCCGGGATTCGCAC
>JBARHV010000214.1:0-1565 GCA_049799415.1 Silvibacterium sp.
AGGATTTCGGCCGCTACCTCTACTTGCCGCGTTTGCAGACCGGCACCGTTCTCTTGAGTTCCATTCGCGCGGGGCTCGCCCTATTGACGTGGGAGCAGGATGCATTCGCCTATGCCGAAAGTTACGATGAATCCGCAAGTCGTTATCGCGGACTCCACTCTGGCGCGCAGGTGAATGTCATCGGCGACGACACCGGCCTTCTCCTAAAACCTGAAATCGCCCGCCTGCAAATTGAGCAGGAGACGGCTCCGCCTCCCCAGGACGACGCAGATACTCCAACATCGCCAGCACACGATTCGCCGACACCCCCTGTGCAGCCATCCGGACCCGCCCAGCTAGCCAAACCCAAGCGCTATCACGGCACGGTGACTCTCGATCCTGCGCGGGTCGGGCGCGATGCCGGCAGGATCGCGGACGAAGTTGTGACTCATCTCGCCGGGCTTGTCGGATCAACGGTGCGGGTCACTCTGGAAATCGAAGCGGAGATTCCCGCAGGAGCTTCCGACAACGTCGTGCGGACGGTCACGGAGAACAGCCGGACACTGAAGTTCGCGGGCAATAGCGGCTTTGAGGCGGAGTAGAGCAGCCCATGATCCTTACCGACAACGAGACGAAAGTTGACCTTCTAAACAATGAAGCGATAGCCAAGACCATCGTTACGCTATTGCGGGAGCGCTCCGGCCATCCGGTAACCGTCGGCGTCCACGGCGACTGGGGTGCCGGGAAATCCAGCGTCCTGGAAATGATTGAGGCCGGGCTTAACGCGCAGGAGCGAGTCCTGTGTCTCAAGTTCAACGGCTGGCGATTTCAGGGATTTGAGGACGCAAAAATCGCGCTGATTGAGGGCATCGTTACCGGCCTGCTCGAGAAGCGTCCGGCCCTGACGAAGGCCGCGACAGCGGTGAAGGATATTTTTCACCGCATCGACTGGCTCAAAGTCGCCAAAAAGGCTGGTGGTCTCGCCCTGACCGCTTACGCTGGCCTACCCGCCCTTGGAGTTCAGGCTCTCGTCGGCACACTGGAAGGCATGTTTTCCGACCCGTCGAAGTTTTCGAAGGAAAACCTCGACACAGCCCTCAGCGAGGCCAAAGGCTTATTGAAGCCGGATTCGGAGAGCAAGAATGTTCCCGAGGAAATCGGCGCCTTCCGGAAAGCCTTTGACGATCTCCTGGATCAGGCTGGCATTGAGCAACTCGTCGTGCTGATCGACGATCTCGACCGGTGCCTTCCTGACACAGCGATCGAGACGCTTGAGGCCGTCCGTCTCTTTGTTTTCACTGCTCGAACCGCGTTCGTTGTGGCCGCCGATGAGGCCATGATCGAATACGCCGTCCGCAGGCATTTTCCCGATCTGCCGGACACCACAGGCCCGCAGACTTATGCGCGCAACTATCTCGAAAAATTGATTCAAATACCCTTTCGCATTCCAGCGTTAGGGGAGACCGAGACCCGCATGTATGTCACTTTACTTTTGATCGGTGCTGAGATTGGCGAGGACGACCCAGGATTCGCGCGGCTCGTTGCCGTGGCACGTGAGAAGCTCAAGCGCCCATGGACCGCCGCCC
>JBARHV010000215.1:0-37044 GCA_049799415.1 Silvibacterium sp.
GCTTCAGTCATTGTCAAGTTGGCTTTGTTGTACTTTTCCTGAGCCAGGAAAACCGAGGCCTGCCCTGAGTCCTTATGTGATTCAATATCTTTTTCCAGCTCCGCCAGCGCCCGTTTGGCCTGCTCCAGCGCGAGCAGATTTTTATCGGCATCGATCTTGCTCAGGAGCTCGTTCTTCTGGACATCCAACTCATCACTGCGCACGCTGTAGCGAGCCTTCAGCAGAGCCACTTTATCCTCGGCCACCTGGACCAGGGCGTCGGCTTTGGCCTTCGTGATCTCCTGCTCAGCCTGGAGCAGCTCCGAACGGCTCTGCTCCAGCTTGTAATGCTGCTCGCTTGGATCAAATTCAATGACTACATCCCCTTTTTTCACCACCGATCCGGTTTGAGCCAGTTTGGTAATCTGGAGCGCGTCGCCACCTATGGCTGGGGCTGCGAGCATCATTGTGTGGCTTGCGCGAAGCTCGCCCGTGGCATGAACCTGCAAATCAATCTCTCCGCGCTTTACCTCTGCAAGAGGAATCTCATCGCTCTTCGCAGCAAGCGGCGTATGGCTCGCGACCACAGCCGCGCTGATACCCGTCGCAAGAAGGACGCCGGCTGCTGCCCATGCAAAAATGCGAGCCCTGCTCATGCGCTTCGTTTCACTCCTTCTCCGATGGATCTTTAAGAGCCACCAGATCTCCTGAGTGCAGGCCACTGGCCACGAGAATGCGGTCGCGACTCCTTCGTTCAACCTGAATCACGCGCTCCTGAAACCTGGAGCCATCCCAGACGTATGCCACCGTCTGCCCAGATTTCATAAACGAAGCCTGGGCAGGAATGGTAATAGCATTTGGAACACGATCGACGATCACCGTGATCTGCGCTGTCATGCCAGGTTTCAGTCGCGGGTCCGTCTGATCAAGCGCAATCTCAAGATCGAAGTTTTGCGGAATGGGCCAACCTGCCGAGAAATCTGAAGTTGCAATCGTGCCGATCCGTTCGATTTTTCCGGTGAATTGCCGATCTGCAATCGCATCCAGCTGCACTGTTACCGACTGTGCCAATGCCAGGCGGCCACGCTCTGTTTCATCCACTCGGGCCGCGACCCGCAACGAGGAAGCATCCGGCAATTCGGCGATGGGCGCTCCCGGCCATGCCTGATCGCCCGGTTTGAGTGGCGTCACACCGCCATCGTGCCAGATCGGAATAAGACCGATGGTTCCGCTCGATGGCGCCTTGAGTGTCATGGATGCGAGGGCATGCGCGGCGCGCTGTGCGTCATAGTCCGCCTTGCTGTCTGCGCCCTTTTTGCTTTCGATCGTCGCCTGATCGACGATGTGATCCGACTTCGCCTTTGCCTGTGCTTCGCGCAGCGCCTGTTCGGCGTCGGCGAGTTTTAGATTGGCTTCCGCCCCTTCGATCCTGGAGACAATCTCCTCTTTGCTGGCGTCCAGCTTTGCGAGTTCTACCTCGTACTGGGCTTTCATTACGGCGGTCGTGTCTTCTTCTTCCGTCAGCCGTCCCTGGGCCCGTACCTGCTCGATTTCGGCCTGTGCGGATTTCAGCACCGACTGATCCTGCGCCAAATCCTGCTTCGTCTTTGAAGGGTCGAACTCAACGACAACATCGCCCTGTTTCACCGGAGTTCCATCTGCAGTGAGCTTAAGGATTTGTAGATCTCCGGTATCGGACGGCGCTGAAATGGTCACCGACTTCATCGCCTTGATTTCCCCCCGGAATTGCAGCGCATCAAGGAACTCACTGTGCTTCACCTGAAACGTGGGAACTGGAGGTGATTGCCTGGAGAAATGTACCAATCCGAACACAGCACCACTGCAGACAGTCAGAACGGCAATGACGACAATCGTCCGGCGCCCTCTCCAAAGATTCTGAATTCTCTGAATCATCTTGGTTGACTCGCGGTGTTGTTGGCGCCTGCCCGGTCTACTTCTACCGCGGCTGAAAGATCCGGCATCAATCTAGGGTCATTGCCCTGAATCGAGAAGGTAGCGGCAAAGGTGCGAAGCTTGGAAGAGAAGGCGCCTTTCTGGCCCATCGGGTCGATAGATTCAAGCCTCCCAGGAAGCACCAGATCGGGATATGCGTCGAGATGTACCTGCGCGCTCTGCCCTACCTTTAATCCGAGAAGATCCTCCTGATTGACCGGTACCTGGACCTCCATAACGGAAGGGTCAACCACCTGCATAAAAGGAACGCCGGGCCGAACCTGATCACCATCCTCCACTTCTCCCATATTTCCCAGCTTCCAGATCGTATTGAGTACGACGATGCCATCAATGGGCGAATGAATCTGCATCAACGCTGCATTGGCCTGGGCGTGCAGCATCGTTTCGCGAGTGCGATCGCGCTGAATTTCGAGGATGCGAATGGATGCTTGCGCAGCCTTGCGCTTCAGATCAAACGTTTCTTTCAACTGCGCCAGAGTAGCCTGTGCTTCGTCCTGATCTTCCCGGGCCTTTTCGGCGTCGATGCGAGAGAGTAGCTCAACCTTCTGCATCTCGAGCTGGGCCTTGCTGAGACTGTCTTCCGCTTCCTTGATTTCTGTCTCGTCCTTGGCTTTAGCAGCTGCTTCCTTTGCCTGCTCTTCCAGAACCTGATCATTCAGATCGTCGCTTGCCGCCTGTTTATCGATAAAATCACGCAACTGAGCCTGGCGGTCAAACTCTACCAGCAAGTCTCCCCGTTTCACCCGGGTTCCACTCGGCACTAATTTGGTGATCGTAAGCGTGCCCACTTGCTGGCCGGCGAGAAGAGGCGCCAAAATGGCGCGCGCTTGCACCGCTTCAGTTTTGCCATTCAGGCGCAATGTTTGAGGGATGGCTGAGTGCCTGGTTAGGGCTTGTGCGGCAATGCCTGCTGCAGGAGCCTTAGCTTTCCTGCCCAGAAGCAGGATCGCTATCACGGACAGAACCACGACTGCAGCAATCAAACCGTATCGCAGTCGGCTGGACTGAGAGCGTTGTGCGGGATCAACCGGGGCTGAACCTTCGTAACCCGAAGTAGAGCAGGCCCGACTATTCACTTTGAGCCCATTTCAGCAGGAGGAAATACATGCCAGCATGCTCCCGTGGCCTCGCTTCCAAACCACTATACGTGTCAGACTGCGCCGCATCAAGAACCAACAAATCTACTGCGCTGCATGAAGTGCTTGAAGCAGAATGGCCTGTTTAACACAGACGTATTTGTCCGGATATCCGCTCGTAGTTACGCTATGGCCGTCTACCCGGATGTTTAGACGGAGATCACAGAAGATCGTGCCACCGCCAACTGGCAGCACTGGCCTTGACGCCTGTAGAAGCTATGGAGATGGAGTTTGAGACGGGAAAAAAGAGACTTCCAGCACCTTTGCAGGGGGCATCCTGATTTTTTGCCACTAGCCATAAACCCTTTAGTTTCTCTTGGTTTATGGCGGGGACGACGGGGCTCGAACCCGCGACCTCTGCCGTGACAGAAGTGCTTTTGATCGTAACCCATTGAAAATATGGGCACTGATGGCTAACAAAAGCACTCAAAAGCAGTGGAGATCAATGGTTGAAACTCCTTCAGCACCCTACTCAGCACCCTCGAAGCTCCTGCCCAGACCTCTGCCGTGCAACGGCACAGGTCTGTATCTAAAACCATCTATACGGTTTACGTTTTCCGCGATTCTGCTCCAAAATGAAAAGAGAGAACGCTGCCCGTGGCTTCAGACCGGAGCCGACGCAAGGCCAACGAAGTCGTTGGATGATCGTTGGAATCGTGCTATCCTTCAAGTGGAGGTTTCACCATGTCCACTACGCTTACACGCCCGTCCACCCTGGCCCTTGTTCCGGGGCCGACCTGGAGTTCGTTTGAGCAGTTCCGGAAAGGCGGAAGCACTTCGCTTGAAGAGATTCCCGAGCATGGAGTCGGCACGCTCGTAGGCAGAGGGGTCACCTATCGCATTCTTCACGAGGCGGATTTCCAAAATCTGATGGGCCTGGCGGCGGACGTGCACCGGCTTCAGCAGGGTTTGAATGTCGTTATCCAGGCTGCGAAAGTAGTTGCCAAGCACCCCGATCAGGAGCACGTGCAACTCCTGATTCATTCCGCCGCACTGTTTGCCGGATCTCCTGTTTTGCCAACTCGCGATGGGCATGACTCATTTCAACTGACCCAGGAAGAGGTCGATGCGCAGAGGTCGGATGACTTCAGCCTGGAGAATATCGAGATCCCGAGGCCCCGATTCTGAACATGGCATCGTCACTCGAAGAGCTTGAACGGCAACTGCGGTCGATCTCGCACAGCGAGGAAGCGATTCAGACGGTTCAGGCTTTTTCCAATGGTCTGGCTGGTACGAAAGGTCGTCTGGAAGTCTGGAATGCGGCGAATGCGATCATCCGCAGGCCGATTGAGTATGGCGAAACGGCAGCACTCGGGTTTGATACTCCGGACGACCAATTCACCGTATTACAGGGCGACATCGTTCAGACCGAATCGGCGTATTTTTACGGCGAACGCATTGCCGGAATGCCCAAATTCGCTGTCCTCAATTCGTCCTGCGACCTAGTACCGGGCAGGACTGCCCATGCGTCGCTGCTTCGCATCCTTCCCATTCGCAGGAATGAGGAACGAGCCAGGGAAAAGCTGGGAACACTGCTGAAATTCAGCCGGCGCGATTCCATGTATCTTCCAGTGTTGCTGGACGACACGGAAGAGGTTGTGGGCAATGCCATCTCCTTCGATGGCATCTGCCAGATACGGTCTTCCGATTTGCTTCTCGCCCATCGGGCCGCTTCTCTCTCCGTGGTCGGCTGGCGTATCTTCGCGTCCTTCACGCGGACAGTTGTAGCGCGCGCGAATCCGCGCGAGGTGGAGTTGCGAATGGCGGTCGAAAATTGATACCCGGTCTGCCTAATCGGCCGTCCGGCTAAGAGAAATCTGCAAAGAGGTCTCTGGGATGCACCGCGAGCGCCTTGGCCAGCTTCACAATGTTCTCCAGTGCAACGTTCCGTTCCCCACGCTCGACGCCCCCGACATAATTGCGATGCAGTCCGGCCCTCTCGGCTAACTCTTCCTGCGAGTAGCCGCGCTCGTCGCGGAGCTTGCGTAAAGTAGTGCCAAACCGATATTTAACGGAGCGCGTCCCCACACTCCCATACTTGAGTCCTGACCACTATGAGTCTACACACGATGAGTGTGATACTTTGGCAGGCAGGGCCGCCGCGATTCGCCGTGCCTGCCGGTGTCTCCACACTGCGGGACTTGGACGGTTGTGGAAAATTCATCGGATTTTGCCAGACAGCACGGAGTTTGGGTGTGCGATTCTAAGAAACTGAGAGGGTCATTTCATGTGGGAAAATTACGTCGAGTGTTCTGAGCTTTCGGGCAAGACGATCCAAACTCTCCGCATCCATAAGGACACCGGAGATGGAACCGACGTGCAAATCGAATTGACTGACGGAACCAGTTTCTCGTGTTGTCTCTCGAATCAGCCAACCGTCCAAGCCTCTCTATATAGAGGCGGCGTCGGGACCCCCGAGACCATCCGCAGCTACGAAATATAGGCATTTTCGCGTACCGCCCTGGCAGCCGTTATTCCCAAATGGAATAACGCTCTCCTCAGAATTCATTGGACGTTGCCGGATTCGGGCCTTAGTTTTGCGCCATAGCTGGCGAAACAAGCCAGCGGAGGTGCAAAATGCTCAAAATCCGTCGTCTCGCCGGAGTGAAAAGGTCTCCTCTCAAGCCTTTGATCTCAGGCACCCTCGCGTTCGCTCTCCTCCTGCCGCCGCTTGCCGCGTACGCACAGTCAAGCGGATCGCCCTTTGACACGGGATTCACCGCGCTGCAAAACCTCTTTACTGGAACCATCGCCAAGGTCGCCAGCCTGATCGCCATTGTGATCGGCGGCTACCAGTTCGCGCACGGTGAACCGGGCGCCAAGAAAACTTTGGCCGGGGTGGCTGCAGGAACCGGGATCGCCGTGCTCGCCGTTAACGTCCTGAGCTGGCTCTGGGGAATCTGAACGTGCGCCACTCAAGAGTTGCAACCGCCACCGTTCGTTTTACCGAGTGTGAGGGGCAACGATGCAGACACACACCAGCAACCGGCGGAGGAACCGGGTCTTTAAGAGCCTGCACAAGCCCCTCACGTACCTAGGCGTCGAACGGACGCTGTTCTATTTCGTCTGCGTGGGGGCCGTGGGCGCATTCAATCTCTTCAACAGCCTGTTGGCCGGAATCGCGGTGTTCATCGGCGGATTCGCATTTGGAAGCTGGGTCACGAACGCCGATCCCGCTTTTCTACGCATCCTGGCGAAGTCGGAAAAATACAAGGCCCGGTACGACGCGGCCAAGCGGAGCGTTCCGCACGTGGAGGTGGTGTGATGCTGCGTCTCGATAGGGTCATCAAGCCGTGGAAGGAAGCCGCCGCGCTCTGCGATCACATCAATCTGTACGGCTTCTGGAATGAGACGGCGTTTCTCACCAAGAGCGGCGACCTGGGAATGGTGCTGAGCGTTGCGGGCGTGGACTATGAAAGCCTCGACCATGCCGAGCAGGAGTACGCTGTGAAGCGGCTCGAAGCGGCGCTCAAGTCCTTCGGCCCCGGCTTCCACGTCTATCAATACCTGTTCAAAACCAACCGGCCCGAAATCCCATTCGCCAGCTACGACGACGCAGTGGTGCAGGCGGCGGTCGATCAGCGGCGGCAATTCTTCCAAGACAGAACCGAACGGCTGTATCAGATCGAAATCTACTACTGCATTTTGCTCGAAGGCTCACGCTCGAAGACCGGCGTAAGAGCGGCGCTCGCACAAATCTTCCGCGATCCCGCCGGAGCGGTGAATGAGCTGCGCACGCAGTTCACCAACAACGGTATGAAGACTCTGCTGCGTTCCCAGATCGAGCGCGATCTGGCACACCTCGAACAACGAGTGCAGGCGTTTGCGCGCCAACTCAGCGATTTCGTCCAGATCGACATTCTCAATCCGCAGGGTCAGTTCCAATTCTTCCGCCGCCTGCTCAATTACGACGAGTGGCGCATCGCGGGCAGGCCGAAGCACACGCAATTCCTCGACTACCAGGTCGTAAACTCCGACATCGAGGCCGAGCGCGATCATCTCCGTGTGGGCGATCACTTTGTTCGTGTCCTCACGATGAAAGAGTCGATTGGCGAAACCCGCCCGCTGGTGCTCGATTCTCTCCTGAAAATTCCGGGAAACTTCTACACCGTCACGGAATGGGCGCCGCTGCCGGCGGCCCAGTCGCGCAAGGAAGTAAACAAACGGCGCAGGCACTTCAATATCTCGAAAACGGGTTTCGTCTCGCAGCTTGGCAATGACCCGGCCAACACGAATCCGCGCGACGTGCTGGTCGATGAGTCGAAGCAGGCGGACATCGAGAACCTGGGCGACTGCCTGCGCGCCTTGGGGGACGGGCAGCAGTTGGGTGAGTTCTCGCTGACCATCGTGCTGTACGGCCAGGACCGGCAGGCTCTCGACTCATTAGTCGGCGAATTCGCCGGCGTCTTCACCAACGCCGACGGCAGCCTGTTCGTCGAAACCTATAACCAGCTCAATGCCTACTTCGCCACCGTGCCCGGCGGCTACGCATTCAATCTACGCAGGCTGTACCTGCTGAACACCAATTACGCCGACCTCAGTTTTCTGTTCACGATCCTGCCCGGTGAAAAAAGCAATGCTTATCTCGGGTCGGAGTACCTTGCAGTCCTGGAGACCGACAACGATACGCCGTACTTTCTGAACCTTCATTGCGGCGAGGTGCCTCATACACTGATCCTCGGACAAACGGGTTCAGGCAAAACTTTCTTCTCGGTCTTCATCGTTCAGAATGCGCAGAAATACAGGCCGCAGACGTACATCTTCGACGTGGGCGGCAGCTACCAATCCATCACGCATATTTTCGGCGGCAGCTATCTCAACGTGGGGCGCGAATCGCGCGACTTCACCATCAATCCGTTCTCCCTTCCACCGACGCCGGAGAATCAGCAGTTTCTATTCAGCTTCTTCCGTGTGCTGATTGAAGGCGCAGGCCAGCGTTACCGGATGGATTTCAAGGAGGAACAGAAACTATGGAGCGCCATCGAGCGCGTCTACATGCTGGAGCCAGGGCAACGGACGGTCTCGAACCTCGGCAACATCATCGGCGAACTGAAGGAACGGCTGCACCGCTGGACCCGCGCGGGCCAATACGGATTCCTCTTCGACAACGCCGATGATTCGCTTTCGTTCGCCGAGTTCCAGACCTTCAATTTCCAGGGGTGGGGCGATGCCCAGGAGGCACTGGAACCGCTGCTGTTTTATGTGCTGCACCGGGCCAGCAACGAGATCACCGATCCGGCCAGGCTGGGAACATTCAAAATGTTTCTGCTCGATGAAGCGTGGCTCTTTTTCAAAAACGAGACCATTCGCAATTACATCGTCTCCGCACAAAAGACCTGGCGCAAGCACCGCGCGGCGATGATCCTTGCCACGCAGTCGCTCAAGGAATTGGAGGAATCGGGCCTGCTGCCCATCGTTACGGAATGCTGCCCGACCAAGATCTTTCTTGCCAATCCGGACATGAATCATCAGGTGTACGCAGAAGCCTTCCATCTGAACGACACGGAGCTCGATCTGATTGCTGGCCTCGTCCCGCCCGGCCAGATGCTCATTCGCAAGGCGCAGTCGAGCAAGAAGGTACACCTGAACGTCGATTCCGTCTCCTATTGGATGGCGACCAACAGCGCCAACGACAACCTGAAAAAGCGCGATTACTTCGCGCGTTTCGGTATCGCCGATGGCTTACGCCGGCTCGCCGAGGATTTTCCGTTCAGGCCGCGAACCCCGACCGCAGCCGTATCCCCCATCCCTCAAGGAGCTACCATATGAACCGTAAACTCATCTTCATCGCCGGGCTTGCCCTGGCTCTTCCGCCCCTCACGGCGGCCGCGCAGGCTGCGTCGGCGCGCACCGTGCAGTACCACTCGCAGGATATCGTGGCGATCCACGCGAAGCTGAAGTACACCACCCTGATCGAGATTCCATCCACCGAAAAAATCATGGAGGCCGCCACAGGCGACAAAGATTTCTGGATCGTGGATGTGGTGGGCAATTTCTGCTTCGTCCACCCGGCCAAAGCGGGCATCAGCTCTAATCTCAACCTCATCACCGACAAGGGCAACATCTATTCGTTCACCCTGCAGGATGTCTCCGACACCACCGAAGCGCCGGACCTGAAGGTGATCGTGGTGCCTGCTGACCGCTCTTCCATCGTTGCCAGCAGCGGGCCGCCGCAGTTCGTGCCCACCGCGCAACTGGAGCAGTCGAAGCAGCAGCTCGCCGAAGTCGAGACCCACATCGAGCAGAGCGTCGATGAGTACAAGAGCGCCTATCCGCTTTCGCTCCAGTTCGATTACACGTTTCACGCGAACGAAGCGCCCTTCGACATCGAGGCGATCTATCACGACAACAAGTTCACCTACATCAAGACCGACGCGCCGGAGAAGTTCTCGGTGTACGAGATGCGGGATGGTAAACCCAATCTCATTTCCTACCAGTTGAGCAACGGCACTTACATCATCCCGAAAGTCATGGATTCGGGATACGTCGAGCTGGGCAAGAAAAAGATGGAGTTCACGCGGAAAGGGTGACGGTCATGGCAGAGGAGATTAAAAGCACAGCAGCCGTGGAGCCGGGACTGACCAAGCGATCCATTGATCCAAAGGGCGTGCTCCAGAAAAACCTGAAGCCGATGCTTTACCTGGGCGCCGCTGCGCTGGTGATTGTGGCGGCGATCTTCAGCGGGACGGGCAAAAAGACGCCAGCACCGAAAGGTGCGACTCCCAATCAGCCGCCGCAGCCGATGATCCAGGACAGCACGGACAACAACGTGCAGGACTTGAAGAACCAGGTTGCAGCGGCGCAGCAAAAGGCGGCGCAACAATCAACGCCCGACCCCGCGCTTGCCAACGCAACGCCTGCGCAACAGGCCGCAGCTCAAGCCTACGGCCCGAATGGGCAGCCGGTTCCCTGTGTACCCGGCCAGGCCTGCCCGCAACAACAGGGCGGGTATGCGCAGCAGCAGCTTTCGCCGGCAGCGCAGGAGCAACAGCAGTTCGCCGCCAAAGACCGGGAACTCGCCTACGATTCCCGCTTCGCGTCAAATCTCGTCTTTGCGTGCGCGCCGGATACACCAGCGCAACAATCGGCGGCGCAGCCGATAACGGCAGCCCCATCCGCTCAGGCAGCCACCAACCTTCTTGCGCCGCGCGCCGCGGGCGATCCGTCCGCTGCGGCAGCGGCACAAGCGCCGACGCAACAGAAGCCGCAGGTCAACATCGACTCGGCCACCGGTCAACCGTATGTCCTCTACGAAGGCACTACGCTCGATACGGTTCTGATGAACCGTCTGGACGGCGACGCCCCCGGCCCAGTCAAGGTACTGGTATCGAATCCGGTCTACTCGCACGACCGTCAGCATGTGCTTATTCCTGATGGAACGATTGTGCTGGGAGAGGCCAAGAAAATCGGCGCGGCCGGCTTCGGCCAGCAGCGCCGCATGGCAGTAGTGTTCCATCGGCTCATCATGCCGGACGGCTATTCGGTGGATCTTGACCAGTTCCACGGTCTCGACCAGATCGGCGAAGAGGGCTTAAAAGATAAGGTCAACAACCATTACCTCCAAATCTTCGGAGCCTCGATTGCGCTGGGCGTCATCGCCGGCGCGGGCGAGATCGAGGAAGGCGGCGGGACCATCACTACCAGCGGATCTCAGGCATTTACAACCGGCGCTGCTTCCTCTGTTTCGCAGTCGGCCACGACCATCCTCGACCGCTTCATGCAAATTCCGCCGACCATCACCATTCGGGAGGGGCATCGCGTGAAGGTGTATTTCACGCAGGATATGTTGCTGCCCGCGTATGAGAACCACACTATCCCTCAGACGTTCTAAGGAGCCGCCATGCGTCGAATCTCCGCACTGTTTATGTCCCTGACCCTCCTGTCCATCCTGTCCGGGTGCAAGAAGAATGTCACGTGCGATCCTGGCGACTCACGCGCCGTCTGCGAGCAGTTCCAACAATGTCTTCGTTCCGACACTTCGACCGAGGTGTGCAAGATGGCGGAGCAGGATGCCAACAAGCTCGACCAGCGCGGCAAACATTGATTGCCGCAAGAGAGGTTCCCCCATGAAACGCATCATTCTTACCCTTGCCGCCATGTTTTCGCTCGTCCCTCTGGCCCACGCGCAGTTCGGGTCCGGCATCGTCTTCGATCCGACCCAATCGGCGCACGCCGTCGAGCAAATCTCTCAGGGGCAACAAATCTTCACAAACACCGTGAAGCTTGCCGACAACGCGATTGCGACCTACAACCTTGCGCACCAAATGGCGATGGCCCCGCAGAGCCTCTATCAGCCGTTCTTGTCGCCTTCGACCTACTGGATGATGCTGAACCAGGCTGCCAATACTTACGGCAACTCCCGGCAGTGGACGAATTCAGTCAACACCGGCGCGGGGGTGAGCCTCGGATACCAGCAGGCGTCCATCCCTCGCACCGGACAGATCAGCGGCTACGGCAACCTGAGCGCGTCAGCCCAACAGCAGATCGCGGCAGAGGGCGCAACCGCCGATTTGGACGATTCCATCACCACCGGCAACATGCAGACGCTCGGAACTATCCGCGCCAATTCCCAGCAGCGCCAGGCGGACATCAACAACCTTATCAGCGCCTCGCAATCCTCGGACCCAACGCAGCATACCGAGATGGCAACCCTGCAGCGCATCAACCAGGCGCTCATCCTGCTCATACAGGAGCAACAAGAAGCAAACCAAATCAGCCAAGCATACACCCTGCAGCAGATCGTGGCGCAAAAGCAACAGCAGGACACGCTGAAAGCTGGGTTCCAGGACTCGGCTAACTTCACGAATACCTATCAAACGCAGGTTGCACCTGCCTATCAGGGCGGCGCGCAGGCATTGACTTATTGAGCGCAAAGCTGAGGTGACGTATGGGCGTGTTGAATTGGATCACACAGGGATGCGATGCACTAACGGCTGCCGCATCGCCCGCGATCGACGCGATGGGCCTGCATATCTGCATTGCGCTCGCAACTATCATGCTGGTCTGGTTCGGAGTTCAGGAGGCTCTGGCCTCGACTCACCACGGCGCAGGATTCCATCCGGGCAAATTCCTGAGTTTTTTCATGCTCATCACTTTTGCGTATACATTTGTCCGATTCTATGACAGTAGCATCCCCGGCATCGGGCAATCCTTCCGCGGTTTCATCAATGGCGGCGCCCAATATCTTGTTTCAGTCATCGGCAACAACAGCATTACCAGTATTCAGAACATGCTCAGCCAGGCGCAATCGACGGAAGGTCCCGGCATGGTGAAGGCTACCATGAATCCCTATTACGCCATCGTTTATGTCGTCATTCAGGTCTTGATCGCCACGTTCTCGGCTGTGGTGAGCGCCATCGTCGCCTACGGAGCCATTGCCAGCGCCGTGATCGGCCTTCTGGGTCCGATCTTCATTCCGTTTCTTGTCTTCGACAAGCTGGAGTTTCTGTTCTGGGGTTGGCTCAAAGCGTTCATCGGTTTCTGCTTTTACAAGGTGCTCGCCGCGGCTGTGCTGAGCATTCTGGCTCACCTGTTGGCGCAGTATTACACCCAGATCGTCAATTTCGCCGATCCTGGAACCATGGTGCAGCAACTTCCCCTGCTCATTCTTCTGGTTCTGGTCAATATCTACATCCTGTTCAAGATTCCGGTGATGACCATGAGCATCTTTTCGGGTTCAGTCGGCGGCCACGGCGGCGGGATGGGCGGCCTGGTTGCCGCTGCCATCCTGAGAGCGATCTAGCGGCGCGGAGGTCCAACCATGACGACACTGACAAAGCCCTCGCCGGAAATCACGCGAGCCGCGGAACGCTACCTCGAACAGTACGGCGATCCGCTGGTGATGAACACCTATTTGAAAGTCACGATACTGGTCCTTGCCGTGGTCTGTCTGGCGCTCGCCGGTCTCGTGTTGCGCAGCCAGATGGCGCTCGCGGATTTACATCCGCTCATCATCCGCATCAACGATGTGGGCCGTGCCGAAGCGATTGACTATCGCAACTTTCAGTACCGCCCGCAGGAAGCCGAGAACAAATACTATCTGACCCGCTGGGCGGAGCTCTATTTCAACCGCAATCGCTTCACCATCGAACGCGACCAGACCAACTCGCTTTATTTCCTGAACGGCGACGTGCAGCAGCAGGTGATCGACCAGGAGCGCAAGGACAACATCATCGGGAAATATATGAGCGACAGCTCACTTCCGTTTGTAGATGTCGAGGTCAAAAACGTCATCCTCGACGACCTGCGCCAGTCCCCCTATTCGGCGCGGATTGAGTTCGAGAAAATCTTCACCAATCCCACGGATCATTCCCAGCTCAGGCGGGAGCAATGGACCGCCAGTGTCACCTATGTCTTCCGCGAGAAGGTGAAAAACAACGAACTGGCCGTCAATCCACTCGGATTGACCATCATCCGCTTCCGGGCCGACGAAGCATTCGAGTGAGGAGTATGGCGCGAATCTCGACAATCCGGCACAGGTACTTTCGCCAGCGGCGGGTTGACATCTCTCCGGTACGCTGGATGCGCTCTATCCTGGCGATCTTCCCAGCCTGCCCAATGCTGCGGCAAGGTGCGATTGAATCGCCGGCATGTCCTGACTGCGTTCGATCCGCGACAGCACATAGCTTCGTATTTGCGCGCGGCCCGTTGCGGCCTCCCTGTTCTCTCCATCGAGTGACGTGTTCCCGCGGCATGAACCTCCGTTTTCTCTCCCGCTCTTCTCAGGCACCGCTTTGGGCTTATCCGTCGCCCTGGCGGCACGGCGCCGCTCTGCTTCGGCTACGCCGCCCTGCGGGTCTCGGTTCCTCCCTGAAGGGCGCCCTCCAAGAAAGCGCGGCTGGGCCTTGGGAGCCGGGCCCTGCGCGAGGCTCCGCCCGGTGTGCCCTGAGCAGGTCAG
Source organism: Silvibacterium sp. (assembly GCA_049799415.1). Lineage (GTDB taxonomy): Bacteria > Acidobacteriota > Terriglobia > Terriglobales > Acidobacteriaceae > Silvibacterium. Next base: position 13,987 of record JBARHV010000215.1, read on the forward strand.
GAGCTTCAAACACGGAGGAAATCATCATGTACCGCAACCACGTAGAACTCATCGGATTCACGGGCAAGAACGCCGAGGCCCGCACCACCACCACTCAGCACAAACCATACACCGTGCTGTCGCTGGCAACGCAGTCCTCATACAAGGACAAGAGCACCGGCGATTACATCAACCGCACCGAATGGCACCGCATCATCGTCTGGGGCAAGTTGGGCGAGTTCGCTCAGAAGATCCAGAAGGGCACGCATCTGGCTGTCGATGGCGAGTTGGTCAGCCGCGAGTTCGCCGACAAGAAGCACAAAGACGTAAAGCACCGGATCTGGGAGATTCGCGCCGCGTCCATCCTCAAGCTCGACCGCGCTGAAAAGGCCGGCCCGGAGGAGCAGGTGGACGACGATCAAGAGACCGAGGAAGTGCCGGAATGACGGCACTTTCTCTTCACACGCGGAAGCCCGGTTGGCGCCGGGCTTCCATTGCTGGAAACACACGCGATGAGCTTTGAATTGATCCTCCCGTTTCTCCGCCCCATCGAGCCGCTATTGCTCGACGACAGCATCAGCGAAATCATGGGCAATCCCGACGCTTCGTGGTGGTACGAGCGCGACGGGATCGTATGCCGTGAACCGTCGATTTCCTTCGACGCCGGCCCGCTCCGCACCGGCCTCGAAGTCATCGCCAACCAACTCGGGAAAAAGCTCGACGACGATAACCCTTTGCTCCATGCGCAACTCCCGGACGGAAGCCGCCTGGCGGCGGTCATTCCGCCGGTCGTGCGCCCCGCTCCGGCCCTCACCATCCGCAAGTTCCCTAGCCGCCATTACACCGTCGATGACCTCATCGCTCGCGGGACGCTGACGCTCCCGCTTGCGGAGTTCCTGGCAGCCGAAATTCGCAGCGGAAAGACGCTGCTCATCAGCGGTGGAACTTCGACCGGGAAGACGACGGTATTGCGCGCTCTCGCCGCCGCCATTCCCGATGACCAGCGCATTGTCGTCATTGAAGACACATCGGAGCTGCATTTGCACAAGCCCAATCTCTTGTCCGTCGAGTGCCAGACCGACACCTTCAAGGCCAGCATTACCTTCGACGATCTGCTGAAATCCGCGCTGCGCTGGCGGCCCGACCGCATCATCCTCGGCGAAGTGCGCGGCATGGAAGCCCGCACCCTGCTCGATTCGCTCAATACCGGCCACACCGGGTCGCTCGCCACCATCCACGCCAACTCGGCCGCTCGCGCCTTGCGCCGCTTCGCAAATCTCGTCCTCCGCAGCCACTCTCAGGCCACCTTCGAGGACGTGGAAGCCGAGATAGGCGAGGCCGTCGATTACGTCGTACATGTCGAACGCGAGCTGGGCCGCCGCGTCATCCGTGAAGTGCTGCGCCTGGACGACTACGACCGCCGCTCCCAGCAGTTCCGATGCGAGGTTGTTTACGGTCCCGATTCCGCCGCCAATGCCGTACCCGATCACACCCGAAAGGACGCACCCTATGCCACTGCTTGAGATCGTTCAAATTCGCCGCATTACCGCCAGCATTCGCCTGGAGGAATCGACCGCCGCGATGATCGACCAATACGCTGCCTTTCTCCACGCCTCCGCCGATGAGATTGTAGACAAGGCGCTCAGCTACGTCTTCACCAAAGACCGCGACTTCCAGGAGTTTCTGCGGACTCCCGAAGCCGCGCATGTTCCCGCCAGCCTGCGTATCCGTATGGTGCCGCAGAATGGAACGTCCGCGGAGCCGTCCAATGGCACGGCGAAGCCAGCGAAAGCAATGGAGGCCGGCAATGATTTGCGCTCTCGCAGCTAATCGTTCCGGCGTCAGCATCCGTTCGTCGCTTGCGCGCCGGGTTTATTTCGACACTCCATCCCTGAAAGGGTCGTGCGGTGAATCCATGCGAATTCACAGAAACGACGCGGCAAACACAGCGACTTACGAAGGCGATGGATTCATACGGATACATGCGAATCTGTGTGAATCCGCGCAGCAGACGGGGCAATCATGCCACTTCTCGACGATGAAGCGATGACGGAACGAGCCCGGAAGCACGAATCGTTCCGGCTCAGCAATGTCTCCTCCAGGCTCACCCATGGGGAGACGGAACGCCTGGATGCACTGGCGAAACAGCGCGGTCTGCAACGTGGTGAATTCATTCGCAGGCTGATCCTTGACGAACTGGAGTACGCGGATGCCGGGACCAGTAACGACCCTGTGCTCACCGAAATTGTCGGTGTCCAGCTTCTTCTGATGAATGTCCTGAAGCCCGTCGCCACCGGCCAGCCGCTTACCGCCGCGGCCTTCGACAGCATCGTGGCCGAGGTCCACAAGTTGAAGAGGTCCGTCGCCCGCAAACTTGCACAGGAGGAAAAGTAGTCATGCCGAAACTAGCGAAATGGGGCCGCACCGAGACGATCATCTGGCCGCCGCGCAGCCCCATCTACACCTATGGCGCGGTCTTTCTTGCGTTCGTTGCCACCGGGCTCTTTCTCTATCTGCGCTTTGCCTTCGTGCTGACGCCGCTGCAGCAGTTCTATCTTCCGTATTACCTGAGAACAGAAATGGCGGGCGTGATCCAAGCGACCGACAAATATCAGCTTCTTACCGTCGCCTGGGGCGGGGGCGCGGTCCGGCTCGCTGCCGACAGCGATGTGGAACGAGGGAAGACGGCCATCGCCAACGGCAAGTTCCTTCCCCTCCAATTGACACCGGCGGCGCACGCAAAAGGCGCTCAGGCCCTCTATCTCAGCGCATCCGCCGTCTACGGCAACAAGGCGCTCCACAGCTATCTCAAACATTACGTCTTTGCAGACCGGGAGCTGTTCCCGATTTTCCGCCTGCCCCTGCTCTTCGGCTTACTCGCCCTCGCTGCGCAGCTCCCCTTTTCGATCCACAGAGACATCCGGCGACGAAAGGAGATGAAGTACGGCCGACGCCTGCGCGGCCCGCTGCTTCAGTCTCCCAGGGAATTCAGCCGCACGCTTCAGGGCGACGGCATCGGCATTAAGGTCGATGGCGTTAAAGATATGCTGCGCATTCCAGCCAGGGCCGAAGCGCAGCACATCCAGATCATCGGCGACTCGGGCGCGGGCAAGACCACGATCATCTACCAGATCCTGCGCCAGATCCAGGGGCGCGGCGATTCGGCGATCGTTTACGATCCCGCCGGCGAATTCGTCCAGCGCTTCTACAGCCGCAAACGCGGGGACATCATCCTCAACCCCCTCGATGCCCGCTGCCCCTACTGGGGGCCGTCCGAAGAACTGCGCCGCCGCTCCGAGGCCAAGGCCGTCTCCGAATCGCTCTTTCAGCCGACGCAGGACCGAAAGGGCGAGTTTTTCGTGGAAACGCCGCAGAAGATTTTCGCTCATCTTTTGACCTACGGACCGTCCCCGCAGGATCTCGTGAACTGGATGTCGAATGCCGACGAGATCGACCGCCGCATCCTGGGAACCGAGATGGCGTACATGATCGCCAAAGGCGCGCAGGAGCAGCGCAACGGCGTTCTGGCCTCGCTGGGCCTGGTCGCCGACAGCCTGCGCATGTTGCCCACGCGCAGCGAATCCAAAGCCATGTGGACTGCAACAGAATGGGCTGAAGAACGCAAGGGGTGGGTCTTCATTACTTCCCAGCCGACGCAGCGCGCCGCCCTGCGCCCGCTGCATAGTCTGTGGATCGACCTGCTGGTGATGCGGCTCCTCAACGAGCCGAAACCGGAGCAGCGCCGGGTATGGTTCGTCCTCGATGAGTTGGCGAGTTTGCAGCGTCTTCCCCAGCTCCACACGGCGATCACGGAAAACCGCAAAAGCCGGAACCCACTGGTTCTGGGCTTCCAGGGCAAGGCGCAGCTCGAATACATCTACGGCCATCTGGCCGAGGTCATGCTTTCGCAGCCGGCAACCAATATCTGGCTCAAGACCAAAGAGCCAAAGGCCGGGCAGTGGGTGAGCGAATTCATCGGCAAAGTGGAGATCGAGCGGATGCGGGAGACGCATTTCGACGGGTCGCGCTCCGGCCGCAACTTCACGCTCGACCGCCAGGAAGAGCCGCTGGTCATGGAGTCCGAAATTTCCGGCCTCGAAGACCTGCACGCCTTCATGAAACATGGCAACTACGTGACGCGGTTCTCCTTCCCGTACCTGGATGTGCCCAGCACCGAAATCCAGTTCGATCCGCGCGAACTGCCCGGAGAAAGGCTAAATTTCGACCCGAAGACGCTGCGCAAGATCGATCCTGTGCAGCCGGTGGCCCAACCGCAGAATTCTTCCCCGGCGACGCCAGCGGAATCGTTGCCGGGAGCGCAGCAACCTGTAGAACCGCAGCCATTACAAAACGAAAAGCACGGAATCGGGACGACATTGACCAGCTATTGAGAACCATCCGTCATGCTGACCATCTCCAAGCCGTTGAACGCGACGCAGGCACAGCATTATCACGTGAAGGAGTTCACTTCGCCGGACCAGAACTACTGGAGCCGTGGGCGCACGGTCGAAGGCGAGTGGCAGGGCAGACTTGCCGAAACGTATGGCCTGTCGGGCGCCGTCGGCGCCGCGGAGTTTGCGCGGCTTTCCCAGGGCCAGCACCCGGCTACGGGAGAACAGCTTGTGCGGCACCGCCAGGCTCATGAATACCGGAACGCGGACGGGAAAACCGTGATTTCGGCGGAGCACCGCGCCGGGTGGGATGCCACGTTTTCCGCGCCCAAGTCGGTCTCGCTCACGGCGCTGGTAGGCGGCGACGCCCGCGTACGCCTGGCCCACCGCGAGGCGGTCACCGCCGCACTGACAGAATTGGAACGCTACACGCAGGCGCGCATTGGCGGCAACCATCCCGCCGAGACCACCGGCCAGTTTGTCGCGGCGAAGTTCGAGCACGACACCGCCCGCCCTGTGGATGGGTACGCCGCGCCCCAGCTCCACACCCACGCCGTCATCTTCAATGTCACGGAACGCGAGAACGGGCAACCTCGCGCCTTGCAGGAACGCGGCCTGTTCGAGTCCCAGCAATTTGCGACAGCCGTCTATCAGTCTGAGCTGACTTACCGGCTGTCACAGTTGGGATACGAACTGCAAACCGGGAGAAGCGGGGCTCCTGAGATCAGGGGCTATACCCAGGAGTATCTGGACGCATCCAGCCCGCGCAGCCGACAGATACGCGAATACCTGGACCGCAACGGCTTTCAGGGACCGGAATCCGCGCAAATTGCCGCACACTCCACCCGTGATGCGAAGAAAATCCTCTCGCCCTCCGAAGTGTTCGCCGCCCACCGTCGGCTCGCCGCCGAGTTCGGCAATCAGGCCGAGCGGATTGTAAGTGACGCGCGCGCACATGCTCTTGAACACCGCGCTCAGCAAGCCCCGGATACGCCGCGGCTGCGCGCGCAGGAAGCCGTCACCTGGGCGCGCGATAAAGTCTTCGAGCGCGAGGCCGTCGGCGACGAGCGTCGCATCTTCCGCGATGCCCTGCGGCGCGGCATGGGCGAGATCCGATACCCGGAGATTCGCGCCAACTTCGAGGCGCGACGGGCTGCCAGGGAATTTCAGCAGATCGACAGCCCGAAACACGCTTCTGGCCGCAGATTTACCACGCGGCAGGTTCTCGGCAACGAGCGCGACACCGTGCGCTTGATGCGCGACGGCCAGAACCAGGCTCCGCAGATCATGCCCATTCAGCAGGCCATCGCGCATACCGATGCCTACCCAAATCTCAATTCCGCCCAGCGCCGGGTAATCGAGGAAGTGCTGGTATCACGGGATCGCGTCCAGGGATTGCAGGGCTACGCCGGGGTTGGGAAAACGGCAGCCCTGTCCACCGTCCACGAGGGCGCCGAACGCAATGGCTATACTGTCGAGGGCTTTGCTCCAACTTCCCGCGCAGCTCGCCAGCTCCGTGACGTGGGTATCAATGCGGACACCCTGCAAGGTTTCCTTGCGCGCGGCCAGCGAGTTGGCAGCGACCCCAACAGCCGTCATCTATATATGGTTGACGAATCGAGTCTCGCCAGCACCCGGCAGATGCGCGAATTCCTAACCAAGGTTGGTCCGCAGGACCGGGTGCTGCTCATCGGCGACACACGCCAGCATCAGGGCGTGGAGGCAGGCAAGCCCTTCGAGCAGTTGCAGCAGGCGGGAATGCGCACCGCACAATTGGACCAGATCATCCGGCAGAAAAACCCGGAACTGAAAGCCGCCGTCGAACGGCTGGCCCGTGGTGATGTGGCTGCCGGTATCGACATGCTCCAGCAGCAGGGACGCGTGAAAGAGATCGCCGATCCTACAGAGCGCATCCAGGCGATTGCCCGCGACTACGCTACAAATCCGGACAATACGCTGATCGTTTCCCCGGACAACACTTCACGCCGCCAGATCAACGACGCCGTGCGCGAGGAGTTGCAGGCCAGAGGCATTGTGAACAAAGAAGATCGTTCGCTCCGGGTGCTCGTTCCCCGTCAGGAACTCACCGGCGCCGAGCGGCGGTGGGCTTCGCGCTATGAATCGAATGATGTGATTCGCTACGCGCGCGGCAGCCGGGACGCCGGAATTGAGCGTGGCTCCTACGCCCGTGTCGTCACCGTCAACCCGGCTGAAAATCTGCTCACCGTCGCAATACGGAACGGTGAACTACGTACCTACGATCCACAACGTCTGCACGGTGTCAGCGTGTACCGAGAGTTAGAGCGCGAGTTTGCCGTCGGCGACCGCATCCAGTTCACAGCCCCGGATAAGCATTTACAGGTCGCCAACCGGGATCTGGCAACGATTGAGAGAATTTCCCCGGATGGAGAAGTCTCGGCGCGTCTCGCCGATAGCCGTGCAATTGCGTTCTCTAGCTCGGAGAACCCGCACTTCGATCACGGCTACGCCGTCACCAGCCACAGCGCCCAGGGCTTCACCGCCGAGCGCGTGTTGGTCAACGTCGATACCGGCGTCCATCCCGACCTCATCAACTCGCGCTTTGCCTATGTGTCGGTATCGCGCGCCAGCCATGAGGCGACCGTATTCACCAACGATGCTTCTAAACTCGGCCCTCAACTTGGTACGGACATCTCGAAAACTTCCGCAATAGAGATCGGCCAAAATCCATCTGTGGTCCAGGAGATCGGAATCGGCATGAGGGCTTGAAGGATGCAAACGATAGAATGGAGGCTCGGCTATCGTTCGGGCTTTGTGAGTGGCTTTTGAATTGGTTGGTACACCACAGGAGATCGAAGGCGTCTATCAGTCCGCGTTGACAAGTTGCAAATACTCAAACCGGCTCGGGTCAGGATTCAGTGGCCCACCTGGATTGCTGTCAAAGTAATACTGCAGGAACAGTTGCCCAAGATTCACATCGACTTCGGTGGCAGGCGTGTCCAAAGCAGGCACCACACGTAAACTCGCCGGGGTCGGATTCACCTTGTTCAAACGGAATTGGATACTTCGATTCATCGTGGCTTGGGCTTTCAGGTATTCAAAAGTTGATGGACTTCGCGTGTGGCGGCGGGAAGGTTGCCGCGAACGAGAAGTTCGTTGACTACGATAACCCGGATATCGCTCGTCTTTTCCCGCAGTTCTGTAATCGACGGAACGGCGGGATAGTCTGTCGTCAGCGCGCCTGAGAGTGCGATGGCAATCCTCTCACCATCCTTTTTGGTCGCAAGTATCGGGATTTGTATGTCCCCGACGCCTTTCACAATGACGCTGGCGTCTGCTTCAAGGGAGAAATTCTCGTCTCCCTGGCGGAGGAGATCCCGGTAAAGGAGTGCGGTCGAGTCCTTAAGTCGCTGTGCGTTGAATTCAGGCAGCGTGCCTGTCAGCAGGTATTCCAGCAGCTCAGCAGCTACGTGCCGGTCCAACAGCCGGTGCTCGAATTTGTTCTTGAAGCTGCGAAGACACCTATAACAGGAGGCATCGCAGTTTTCGGGGCATGTTTTAACCAGCTTGAGGGCGCGCTGCAAGAGTTCCTTACCGCACTCGACTAACTGGCTGGCGAATCCGGCACCGCCTGGCAAAGTATCGTAGAGGAAGATTTCCGCCTTCAACCCCTCACGGCCTTCCGGGGTGAGCGATGGCCGGTACTCGGCCATCAGTTCGCCTGGCTCAATCTCAAGTAACTGGCTTGCAGCTTTGGCCAGGGCTTCGCTCACCGTCCGCAGCGCCACGTCTGTCGGATACTGTCCCGGCAGCAATCGCAGGGGCGCCGCCACGTCGATGGAAAACAACGCGATGTCGGTGATGAAATCAGTCCCCAGTACGATGTGCCGCGTGGTGCCCGCCCCTTCACAGGTTGGCGCCTTCTCATCTGGGTACGGCTTGCGGTGGGGAGCGGCAAGCAGAGGCGTTGGATCGCTGCTTGCCTCAATGCGGCCGCACTTTACGCAGTAGGAGTACCCGTCTCTTTTCGGCCCCGTATTCGAAACGAGGAGGTGCTTGCGTTCCTTCAAAACCCGGACGCGCTCGTTGACTTGCGTCCATTTGGAATCATCGGGCGGCGTCTGCATCGTGAGTTTCGCGCGTGTCGCGTAGCTTGTCTCAGGCATGTCATCGGGCGATGTGACCTCTTCCACATCGACCGGATGCGCAAAGCCCGGCGGACGCAACCAGTAGCGCGCCTCACCGAAAGTATTCTTCGCCCCGCATGCAGGACAGTCCTGCTTGTCGCCGCGGTCGATCTCTCCGATCTCAAAGGTCCGGGCGAAACCGCAGGAACTGCACTCGCAATAGAGGCGCTTCGATTCCCAGGACTCGTAGCGCTCGTCCGCCATCACCGAGTAGATGGCGCCCGAGGAGTAGCATTTCCCTGATATCCAGATCTGTTTCCCGGGGGCATATTGACTGAGGGCGATGGGAAGCCCCTGAGACGGTGCAAAGCGCATGATCGGTCGGAACCGGACTGACCGGGCCTCATCAAAGACGTGGAACGTCGCCACATCTGTGGGAAAGGCGTAGCGCGGAAGGACGCCGCGATAGAGAAGGCGATCGAGAAGCTGGTCGCTGTTGGGCTTTTTAGCGGGTTTTTCCTCGTCCTCTTCAGGAGCCTCTTCGGGTCCTTCCTCGTCCTCGTCATCATCTTTCTTCGGCTCCGGTTGCTCCTTGGGCCCGAGGCGGATCGCCGCCTCGATGGCAGCGATGCAGTCGTCTTTGAACTCTGCCAGCAAGGTGCCGCGGTCTTCTTCGGAAAGCTCGCCGGGAATCCAGGATGCGATCCGCTTTCGCAGCATCGCTTCGTTGTCCGTAAGCCATTGCTTAAAATCATGGATGTTCAGCACGGCGGTGCCGGAACGAAAGCCGGAGACGGTGCCCAGCACTGAAAACAAATCGTGTGGCTGGGCGGGATCGATGTCCGGCAAACGGTCCTGGTGATAGCGCTGGAGCAGGAAAGCCCGGATATGGCGGCGCGTGATTTCACGGTTGTCCAGCGTGAGCTTCGGATCGATCACGTCCCCGCGAATCATCCCGTCAGGCTCTGCAAAATAGTGCTCGTCGTGACTGTCCGCGCTGCCAAATGCGACCACGGTCGCAACGGCGTTGCCGCGGCGGCCAGCGCGTCCTGAACGCTGTTGATAGTTTGCGCGCCCGGGCGGCATGTTGCGCAGTGCTACGCCGGACAGCGCGCCGATATCAATGCCGACTTCCATCGTCGTCGTACTTGAAAGAACATCGATCGCGGTGGCCCGGCTCGCCTTGCGGCCCATTGCGGGCGCGACATCCTGAAACAGCAACTCGTTCTCTTCCGCTTTGGAAAATACATCCTCGTTTTGCGGAGCGTTGAGCTGCGCGGTGTGCTCGGCGGCGATGATGGCCATCGGCTCTTGCGGAGGCTCGGCAAGCGCTGCCATCACCGGGCGGCGATAATAGCCCTTCCTTGCGAGGAAGACCGGATCATTCGCCGGGTCCAGGGCGGCGATCCCATCGCTGCCGCAATCGAGGCAGTGCAGCAGGCCAGGCACAGGCCGATGCACTGACTTGCAGGTAGCACAGCGCACCCATGGCCCGTCAAAAAGCAGCGACAACTCGCTCCCGCGCAACTGATATTCGCCACCCAAGTCCGTGGTGAACAGGGAGAGGAGTTCGGGCGTCCATTTGTCATTGAAGAGCTTTCTGGCAGTCTTGTCCCTGATGACCACGTCCATGGAGTCGAACTTGCCCTTGCCCTTCTTCCCTTTAACGCTGATACCTTGAACCCTCGGTCGTTTCCACCAGGAACTCGGCATGCGGCTAAGCCAGAATCCGAGGTTTCGCCAGCAGCGCAACCAGGTGCGCGCCAGAGCGACCTTGCCTTCGGGCGTTTCTGCCAATCCAGGGATGGCGGGCAGCTTTTCCAGTTTGGCGGTCAATTCGTTGCGTTCGCAGACGGAACCGAGGGCCAGCGCCTCAAACCCCAGAAACGGGTCCTGCACCGTTGTGATAATGTCTTCGAGCAACGCCTGAGGGGGTGTCTCGGAGCGAATCTTCGTGAGCAGAAACAGGAGGCCGTTGTCACTATCCGCGCTGCCGTCCTGCACGGCGAGTTCAACGGTGTCTTCGGCTGCGAACGTCTCGGCCGCTTTCAGTTCCGGCCGGAGGCGCACGCTCAGTTTCTTCGATGCCAGCATGATCGCAAGGTAGAGATCGTCCAGGCTCAGCAATGGTTTGAGATGCCCGACTGCCTGAACCCGTCTGTAGCCCCACGCGATAAGCGAACGCAGGGAGTCTCGCGTGGAATACATTTGCAGATTGGGAGCGAGCCGGGCCGCGACTTGCCGGGAATCCGAAAATACAAGTACCTTGCGGCCACGAAGCGGGGCGAACCGGCTGGATTTGGTCGCGTTCGCCGGCTGGATCTGGATTTGCCTTGCAACCAGCGCCTGGAACGGCTGATCGCCCTTCGTCTGATGATCCTGAACCGTCGTGCGGCCGAAACGCGCAACCTTGCCGCAGCACCCGCAGGGAATAAACTGGCCGCGCGCCTCCAGGCTTTGATCCACATCGCCATCGTCGTCGATCGGCGGTGTGGTCCGATCCTGGCGCAGATGCACGGTGCGCATCCGGGGCCCGTGGATGTTGGGATTCAGACGCCCTGTTTCCAGATCGTAGTCAGCGGGCTCGCTGGGGCGAGCCGGATTGGGCGGTTCGAGCAGCATGTCGAGGGGAAGTAGTGGGCTGGTCTCCCCGCTATCCATCCGCAGGCGCTGGCCCGGCTCGGACCAAAGTGCGGAGGGATCGTCCACATCATCCGTATAGGCTCGCGCATACGCGGTCCCGCAGAATCGGCAGGTGTAAAGTTCATGGACCCGCGCGTCGCATTCGCAGCGTTCGCGCGGCTGGCTATACATCTTGCCGCAGATGCCGCTGCGCTCCTCTTCGGCTAAGGCGCTGCACGCGGCGTCCATGCACACCCACAGGCCGGGGAGCCCGCGAAAGAAGTTATGGATACGGCACGGCAGGAGTCCCGGCCCCTTGGAATCGATCCGCGCCATGCTTCCCAGAGCCATCAGTACGGTCGCGGCACCATCGGCCTGAGCGGGCGCGTCGGGGAACAATTCATGGCCCAGTTCTTCCACGGGCCGGGCCTGCTTCATCGTGCTGTTGATGAGCAGACCGAGGGGCGGGAATTCCGAGAGCGCGTGATAAAGACTGGGTTCCAGTCCTTCTGCGCCGCTCACGTGCCGATGATCAAGCAAGGGCTGGATGAGCGCTTTACGTTCCTCCTCACCTTCGGCGCCATAGAACGCGGCGAGATCGATGTCTGCGAGCACTTCGGCGTCTCGCTTAGTTCCCTGGGCTGCGTGCGGCCTCCAGGCAAAGTCGCCCTGGATGGGTACGAAGGTCTCGGCCGGAACCCCTGAGAGCTGCGCCCCGAATTGCGGCGAATAGCTTGCTTTCGTGAAGCTCGCAGTCGCACAGATGACTTGGAAGCGGTCGGGGGGAATATCCAGCCGGTCGCGCAGGCGCCGGAGCAACAGCCCGACTTCCGCACCCGCTGCTCCTCTGTAGAGGTGTGCTTCGTCAAGAACGATCAGGAATTTCTCGCCCGGGTTCTTGGCAAGCCATTCGCGTGTCTTATCGAAGATGGGCCGCTCGATCGGTCGCATGAGCATGTATTCGAGCATTGAATAGTTCGTGACCAGCAGGTCGGGCGGCGCAACCTGCACTTCGTGACGGGTCACAAGCTCAACGTCGTCGGGAAGCATGACGGCCCTGCGAAAGGCTCCCGTCTTTCGATCCTGCCAGTCGGTGCCCTTCGCGCCGAACCACGCAGGCAGATCGGCCTTGGCAGGCCATTTTCCACGCGCCTTGAGCTGATCGAGCAAGGTCTTCGCCTGTTGCTGTTCCTCCGAGGGCGGCCCCTCCGCCTGCCTTTGAATCTCGACATAGAAATCATCGAAGGCTCGCAGCTTCCTTGAATCTTTGTCGCGAGTCCGGATGCCGGCATACGGGGTGCGGCTTGTGTATCGCGCAAAACGCGGCGGCCGTTGCGCCCATTGCTTGAATAGAGCAACGATGCGGGGATCGCCGAAGAGTGCGCGCAGCCGGCCCAACTGATCGTTCACCAGGGCGTTCATCGGATAGAGGACGAGGGCCCTCACAGCCAACTGATCACGAAAGGCCGCGGGGTTGGTTTGTGCCTCCCGGGCAAACTTGCCGAGGATGGGAAGGAGAAAGGATTCGGTCTTGCCCGAGCCGGTCCCCGTCATTATGAGGAGGTTCTTGCGATCCACCAGGCTAAGCCGAATGGCTTCCGATTGGTGCTTGTACGGCGGATCGTAGAGGAGTGGGGGGAGGTCGCCATCTGGTGTGGTCAGGACCGAGTAGGCCTTGAGGGCAGCGGGATGCAATCCTTTGATCGCGGCAAAGCGCTCGCCGCTTTGATAGCGTGGCGTTGATTCGATATAGGGGATCTGATGAATCACGCCGGGGCGGTCGAGCAACTCCTCGCGTTGCTCAATGAGCGCGGACGAGCTGATGTGATAGGTCGCCTCGATATAGTCTCGAAGCGAGCTATGGAGCTGCTTAATTGTCTCCTTGATGGTCTGCGTCATGCCCCTCCCCTTCCGTCCAATGTCTCACGGCGCGCGAGCCAGAGCCGCTCTTGGAGAAATGTCTCTTCGGATTGAAGCTCACGTTCCGGTATCCAGTAAGACATCAAGCACTTTTCTCGCGGTGCGGGGCGGCCGAGGACGGCAAGACGCCGTTGCGCCCACAGCGGCAGCGGAGAAAAGAAATCCAGGCACGCTCCACCCTCCGCCGGCCGACGCCGGTAGAGCTGCGGAGTTTCCCGGCAACGATCGATCGCCATCTGCAGGTGCCACGCTGCATCGCAGCCGCGCCAGCGCGCTCCCTTCAGTGGAAAATCGAGAAACCTGGTCAAGTTGCCGTCCACCAGAGAGGCGAAGCCCCAAAGGGGCGCTCCATATGCCTGTGGGCGACGCGCCACATAGTTTCCGGATTCATGTGTGGGAATGACCCAGCGACCGGAGTAGTAATCAACACCGCGGACGGGATCAAGAATCGAGATGTCGGCGACCGCGCCGCTCGGTGGCTGTTCCGCGAGGCGGCGAAGCATGTTGCCCTGCAGTTCCGTTGCTGATTCCGGCTTGGGCGCCTTGAGCCATGCCGACGTGGAGAGTTCGCGCAATCCGAGTTCGCTCAAAACGGAACGCAGATCTTCGGGAGGCTGCGGACTCAACACCCGCACGAACCCTTCGCACACGACGCGGGCGCTCAACGATGCCGGCAGGGGCGTCGCTTCATCGGGCACGATGCCGACCAGGAAGATGCTCCCTCCGGGCCGGACGACGAAGCCGGGCGGCGCAGCGAAAACCCACGTACCTTTGGCGGCCGGATCGTCGGTCGTCACCTGGCTTAGTTCCAGCAGGTCCCCGCCGACAATGAGGTCCTCTGCCGCGGCAGTAATACGCTCGGTTACAGCATCTTCTTCAACGAGATGCTGGAGGCTTTCCAGGACCGCGGCGACGAGCGTTGAAAGTGAACAGGGACACAGGATTCCTGCGGCGCGACGAAGCGACGCGGCGAGCATCGCATCATCAATCGCACCGTCGGACGATGCCGGAACGCCCAACGCCGCGCGGCTCGATCTTAGGACTTCCGTCGCTGAAATTTGAACGATTACCATTTCCACCTCGGCAATGCGCCGCCGGCAAAGCCGGGGTCGGCGCTCGCGGACAGCAGAGCCAGAAGCCTTGCGCCGCGCAACAAAATGGTTTTGTCCTTGATGTCGGAGAGCAACGTGTTAAGCACAGGTCCTGGCACCAAAATCAAGTTGTGAGGATGGCTGGCGAGTTGAAGGGCAAACTCGCACAGGCCTTTCTCGGAACACACCTGATAGCGGGCGGCAACGTCTGCGAACCACTCTGCTCCCGGACCTGTACCGGCTTCGATTTTCGTCTGGTCGCGCCGCAGAATGGCGACAAATCCTGGCGATCCGCCGACCAGCCGTTCCAGTTGGCGTAATTCAGGTTCCGACTGCGGATTGGAAAGATAGGCGGCTTCCGCTTCGGCCCATCGGCGCCCGCAGAGGCGGGAATAGAGGCGGTTGAGGATGCGTTCGACGACGCGTCTGCGACGTATGCCGACGAGCGGGCCCAGAATGCGCGCTTCGCTCCAGAGGCGGAGCAGTTCGAGAACATGAACGATCGGGAAGGAATCGCCGTCGATATCCTGCAGATCCGGCTCGATAACAAGGCCCTGGAATCCGCGTTCGATTTGCGGAAGACTCACGATCATCGTGTCCGCAAGCTCTCCGTGTCGCGCCTCGAAGAGACCGCCGGGAGAGGGAACCTGATATCCCGCCAGCACGCTCTGGATGTCGAGAATGACAGGCTCCGCAGGACGGCGAAGACTTAAGAAACGACATATCGCGCCGTCCTCCCTGCCGGAATCGTCGACCAAACGGGCGCTCGTGACGTGATGTGAGCTGCGGCATACCCAGCGAACGGGTTTGACGTTCCTCTCCAGGCGAAGCGCGTATTCGCCGAGTTCGTCGCCCTTGATAAGGAACCTGCCGGACGCCGCTTCGAGGTAAGTCCATGCGCGACTTTCGGTATTAACAAACTGCGAGAACTTCTTCTGCCACTCCTGCGCCGTGACGGGCAGTTCAAACGTGCCGATCTGTTCCGAAAGAACTTCCTTTCCGCTGAGCGTTGCCAGGGTGATGGCGCATGTGATGTGGCGACCGGCCGGCCCGAGGACGCTGACGCCGACATCTCCCTCCCAGAACATGTCAAGGGAAGGATCGGGAGGGTCCACGGAGATGGCGAGTCCCGGATGCGACGTGGTGCCGGGAATCCAGGGTTCAGGCGCGCGCACCTCCAGGGTGATGACGCCTTCTGCCGCCGGCGAAGAAGGTGCTGCGGAGGTTTGGGAACTGCGCCGGGCCTTGATGGACAGGATGTGAGTTCCGGCGGGAAGCGGGGATATCCGAACGAACACGGCGGCCCCCGCCGCGGGCGCGGCGATGGAGATTTCGGCGCCATCGTCAAGACGAACTCCGTAGCTATCCACCGGATGATCGTGAACGATGCCGAAGCAGGGCGCCTCGGTGGTCAGCCATTCGCTGTGCCCTTCGCCGTCCCATCCGCGGCCCGGCAGTCCCGCCGGCCAGACGCGCACCGTCCTTGCCACCTGCAATCCGAGCTGCTGCAGACCGGCGATGTGTTCAGAGGAAAAGGTGTCCGGCATGGAGAGAGCGGCAGCATGGATGCCGGCGCAATCCAGACCGCACGAGGAAAGAAACGGATGATCGGCGGAAAGCTCCGCTTCGCTCAGAAGAATGTATTTCCGCCCGGGGCGGACGATGCGCCCTGCGATCTCGCGGGCCAGTCCGTCGTTTCCGACGCGGCAAAGCCAGACGGGCCCCGCCGGCAGTGAAGTCTCGCTGTCTACGAGCTGGTCCAGTGCCTCGTTCGGTCGCTCGAATCTCACAAGCGGCACCCCTGCCCCGGGCCACGACTTGAGGACGCGCCTACGAGCGCTGGAGAGGAGCCAGCCGCTCGGCAACCAAGTGTCGCCCGTGCCGGCGATTCTGCATCGCGTGCCGGCAAGAAACGCGCGCAGTTCGGGATAGAGCCTCGCTACGGCGGCAAAACTCAGAACCTCTATTACCGCAGTCCAATTCGAGGCTTCGGCGCGACGAAGCATCAAAGTCGGGCGGATGCGCAGGGAAGCACGGGAATCGTCTCCACCAACAGTGTGTTGAAACTCGGGCTCCGCCGTTGTTGTTCCCGACGCGCGGGCGGTTCCTAACAGGCGATCGCTGACAAAGCGGCGGGTTTCCTTCAGCCACTCGCGGGCACTTTGTACCTCCTCAAGGTCCGAGACCAGCCTCTGGAGGGTCTGCGGGTAGATAGGACTTTGGCCTTCGATTTCTCTGTCGCCGACGAGAGCCAGGGCGATGCGCCCCGCAAGTTCCTGCTGCTGGAGGAACTCCTGGAATCGCGTGGACGAGTCCCATGCGTTGGTGGCCAGAAGTTGACCGGTGGCACCCGGACTCAGTGCGTCGAGACTCGCCAGTCGATAGCGGAGATCGTAGAGCGTCCTTGCGAACTGCCACTGCAGATACTTGGGCAGAATGGCATGCGTAATCGGCCACGCGATGATGGAAAACCAGTCGGCCCACGGTCCCGAGGGTTTCACACCATGGTAGGCAGTGCGGAATCTCGAAAACCACGCCCGGAGTTCGTTGCGGCTGCCTCTGTCTCGCCACCGCGGCGTGCGTTGCTCAAAAGAGTCCCAATACTCCTCGCCGTCGTAGGCGTAACCCATTTCGGTCGCATAGACCACCCAGAGCAGCCAGTGCGGTTCCAGGTCCAGGCCTAAAGACAACCGTGCCAGGAGTAGCCCGCGGATCTCCTGGAATTCTTCTGCGGCCAGGCCGTGCTCCAGCGCGAACAATGGAAAATCCGACGTGGACCTTGCCGACGCGAGCTGTTTGAAATGCCTCTCCAAGCGTCTTTGCCAATCTTCGAGAGGCATAGGCATCGCGGCTATCCTGTTATCCGATCGCGCATATCCTCAACCCTGCGCGCGCAGCTTCACGGGAAGCTCGCTGCGCTGATCACCTAGCAGTGCTTGGATACCTTCGCGTTTCCAGGCCCTGAACTCCGGTCTTCGCTCCGAGCGCGGCAACATCCAGCGCTCCACGGCCAAACGCGCCACCTCCTCGGCACTTAATAAGGATGAGAGGTTGGGTCTGCCTCGGCCGCTGTGCAGCATTTTGAGACCGTTGTCGGCGAGTTGGCAGATGAAGACCTCGCGCTGGATGCCGTGTCGAAGCATGTCATCTTCAAAGCCGAGCGTTTCCAGGGCGACCCTCGTTGTCCGCATGCGCCAGTTCGGCCCCTGGCCGAAACGGTGCTTGTCCGCATAGGCGTGGCCGATCTCCCGCAGGTAGTCGCGAAGCTCCGCGAAAAGGCTGTCGGGAATGTGAAAATGTCCCCAGCCGCCGGTGTAGCCGATCGACTTGAAGTATTCGACCCCGCCGAGCTTCAGCCGGTTGTAAACGGAAGACCGCCCCATCGAGGACGAGGTTGTCACCACTAGGAGACGTGCCTTTTTCTCTTCCTGGGAGATAATCCCGGTCGTCTTTCCGTAGGCCCTCGCGAAATCGTCATAAATATCCCGACTGCGAATCAGGCACGCGACCAGTTTGCCGCCCAGCAGCGCATTGTAGGGTGGCAACGCGCCAAGAACGTAAGCATCCATCACGTTGACCAATCGATCGCCGCGCGCTTGTACGTCCCACTTGATGAGGTTGTCGCGGACTGACAGGTTAAAGACGGGATCGCCTATGGCGATGATGCCTATCAGTTTTCCATTGTGATTGTCCCAGACGAGGTATCTGAGCCGTCGGCCGAAACCGTTCGACACGGGGACGGACCATGTCAATGCGGCAAGTCGAAATAAGTCCCCCTCCCAGGTGTCGCTGGACACTCTCTGAAGGACGGGCGAGATTCTGGCCGGGTCTACGTCCCTTCCGGAGGCAAAGTGCTTGATGAGTTCCGAAAAACGCCCGGAGATGAATTTCTCGCTCGCCGCCAGCCGATCATCCCTCTGAACGCCATGGATCGTTCGGATAGCGTCTTTCCCGGAACCCGGAGGCGTAAGTACACCGTCATCGCTCTTTGTAAACCCCAAAGACCTCAGATGGCTTCTCAATCGCTTCTTGAGCGTTGCTTCTCGCGTGGAAACGACGATGACTTTTTTGCGGATTTTTCCCATCATCCTCACTTTCAATGCGCGACCGACCAGTTCCTTCCTCTTGCCGCGTTATTTACTCAAGTGTCACGTGAAGCAGTGACCGGCAAAAAATAACGCAGCCGAGTTGTAACGTGTGTCAGACCTTTAGCATAGCGCGTTTTACCGGACACCCTTGCGCAGGAATTATACGTCGTCACCCCTGCCCGCCTGTCGTCCGTGTGTTGCCGCGGCTGCAGCATTCTACGCGGCGATGAACGCCTAGTCTTCGTCTTGGATTCGCAAGCGTTCTTGAGCCCTGGCGTTGACTTCCATCAATTTGCTTGCAACTTCCTCGATGCTCAAGCCGCGCTATGCGCCTATCCATGCACTTGAAGAAATCCACCATGCTGCGATCCGCGCCGTCGTCTTCCTTGTTGGGAGGTGCGCCCGTTCCCGCCCCGCAACGCCCGGCCCCGACGTGCGCACAGCAATAAGGAAGTTCCACCGAATTTCTTTCTTCGTCAAGTGCCCCCGCTTCAGGCAACGGTCTGGCAGAGACGGGAAGAACCCGTCAAGGGTCTCCGCTGCGCTGCGATGAACGGGCACAAAACGCCCGCCCTTGACCGAACCTTTCCGCCTCCGCCCGTTGCGAAGAGCCATGAAGCGGGGCACTCAACGAAAAAAATTTGGGTTTGGGTGCTCTTGCTTCTGGACGCCAATCGGCCCCAACGGGCTACACAGGAGCATCAGCATGAAGCGCAATAACAACACTACCAGCATCGCTGCTAACGCCGCCAGCAATAGCGCAGCCAGCATCCAAGCCGCGCCGCACAGGAAAAATGCGGCGCAGCGCATCCGCAGCGACTCGCCGTATCAGCAACGCACCACACAGAAAGACAACCCCACACAGGTACTTATCAAACAGGCCGTGGACTACCTCATTGAGCAGCTTGAGGCGGGACACAGCGAAACCCTTGCCAACTATCTTGGTGCGATGGCGCGGTTCCATTCGTACAGCTTCGGGAACATTTTGCAGATCGCCAGACAGCGCCCCACGGCTACGCGCGTAGCGGGTTACAGCGCATGGAAGGAACTGGGGCGTTTCGTGAAGAAGGGCGAGAAGGGCATCCAGATTCTTGCGCCCGTGGTCGGCTATCGCCGCAGGAAGGACGATGCGGAGCAGGAGACGGAAGGCAAGCCGCAGCCTGTGCTCATCGGCTTCCGCGCCGTGTACGTGTGGGATTACGCGCAGACCGAAGGCGCGGACCTGCCGGAGTTCAACCACGCCATCAGCGGCGAAGTGGGCGGCAACCGCGACCGGCTGCTGGCCTTCCTCGCACAGCAGAACATCGCGCTCGAATTCAACGAAAACATCGCACCGGCGTTGGGTGTCAGCTATGGCGGCAAGATCGCCTTGCTGCCAGGCCAGTCAAAGGCGGAGGAGTTCACCACGCTGGTACATGAAACGGCGCACGAGCTTTTGCACAAGGCAGAGCGTCGCACCTTTACCACCGCCACCGTGCGCGAAACCGAAGCCGAGGCCGTGGCCTTCATCGTGGGTCAGGCCGTGGGTCTGGAGATGGGCACGGCATCGAGCGACTACATCCAGCTTTACAAAGGCAACGCAAAGCTGCTGGCCGAGAGTCTTGAAGTCGTCCAGCGCACCGCCTCCGCCATCCTCCGCGCTCTCCGCGTGGAGGAGGCGGCGGAGCAGTTCGCAGCGGCCAGCTAACGCACACATCCTGAGCGGGTGCGCTCAGTGTGTGCCCGCTTGCGCATTCACGCAAGACCCAACCGGAACAGGAGATTCCCATGACGACCGCAGTTCAGATGCAATCCGAATACCGCAACCTGCCGCTTGACAGCCTGATCGAGTCCAGCATCAACCCGCGCCGCATCTTCGATGAAGCAGCGCTCAACGAGCTTGCCGAATCCATCCGCACACAGGGCGTACTCTCACCCTTGCTTGTGCGGCCCATCAACCCGCAGACCTATGAAGTGGTGGCCGGAAGGCGGCGCTACCGTGCCGCGCAGCGGGCCGGAGTGGAGTCCGTGCCTGTGGACATTCGGGAACTCACCGATGCGCAGTGCCTTGAAATCGCCATCGTCGAGAACCTGCAACGGCGCGACGTTCACCCGTTGGAAGAGGCCGAGGGCTTTGCTTCGCTTTTGCGCTTGGAGGAGCCGAGGTATTCCATCGAGCAGATTGCGGCAAAGTGCGGCAAGCATCCGGGGTATGTGCTCTCTCGGATTCGTTTGACCGAGCTTGCGCCCGCCGTCACCGAAGCCTTCGCCAGAGACGAAATCGGCCTGGGCCATGCTCTGCTACTGGCCAAGTTGCAGCCGGAGCAGCAGGAGGAAGCGTTGCCAGCCTGCTGGCAGGAGAGCTACAGCAACGGCAGCAAATCGAAACGGATTCTGCTGCCTGTGCGCCATCTGCGGGAGTGGATTGAGCACAACATCTTACTTGAGCTTGCCGCCGCGCCGTTCTCGAAAGAGGACGCAACGCTGGTGCCGGAAGCGGGCTCCTGTCTTGAATGCCCGAAACGCACCGGACACAACACGTTGCTCTTCGACGGCATCGGAGCGCAGCATGATAGCTGCTCCGACCCGAACTGCTACACTCGCAAACTGAACGAGCACGTGAAGCGGGCGGTCGCAACAAAGCCGAAGCTGGTACAAATCAGCACCGCTTACGGCAGGCCCGCCGAAAGCAGTCCGGTTGTGCCGCGCAACCAGTACGTCGAAATCCGGCAGGACAAGCCGCAGCGGAAGGGTCAGGAGAACGCGCCGGAATACAAAACCTGCAAATACACCGCCGAGGCGATTGTTGCCGAGGGCAGCGAGAAAGGCGAAATGCGCCGGGTATGCGCCAACCCCGAATGCCCGGTGCATCACCCCAAGAAGCAGCGGCAGCAGGAACGCGCCGATGCCTCATTCAAGGCGCAGCAAGAAAAGCAGCGCCGCGATGAGGCGCTGGCTCAGGCCACCGGGTTGCGCGTCCTCAAAGCTGTCGGCGAGGCAGTTCCCGTGCGCCTGATGAAGCGCGATTTGCTCTTTGTCGTCTCGCGGTTGACTGCAATGCTGGACGAGCGGCGTCTAGCCGTTCTCATTCGGCAGCACGGAATGGGAAAACCGAAGGACGGAGAGGTCCCGGCGAAACTGCTGGCGGCCTTCCTGCCCAAAGCGGAGGAAAGCAAGCTGGGCCGCATTTTGGTCGAGGCGGTCATTCTGCTGTCCATGCACAACCAAGCCGACACCGTGAAAATTCTGCGCGATGCCGCCCAGACCTATAAGGTGGACGTTGAAGCCATCTCCGCAGTGGTCAAGCAGGAGTTCGCCGCCAAGGACAAGGCTAAGACCGCGAAAAAGGCCGCGCCCAAACCGCCAGTCAAGCAACAGACGAAAGCGGCGAAGAAGTCCGCCGTCGCGTAAACATCATTCCACTCGAAAAATCGGCGCGGGGCCTGAAACCATAGGTTCCGCGCTCTTTTTGTCATGCTGCCCGTCTTCCCGCCCTTTTGCGATGCTCCTGCCATCCGGCAGGAGCGGCGCTTTCGGCCCACCCGACGGGCTATGTCGGCACAGCCCCGGACTCATCGCCGGCGGCTGTACCCGCAATTCTCTCCGGCTCATGATTAGACGATCCCGTGTTGCTATCCAGCCCGCTGGACTCTAGTGGTTCTGCGGGGGTTTGGGGAACCTGCATCTTTGATGAAGCCCTTGCTTTCTCTTCGTTAACAACTCCCAGCACTTCCCGGACAGCTTGGAGCATATCGGGGTGGTGCCTCAGCAAATGTCGTTCGATTTTGGGGTTCTCAAGCATCCTTGTGAGATAGCCGGCAGCAATGGTGAGGCTCAAGAGATCCCCGGTATAACTCTTCTGGACCATCTTGATGTCCTCAATCAATGCATCCGAACCCTGTTCCACAACCGATTGCTGGCTGGTCACATTTCGACGCGACCTCTTGTGTACTTCGTCGGGGTTGACCAGATCCTCTGGTTTCGTCACGGCGAGCAGGCCCCTAACAAAACGGGTGGAATAATTGTTGCTGGCGATGAGCATCTCAGCGGCATAAATCTGCCGAACCGGCTTCATCTTTTTAAGAAACGCGAATCCATCAGAGGTGACTCGCTTATCTTTAAGCAACTCCGCCGCCTCTTCACATATCCCGTCAAGCAGATCGCGCTTTCTCCGTATTGCCGCTACGTCTACGTCGAGCGCCTCGGCAATACGCTCCTCGGTAACCCCATTGGCGAGAGCTTTCAGGATCATTGCGTGTTCGGCGATGGGCGGCAGGTAATTTACCCGCTTGTTGTAGTTGTAGGATTCATCATCGGTCGCGAGGAGGCACCGCACCTCCGATGCAATTCCTTCAGTTTTGAGAATGTCGTACCGCAACATTCCGTCCAGAAGCCAGTATTTGTTGTCCGCCGATTGAAAAACAACTAAAGGCTCGATGAGGCCCACATGTCGCAATGATGTCGCGATCTGTCTGTATTTGGCGGTTATTCTAACCTTGGGATTGAAATCCTTGAGCAGTGTGATGTCCGTCAGCCGTATGGTCAAGATGGTTGCCTGAAATGCCGTCTTAACGCGGTGCGCTGTCATGAATCCTCCGAAGCCATTAGTTGGAAGTGACGAGAACGGCGGGGAGCGCGTCCAGCTTCTCAGCGCGTAAGAGGGTAGCAAAATGCTCGTCGGTCAATAGTCTGCTCATGCTGGTTACCAGGACCAGCAGCCGCTCATGCACGGTTCTCGCTCTTATGACCAGTTCCTGCTGCTGTCGAGTATGCTCTTGGTATTCGCGTACCAGACTATCAACCGAGAGTTCCTTTCTGACGCGTTTGTCCGATTTCCTGCTCCGCGATTTGCCGTATCTCTCGTTAATCATGCGGCGCACCC
>JBARHV010000216.1:0-8195 GCA_049799415.1 Silvibacterium sp.
GCCCAGCCTGTCTGCGGTTCGCTCGGTCAGGTTCGCCATTCACAGCAGCCGTGCCGGAACCGAGAGCTTCACCAATCAGGTGCAGCGCGCCGTGTGGTCCGTAAACGCAAGCCTGCCTGTCTCTTCCATCTACACCATGCAGGAGATCTACAGCCAGTCGATGGCGCGCACCTCGTTTACGCTCGCCATGCTGGCCATTGCCGGAACGATGGCGCTGGCTTTAAGCCTCATCGGCCTTTACGGAGTGGTCTCATACGCCGTTTCGCAGCGCACGCGCGAAATTGGCATCCGGCTGGCACTGGGCGCACAAAAGGGCGACCTGGTCTGGATGTTTGTGCGGTCGGCGTTGGCCATGACCGGAGTCGGGGTAGCGATCGGCCTGTGTGCCGCGCTCCTGCTGATGCAACTGATGCGCTCTCTGCTGTTCGGCATCAGCCCGCTCGACCCGCTTACCTATTTGACCGTGCCGCTTGTGCTGGCCGCAGCTGCGCTACTGGCTGGCTATATCCCCGCCCGCCGCGCCGCCTCGGTCAATCCTGTTGAGGCCCTGCGCGCCGAATAGAAAAAAGCTTAGACAGGAAACTTCCATGAACTGGCTCCATCGAATCTTCCGACGCCGCAACCTCTACAACGATCTCAGCGAAGAGTTGCGCCAGCATCTCGAAGAAAGGACCGAGCAGTTCATCCGCGAAGGCATGAGCCCCAACGAAGCCGCGCAGGCCGCCCGCCGCGCCTTCGGCAACGCAACTCTGCTCGAAGAGCGCAGCCGCGAAGTTTGGCAGTGGCCGAGACTGGAGAGCATCTGGACTGACGTCCGCTTTGCCATAAGGCAATTACGCAAGTCGCCGGGATTCACCGTTACCGCCGTATCCACCCTGGCTCTTGGGATTGCCGCAACCGTGGCCATCTTCGGATTCGTAGATTCAGCCCTGATCCGGCCACTTCCGTACCCCAACCCCGCACGCCTCATGGGAGTCTTTGAGACAGTGCCCCCGGGCGCCCAGCAATCCGGGTATTCCTATCTCAATTACCTCGACCTGGAGCGCAGCAATCGCGTGTTTACTTCGATGGCTGCCTATCTTGTTGACGCAGACGTCGTTCTGTCCGACGCAGGGAGCGTAGAACCGGTCAATGGAGTTGGCGTGACGGGTGACTTCTTTCACATTCTTGGCGTGGCACCGGTTCTTGGACAGGGTTTCGCCGCCAGTCCTGACGGCGAAGATTTGCACGCAACCTCATCAACGGTCATCTTGAGCTACGCCACATGGCAGAAGCGCTTTGCTGGAAGGCCGGATGTGCTGGGGAAAGCGGTCACGTTGAATGGGGAAGCCTACACCATCATCGGCGTGCTGCCGCGCAGCTTTCAGTTCGCGCCCGCCGGAGCCACTGAGTTCTGGACAACGCTTCGTCCTTACGCCGACGATTCCTGCGAATTGAGTCGCGGATGCAGGGTGATGGGCGTCATTGCTCGCCTGAAGGACGGGGTCACCAAGCAACAGGCGTTGGACAATGTACATGCCCTTGCCGCACAAGAAGCAAAACTACATCCCGATCCGGACAGAGATCGAGGCGCGACGGTCTTTCCTCTAAGCCAGGTGATCCTGGGCGACATACGTCCGATTTTACTGGCGCTGCTCGGCGGAGCAGGATTGCTCCTGCTGATTGCGTATATCAACGTAGCCAGCCTTCTGCTGGTCCGCTCTGAGAATCGCAGGCGGGAGTTTGCCGTGCGTGGAGCGCTCGGTGCCTCGCGCAGACGGCTCATGCAGCAGTTCATGACCGAGGGACTGATTTTGGTGATCCTCAGCAGCGGCCTCGGTCTGTTCGCTGCTGCGCTCGTGCGGCGATTGCTGCTCAAGCTGATTCCGGCGTACATCCTGGACTCAATGCCGTATCTGCGAGGGGCTGGCTGGAGCTGGCACCAGGCAACATTCGCAGGGCTGCTTGTACTCATCGCGTGCGCGCTGTTGGCAATCACTCCTGCACTCCGTCTTCCGTTCGCCAACCTGCGCGCCGGTCTGACCGAGGGCGGTCGCGGCGCTGCGGGAACAGCTTGGCGTCACCTCGGAGCAAGACTGGTTGTTTTGGAGCTGGCGACAACGATGGTGCTGCTGACAGGCGCAGGACTGCTCGGCAAGAGCTTCTACAAGCTGCTGCATGTAGATGTCGGGTTCGTCCCCAGTCACTTGGCCACGCTTCAGATACTGGCACCGGAATCCAGGTATGCAGACAGTGGCCAGGCGATCGCACTGCAAAAGGAAATCGTAAGCCGCCTCCAGAGCCTGCCTGGCGTGACTGCGGTAGGTACGGCCGACGCATTACCTCTCGGTGGGGAAGGCGGCACACAGATAGGGTTTGTGGGCAGGCCGGTTCTCGGCGTAAATAACGAGGCAGGCCATCTGGAAATCAGCCCGGAATATATGTCCGTTCTGGAAGCTCAATTATTGCGAGGCCGTTATTTCAATGAAAATGACAACGCCAGTGCGCCTCTTGTCGCGATCATCAATCAGGCATTGGCACAGCGGTATTTTCCGGGTGAAAATCCGATTGGCAAGCAGTTTTTCTACCATGCGCACGACATAAGCCTGGAAGGATCGCAGCCCCCGATACAGATCGTAGGGGTGATCGCCAACGTCAAACAAACCGCATTGGATGACCCTGCAACGCCGGTCATCTATACCCCTTTTGAGCAGGGTCCGGGTCCATCTTTTCGCATCGCAGTTCGGACATCGCAGGATGCTGCGTCTGTGTTGCCGCTGCTGATCACCACCATTCATAAAATCGATCCTGGAATCGCGACCTCTGAGGCCGCCACCATGTCCGAGATGATCCAAGGTTCATGGGCAGCGTACCTGCATCGCGTTGCGGCATGGCTCGCAGGAGGCTTCGCCGCGCTCGCGCTAATACTGAGCGTCGTGGGACTCTATGGAGTCATCTCCTACTCCGTAAGCCAAAGAACGCGTGAAATTGGGGTCCGGATGGCGCTCGGCGCGCAGCGTAGCTCTGTATACCAACTCATCCTCAAAGAAGCGGGCTGGTTGACACTCGCCGGAGTCATGATCGGCCTTTCCGGCTCGATAGCGGCTGGAATGTTCATGCGCAGCCTACTCTTTGATGTTCGCTCCTGGGACGCGTCGATCCTGAGCGCAGTAGCCGCCGTCCTCATAATTTCAGCTCTGCTGGCAAGCTATATTCCGGCCCGCCGTGCCGCATCCGTCAATCCAACCGAAGCTCTCCGCGCCGAATAAGAAAAGCGCCAAGGAGAATCATGAGCCTGCTCCGTCGAATCTTCCGCCGCCGCGACCTCTACAACGATCTCAGCGAAGAGCTGCGCCAGCACCTCGAAGAAAAAACTGAGCAGTTCATCCGCGAAGGCATGCCACGTAAAGAAGCCGAACAAGCCGCCCGCCGAGCCTTCGGCAACCCAACACTCTTAGAAGAACGCAGCCGCGAAGTCTGGCAATGGCCCACGCTGGAGTCGATCTTGGCCGACGTAAAATATGCCCTGCGCCAGCTCGTCCGTTCGCCCGGCTTCGCGCTCACCTCCATCCTTACCCTCGCCCTCGGCATCGGAGCCAATACCGCCATCTTCACCCTGGTTCACGGCATTCTGTTGCGCTCCCTGCCCGTCACCAACCCATCGCAGCTCTACCGCATCGGCGACAATGACGATTGCTGCGTCGAGGGAGGCTTTCCCGGCCGCGCCGGCGACACCGGCGATTTCACCATCTTCTCCTACGATCTCTACCGGAGTCTGAAAGCATCTGCGCCCGAGTTCGAGGAATTGTCCGCGACTCAGGCCTCGCAGCCCCAATTCAGCGTGCGTCGCGGCAACGCTCTCTCCAAACCTCTGCGCGGCGAATTCGTCTCCGGCAATTACTTCTCCACGCTCGGCCTTGGCCCGTTCGCGGGCCGCGTCTTAGCAGGCTCTGACGACACCCCCGCCGCGTCTCCCACGGTCGTTCTCAGCTATCACGCCTGGCAGAGCGAATTCGCTGCCGACCCATCCATCATCGGTTCCACGATCTACATTCAGGCCCATCCCTTTACCGTCATCGGCGTTGCGCCGCCCGGCTTCTACGGCGATCGCATGACAGATGGTCCGCCCGATTTCTGGATGCCCCTTTCCACCGAACCCTATGTCAACGGCGATTCAGCCATCCTTCATCACGCTGACTCGCACTGGCTCTATCTCATCGGCAGAGTTCGTCCGCATACGAATATCGGGTCATTGCAGGCCAAGCTCTCCGTTGTGCTCCAGCATTGGCTCTCCGCGCGCTCTACTTACACCGCCAACGGCGGCGCAGCCATCATCTCCAAAATGCATGTCATCCTCTCTCCCGGCGGCGGCGGAATTCAGAACGTTCAACAGGAGGTCGGCCAAGGCCTGAAGATGCTCATGATTCTTGCCTCCGTCGTTCTTCTTATCGCCTGCGCCAACATCGCCAACCTCATGCTGGCCCGCGCCACCACGCGGCGCAGCGAGGCCGCTATTCGCATGTCCCTCGGGGCTGGTCGACGCCGACTCATTCGCCAGATTCTCACCGAAAGCGTGCTTCTCAGTTGCATCGGCGGACTCGCCGGCCTGGTTGTTGCCTATGCTGGATCCCGTACCATCCTCGCTCTCGCCTTTCCCGATGCCCACAATCTGCCGCTCGAAGCTGGCCCATCCCTGCCCATTCTTGGCTTCGCGTTTGCCGTCTCGCTTCTCACCGGCATTCTCTTCGGAACCGCTCCCGCCTGGCTCTCGTCACACTTTCAGCCAGCCGAGGCGCTGCGTGGACTCAACCGCTCCACGCGCGACCGCTCCTCCCTGCCGCAGAAGGCTCTGGTCGTCTTCCAGGTTGCGCTGTCTATCGTTCTCCTTGCCGGAGCCATCCTCATGAGCCGCTCTCTCGGCAAGCTCGAGCACCAGAACTTCGGCATCGCTACCGCTAATCGATACGTCCTGCACCTCGACCCGGCCGGTGCAGGCTATACCATCGAACGCCTCCCCGGGCTCTATCGCCAGATCGAAGACCGCTTTTCCGCATTGCCCGGCGTAGCCAGCGTGGGCATGGCGCTTTACAGCCCATTTTCCGGCAATAACTGGGGAGAGTGCGTCATCCAGCAGGGCCATCCGGCGCCGGGACCTAATAACCACTGCGGCTCCACATGGGATCGAGTCAGTCCAGGCTTCCTCGACTCTATCGGAGCGCCCATCGTCCGCGGCCGCGGTTTTTCTGATCAGGACACACCCACCTCGACGCAGGTGGTCGTCGTCAATCAGACCTTCGCGAAACAGTTCTTCCCCCATCAGAATCCCGTGGGCAAGCGCTTCGGCATCGACTACCCGCAATACTCGGGCAGCTTTCAAATCGTCGGTGTCTTCCGCGACTTCAAAATGAACAATCCACGCGATCCCGTCAGACCCGTCTACCTGCGCCCGCTCACGCAGCAATTCACCGGCTACAAGGAACCTGTCATGATCGGAGGCGAAACGCAATCCATGTTCATCGATTCCATTATCATTGCGTTCAGTCATCCACCTCAGGGTGCGGACGCGCTCATTCGCCGCACGCTCGCCGGTATCAATCCCAATCTCACAGTCATGGATCTCCGTTCGCTCGAAGCGCAGGTCGCCGGCAACTTCGATGAGGACCGCCTCGTGGCGCGCCTTACTAGCCTCTTCGGCATTCTTGCGCTCATTCTCGCCTCCATCGGCCTCTACGGCGTCATGTCCTACGTAGTCGCCCGCCGCACCGGAGAGATCGGCATCCGCATGGCCCTCGGAGCTACGCGCCCGGGCGTCGTCTCCATGGTCCTGTGCAGCGTATTCGCGCAGATCGCTCTCGGGCTCGCCCTCGGCATCCCTGCCGCTTTACTCGCCGGACACCTCATGGCCAGCCAGCTCTATGGCGTTGGCAGCTACGATCCGCTGGCCCTCACCGGGGCAACGCTGGCGCTCGCCCTCTGCGCCACCGCCGCCGGATTCATCCCCGCCATCCGCGCCGCCAGCATCGACCCCATGCAGGCCCTCCGTGCCGAGTAAAGGAAGCTGAACACTAGGAAGGAAGGAATCGCGATGAACTGGCTCAACCGAATCTTCCGCCGCCGCAGCCTCTACAACGATCTCAGCGATGAGTTACGCCAGCACCTCGAAGAAAAGACCGTGCAGTTCCAGCGCGAAGGCATGTCCAGAGAAGAAGCCGAACAAGCCGCCCGCCGAGCCTTCGGCAACCCAACACTGTTAGAAGAACGCAGCCGCGAAGTCTGGCAATGGCCGCGCATCGAAAACCTGCTCCGCGATGTCAGCTTTTCCGCGCGTCTGCTCAAAAAATCTCCCGGATTCACCTTCGTCGCCATCCTCACCCTCACCCTCGGCATCGGAGCCAACACCGCCATCTTCAGCCTGCTCAACGGACTCTTGCTCCGCCCGCTGCCCGTGCCGCAGGCCGACCAGCTTGTTTCACTCCGCCTCAGCGGCCAGGATTTTTTCAATAGTTATAGTTTTTGTCCCGCTCTGGCCCGCGTTCTTGAATCCAGTCATCAGGCCTTCGCGAATGTCTTCTTCTACGCCACTGCCAGGCCACACATCCGGGAAAACGGTGGCACGCAGCGCGTCTCCGGTGTTTACGTCAGCGGACAGTACTTCGCAGCCTTCGGGGTCGCGCCGGAGTTGGGCCGTGCGCTCACCTCTGCCGACGACAGCAAGGACAGCAAATCCACTGCATACCCCGCCGTCATCAGCGACGGCTTCTGGACTACGCAATTCAATCGCGACCCCGGCGTCATTGGCAAGCCTGTCGTGTTGAACAAAGTGCCGTTCACTGTCGTTGGCGTCATGCCGAAAAGCTTCTTCGGCTTCGATCCCACTGCCCGTCCGCAAATTTGGGTTCCACTCGTTACCGAATCTCGCTTGGATGCTCCCTTCGACATGATCGACGGTGGATACAGTGCCTGGTGGCTGAGCATGGGCGCGCGCCTTCGCCCCGGTGTCTCGCTCGACAAGGCCAATGCCTGGCTGCGTTCGGCTTCTCCTTCTCTGGTCGCATCCGCCATCCCTGACCCGAAGTGGAGCTTCGGCAAAGCCCGTCGTGACAAGATATCAGTCGCCGCTGACTCGGCCTCCAGCGGATACTCTTACCTGCGCGGCACGTATCGCCGTCCGCTTCTGCTCATCTTCGTCTTCTGTTGTGCTCTGTTGTTGCTGGCCTGCGTCAATCTTGCCAGCCTGCTGCTGGCCCGCGCCGCCGTGCGCCAGCGCGAAATCGCTACCCGCCTCGCCATTGGAGCCAGCCGCGGCCGCATCCTCCAACAGCTGCTCGTCGATAGTTTTCTCGTGGCATTTCTCGGCACCGCCGTCGGACTTGCGCTGGCTCCACTCGCCAGCCGAGCCCTCGTGACGATGCTTCGCGGCAGAGACAGTCATTTTTATCTTGATGCCGGCCTCGATTGGCGTGTCTGCATTTTCGTCGCTGCCATAGCCGCCGCCGCAACTGTGCTTGTTGGACTGATCCCTGCATTGCAGGCGACTTCAGGGGATCTCAATCATCACCTCAAGGATGGTGCGCACGCCACGCGCTCCGAGCATCACCGCCTGCTGCCTAAAATTCTGCTCGCCGTTGAGGTCGCGCTCGCCATGGTTCTCATTAGCGCAGCCGGACTCCTCAGCGCCAGCCTCTATCACCTCTATCGCGACGGCTTCGGCTTTGATCCTCACAATCTGCTCCTTGTCGATCTGGACCTCAACAGCCAGCCCACGAAAGGGGTCGATCTCCTCCGCCTTTACTCCGATCTCCACGATCGCTTCGCTACTCTGCCTGGAGTGCAGTCCGTTGCCTATGCTGAAATTCCTCCACTCAACGGCAGCAGTTACTTGGATCGTATGCACGCATCCGAAGGGGCCGACCAGGACATCAACTTGAACACCGTCAGTTCCGGCTACCTGGCCACCATGCGTATCCCACTGCTCGCCGGACGCTCCTTTACTCCTCAGGACGCTTCCGCGAGCACCAATAACTTCATCCTGATCAACCAGAGCGCCGCCCGTCTTTTCTTTCCCAAAGGAGACGCTATCGGCAAGATCCTTAAACATTCTGGTTCCAAAGATCCCGGCCAGCAGGTCATCGGCATCGTCGGCGACACGAAATATCAGAACATCCACCTTCCCGGGCCGCCGATGGTCTATAACCTCATCGCCAGCACAGGTAAAC
>JBARHV010000217.1:0-1977 GCA_049799415.1 Silvibacterium sp.
GGGGCCGCAGAATCAGCCCGGTTTGGTGGCTCTGGACGGCGCATAACGTTGGTCTATTGTTTGGACCGCAGCATCGCCAAGAGCTTGTCCGGTGGGCGGAAGTGGCCTCGCCGAACGTTGGGCGGAACCAACGATGCCATCGCCTCCAACTTCTCAGTAGGATCCGCACGCAAGTAGACTTCGGTGCTTTGGAGGCTTGCATGCCCCAGCCACAGTGCGACCTTTCGAATATCGCCCGTGGCGTGCAGGGTGTGCATCGCGCAGGCGTGCCTCAGGGTGTGCGGAGAAACGCGTTTCTTCCCCAGCGAAGGCTGCTTCGCGCTGGCTGTTTTGAGGTGCTTCGCCAGAATGTATTTGAACCCGGATCGGGTCATGAGGTCGCCGCGAGCGTTGTGGAAGAGAGCTGTGCTTTTCGGTTCGCCGCGGACTTTGAGCCAATCACGAATGGTGCTCGCCGTCTCCTTCCACAACGGGAGGATTCGCTCCCGCCGGCCTTTACCCATCACGTGAATGGAGGGCTGAGCGTGGAGCGTCAAATCCGCCAGGTTCAGTCCAACCAACTCTGAAACGCGCAACCCGCCGGCGTAGGCCAGGTGCAACATTGCGCGATCCCGTAACCCGTCGCGGCGACTTGGATCAGGGGCCTCCAGAAGGGCCTGGATCTCCTCTCGATTCAGGTATCCGACGATGACCTCATCGGTCTTCTTGACCGGGATCGCACGCACTCTCCGGGCTTGTTCAAGGCACGTCGGCAGTCGGTACTCAAGAAATTTGAAGAAGGTCTTGATGGCGGCCAATCTCGAATTGCGTGTTCTGGCGCAGTTCTCGCGTGCCTTCTCCAGATGCTCCAGAAAGGCCAACACCAGAGTTGCATCGAGCTGTTCAACCGAGAGTTCCGAAGGGGTGACCTTGAGCCGTTCCGCCGCGAAACAGACGAGCAGTTGAAACGCGTACGCATAGGTGTCGGAAGTCTGCACGCTCATTTCCCGCTGATTGGGAAGATATTCACGCAAGAAAACCGTCAGATGCGGACCGAGGGGCGTCATCGTTCACCTCCCCGATGCAGGGCCTCGGCGGCCGTGGCGATGTCACCCAGCAGTTTGGGGGTGGCCTGCAGATACCAGTACGTATCGGAGACGTGCGCGTGGCCGAGATACGTGCTCAAGGCTGCCATGTGTCGCGCGACAGATCTGCGATCACTTGGGCATTGCTCCAGCGACCGCACCGCGAAGGTGTGTCTGAGATCGTGAAGCCGACAGCCCGTCTGTCCAGGACCGCCGCGCAAACCGGTCGATCGGGCCAGAATGAGAAAGGTCGTGATGACGGTGGGATAGGGGAGCTTGGCCCCGTTCCGGGAAACAAAGAGGCTGGATGCGGTTGGAGCAAACCGGCAGCGGACGGCAAGGTATTGCTGCAAGCTGTGGTTGGCGCTGTCGTGCAACGGAACCAGCCGGCTCTTTTGGAATTTCGTCGCGCGAATGAGGAGCCCATCTTCGGTGAGGTCAGACAACTCAAGCTTCAAGGCTTCTGAGATCCGGAGACCGGTGCATGCGATCAGTGACACCAAAGTCGTGTACGTGATCGGTCGGATCGATCCTCTGGGTGCTAATTCGGAGGCGGCGCGCAGGAGGCGCTCGATCTCATCTTGGGTGAAGATGTGGCATGACCGAGGCCGCCTCGGCTCGCCGCCAAATACAGCGGTGGGCGGCACTTCGTGACGCTGGTCTTCAGCGTTGAGTGCGCATGCCAGGCGATAGACGGTACGCAAGCGATCATGGCGCTGCCGGATTGACGGCGCACTTGCTGCCCACTCGATAGCCGAGTCGGCCCGCACGAACTCCTCCGATCGCTGCTCGGCAAAGTCCGCGAAACTACGGAGCGCATATGCTTGGACCCTGTACTTGAATCCCATGCTCTGATAGTGATCGATATGGCGATTCACCGCTTCCCTCAGCATTTATTTGCCCTCCTTGAACC
>JBARHV010000218.1:0-1718 GCA_049799415.1 Silvibacterium sp.
GAAGTACCGGTCACGTCGCCGCCGGCATTCCGCTGCCACCAATTCAAAACATCTTCGCCATCCAATGTGTTGGCGTATCCTTCCGGGCGCGTGCCGGCGATGGAATATGCGTTGGCCACCGAGGTGAGCGCGGAGCTTCCGCCCGCGGGATAAGTGGACACGCCGGGAGCGAGCAGAATCAGTTGCTCAAAGTTACGGCCATTGAGGGGCAGTTCCCGCATTTGGGTCTGGTTCACCAGCGAAGAAACCGCCGCGGTAGTAGTTTCCACCTGCGATGCTTCCGCCGATACCGTCACCGTTTGGGTGGACTGCCCGACGGACAGCGGGATATCGATCACGGGCGCGCTGCCGACACTCAAGGTGACGCCGGTACGCACCGAATTTTGAAAGCCCGTCTTGGAAACGTCGATTTCGTAAGAACCGACCGCGAGATCCGGTACGGTGTAGCGCCCCTGGTCGTCGGTGACGGTGGTCTGAGAAGCGGAGGTGCCGGTATTCTTGACGACCACCGTTGCGGCTGGAACGGCGGCGTTGGAGGCGTCTGTGATACGTCCCGAGATGGAGGCGGTCCCAACCGCCTGCCCAAAGAGTTGTATGGATCCTAGAGCCGCGAGAAACACAGCGGCAAAAAACAGAACAGCACGGTTCTTCAAACTTGTCACGATCAGATCCCCCTGTTACTGGCGTCAAAGCCAAACGGGCCAAAGCCCGACCCTGCGTTACTAGGTACCCGAACGATATCATCTGTCGTGATTAATGACCAGATTCCAGAGGTGATATACCGGATCAGAATTGCTGATAAGGACGGCGCGAGAACGCAACGGCAGGGAAACGCTCGTTCGATTAAGGAGCGTAGGTGGTTTTACGTCAATTTCGCTGAGAGCCCTCAGGGGTGAATTCTGAGCAGGTTGATCGGTAGGTGGCCGACTATTTGAGCACACCGAAAAGTATCCTTATAGGAATTAGGTATGAGCGACCTACGGAGCGTCCCTAGGCCAACGCATCTCTCAGTTTTTCGAGGAAGTGGATAAGTTCGTTAACCAAGACAAGGTGGAGGCGCCTGTAATCGCTGGCATTGACCGGCAACTGTCTAAATCCAAAGTGCCGCAGCGTCTCTCCAAGAGTCCGGTAAGAGCGCTTGATTCCCGTGACGTCACCGTGGTCTGGGTCGTGTCTGTACCACTTGTTCCTGAAAGTCTTTATGGCCCATATGACGTCGCAGTCGGCTTCGGAACAAGGTCCACCATTAGACTGAAGGTACCGCAAATTGTCCCTGCCAGCCGCTTCGTAGAACAACCAGTAGAGGCAGTCGATGAAGTCAGCGAAAGCCGATTTGTTGGAGGGCACAAGCGCGACCAGATCAACAGTGGCCTCGATCATTCGCGTTGTCGGCTTGAGGATTTCTGACTTTCCAGAGAGCTTCGCAGAAGCATTCACCTGCGGGATAAGGCGTAACATATCTAGCACACGAGCGGCTGCGCGCGCAGCTGCGGACTTTTCGACCAATTCGCCGACGTCCTGGGGATCACTGATACCGGCTGACGCAGATATTTCAACTCCCTGGACCAGGTACAGCCGCATTGGAATGGCCGGGTTTGGCAACTCTGGCTCCAATTGCGACTCGATCATTGGTGGTATCGCTTCGGCCGCCCTAGCAAAATGTTGTTCGGCCAAATTGAGGGACCCGAGCAGCGCATCGGCTATGCCTTTGTCGTTGG
>JBARHV010000219.1:0-2931 GCA_049799415.1 Silvibacterium sp.
CGGATTGGCCGTGCTGGGATCTGGAATAGTGGAAATGGTCATCATTACGGGGCACATTTTGACGAATTAGGGAATTTGGGTCAGAGGGGCGCGTTAGCTAGGTCCTTGAGGCAAGTCCTCAATACCGGCTGAGACAAAATCAGCCAGCCTGCACATGAGCGCAAAATCGTTGGCAGTAAAGGCATCTTCCGAACCATGCGACACAATCCAGAGCGTGCCTGGTCGTTGGGCACTATGCCAGGGGACCAGCAGTCCGTCTCGAATCGGTTGAGCAGTCACGCCGAGAGAATTGTAA
This sequence comes from Silvibacterium sp., assembly GCA_049799415.1. Taxonomy (GTDB): domain Bacteria; phylum Acidobacteriota; class Terriglobia; order Terriglobales; family Acidobacteriaceae; genus Silvibacterium. The sequence continues at coordinate 296 of JBARHV010000219.1, forward strand.
TAGGGTTGTGAAACCTGGTAACGCTGAGGAATCCCACGGTCGATGCAGGTGCCGCACGGGCTGTAAAATCGGGGTGTTGTACCATTGAGATATTGAACGAAGCTCCCAGCCACTGCCACCCAGCGAAACTGAAGCTCGCCGGTCGGACCCACCTCCTCCAAGCTGATTCCCGAACTATCGGCGTGGCAATGCGCGACCGCAATCTGCAAAAGCTCATTCATTGCTAACTGCGGGGACTTCACGAGGGTCGACCGAAGACTTGTGAAAAAGGCTCGCTCGGAAGCGGGGTCAAGTGGTTGTCCCCGGCGGGAGAACCCAGTATTCGGATCGAAGTCCTCTATCTTCACACCATAACCGTCTTGCCATTGCGTCATGGATGTTCCTCAGGAGCGTGCCCATAGAAGCCGATTCTGTGAAATGCCGACCCGATGATAGTAACAGGGCATAACCGATCAATACTCGCTGCACTCAGTTCTCCATTGACTGACTCGCAAAGTCCTTCTTCAAAACCTTAAGCTATGCGCCGGAGACGTGTGCCTAATTCTTGTTCGCAATCTACTCGCCCGAGCCTTCGCCACGGCTCATGGTCGTTGACCAAGGCGATTCCCATCAATAAATCCTTTCAAATGCAACCTTAATGCTTGAGAACCAGGCTTGTTCCGAGTGCGGATGGAATTTTGGCGAGGCACCGCCTCCGAGGTCGTTCTCTGGATCAGCCTCATTGCTGAGTCCAGCCTTTTGCAACGCCTCGTGCTCCTCCTCGACTTAACATTCAAACAATCCACTCGAAACGCAAAAACGACGGGAGTTACCCTCGGTGAGTGACTTGGCGGTAATGCACGCATTATCAGAGGATGCCCTGCATTCGGAGCAGAAGCGGTTTGCAACTCGGGGCCAAAACATCCATTCCCCTCGGAGAAGAAGGGAAAGAATTTTTGCTTGACATCCCTTCTTATAGAGCCGATTGAGGATTCCGACTCTGGAAACGCCGCATCACCGACAAGCCGGCACTGGAGATATCACGACAGACATAAATACGATCAGTTCCTGTTCGCAGTTGTTTGCTTAGGGGTTCATCTCAATGACGGCCTGGCGCAAGCCGTAAATCAATCCTATCCAGAATGCGAGTTGTTGCCGGAGTCGATTCGATGCAGTAGGGCCTGAAATTGAGGATCGGCCCTCATGCCATCAAAGCGCGCAAGGCCCTGAAACTCGATCCTGTTTCCACTGCAAGTGAAGCAAGACTCGCAAGGCTCCTGTACATCGCCGGTCACTTGTCTGGCTGGAAGTGGGCGACGTCGAGCGCTTCCCGCGGGCCGAGCATCTGGCCAGTTATGCAGGTTTGGTTCCGCGTATTATTGCCAGCGGCGGTCATATCCGCCACGGAAGCACCTGCCACAACGTCAACCACTATTTAAAGTGGGCATTTGTGGAAGCTGCTAACGTCGCCATCCGCGTGAAAGCCCATCGCCATCAGCACATCGGCTTGCTCTATCAACGGCTGTATCCGGTGAAAGGACACGGGCGCGCGGCGGTCGCCGTGGCCTGCCATCTTGCCGAAGCCACTTACTGGGTGCTGCGAAAACAGCAATCCTATCGCGCTCCCCGGCCACGGATCGTTGGCTGAATCCAAGTTCGTCCAAGCTCGGGTAAACGCGAGACACGTCTGGCCAATTCCGGATCTTCGACCGGTCATCAGCACCGTCGAAGTGCACGTCCCAGGCCTCGGGGTGAATGCGGAACCCGATCCAAAATGCTCATGCCTCCACGAAGGCGAATATATGGCTCATCGACGAAGCCGCTTGCTACGAGCGATCTGGACGGTGGGAACCACCTGCCAAGGAGAAATGCAAAAGCAAGAACAAAAGCAAAAACGCAGCTAAAGAAAAAACATGGAGAGACACCCGGCTCGCCAGCATATCCAGCGGCGCGCGCAGGCAAACCCTGTCTTAAAAGCCCACAAACGCCCGAAATACAAAAGAGAAATCTCCGCTTGACAGGGGGCGCTTTCATACATGACGTGTCCTTAACTTCCGGTGCGCAGCACCGTGAGCTTTTCGATGGAGACGGAGCGGAGACCCGGACAACGCCCACCGGCGCGTCTACAGGCCTCCTAGAGCCGCCAACAGTCTCACCGGGGCCGGTTGCCATCTCCGACCCAGCGAGGGCCGTCACAGCCTGAAGACAAGTCCTTCAATAGACGTGAGTCCACCTCACCGTTCTTGTCTTTCAGGTAGAGAACATCGTCCACGACAGGGCGACCGTTTTCACGAACCACCACCGCCGCCACATACCAGACCAGAGGTTTATCTGGCGGGTCTCCCAACGTGAGCTTTACATACACGCGGGAGTAGCCATCTTTCCCCGGTTCGATTCTTTCGATGTGAAAAGCCTGCGGCTCAGCTTCCTCGTTCCCACCTGAGAAGAGCCCATTTTCGATGAGACCGACTGGTGGCTTCAAGCTGGGGTCAGGATTCCGCCGACGCCAGTCCGCGAAGCAGGCGTTGTTCAAGTTGAACCTGTGAAGCAACTCCTTACTGAGGTATGGCGCGAAGACCTTCATATCCGCGCCAACGGGGATGCCGAGCGGATGACGCACCACCACCTGTTTGTAAAGATCACTCACCAGCGCATCA
>JBARHV010000220.1:0-4050 GCA_049799415.1 Silvibacterium sp.
GTGCTGGACTGGGCGAGATCGAACTTCTTCACTTCGTAGTCGTAAGCTTGCTGATAAAGCTGCGTTGCCTTTACAGCAGCATCGACCTGGGCTGCATCTATCTGCACCGAGGCGAGCTGCTCGTTGACGTTGGAGAAAACCGTACTCTTGTTGCGCTGATGTACTGTTTTTTCCTCACGGTCATTCAATTGCGCCTGCGCATTCGCCGCCTGAGCCGAACGGTTGCGCAGCGGAAGACTCAGAGTCAAGCTCCCAGCATACTCGGGGGATGTGTTATGAAAGATCTGGGAGTAAGCGCTACCAATTCCTCCTGGGATTGTGGCGCCGACTGTACCGTTCGGAGCCCCTATGAAGATAGGGATGCCATTGGAAGTCACCGGATTGCCACTCTGATCGACTATGGGCTCGGTGATCTCCGGCGAGAATGTTCCATTGGGAATGAAAGCGCCCGGGGCGTTTCCGCTCAAACCTACGCTGATGTATTCCCCGGTTAGAGTGAGCGTGGGCAGGAGCGAATTTTTTGTGGCGCGGATTTCGATGCTGTCGTTTTTCAAAGTGAGCTGGTCGACTTTCAATTCTGGCCGGTTGGCCCAAGCTTCCTTGACGGCGTCGTCCAGCGAGATACTGGGGACCTGAGGCGTCTCTTCGGGTGGCGTTGTGGGGATCAGATCGAGTCCCTTGAGCCTCGGATCCGAAGGGTCTTTCGTGATGAGCTGAAGTACCGTGGCCGCCTGCACGGCCTCGGCAGCTTGATCGCCGAGCAAGATTTGGTTGCCCTGAGCAACGAATGATTGCGCAAAGACGACGTCGCTGGGAGACATACTGCCGATCTTGAGCTGGCGCTCGTCATCGTTATAGAGTTTCTGGTATTCCGCAAGGCTTTGTTTGGCGACGTCGACGGCCTGCCGATCCGCGACCAGAATCCAATACTGCGTTTCGACCTGCGTGACGGACGCAATTACCTGCTCTTCGAACTGCAGAGCGCCGATTTTGTCGGTGTTCTTGGCTTCGAGAATAAAGCGCGTATGGGGTAGAAATCCCCAGCCGTTCAGCAACGGCTGTGAAACACTAACGCCCAAGTCCGTTGTGAGAGCGGGATTGAACAGGTTCTCCGAGGGAGAGGATGAGTTCCTGTCGTTCAGCAGCTCGACATTAATGGTGGTGCCGCTGTGGAGTTCTTGTGTGTAGGTGACGTTGAACTGCGTATCGTGAATCGCCTCCGTGACAGCTCCAGAGCTGGTGCCAATGCCGCTGGTAAGAGGATTAAGCACAGTCTCTGAAGTATCGCTGATGCTGGTGGTCTCGGCGATTACCGGATCAAAGCTACCGCCTCCGCCTCCGCCGATGACGAAGGAACCAAGCGGAGTGCCGCCGCCCTCGGCGTTTAGAAGATTGGTCTGATCGACCCACGGGATGTATTCGGCAACTGCGATATCGAGGTCGTTCTGCAGGGCTAGGGAAATGGCGTCCTGAAGGCTGAGCTCAAGCTTGCCATCGTGAATCAAATCGTAGATCGAAGGAGCGTTGGCCAAATCGGGTTGAGGGACATGCTGGCGGGTATACGGGGCCAAGATATTGGGGAGCGACCGCTTCCCTTTGCTGTAGTCGTGTGCCAGGAGGAGATTTGTATACGGAATGGACGCGTTCTGGGCTGCAGTCCCCTGTGTTTGAGGTGAGCTCTGCTGTGGTGTTGGCGCTTGGGCAAATGCGGGAGCGCCGATAGCCAGTGAAGCAACAAGATAAAGAACAACAACCATCCGAATCAGCCTTCCTGTCATATGCCTTATCCCCTTTCCATCTGCTTCAAAATATGCCTGTTTATATCTCACATCGGACAAAGAGCTACGCAAGTCGAATAAATGGTTCGGCCATCTCGATGCAAGACGGAAGCCAATCGTATCTCATTGTAATTAAAGAGCTAATCTGCGACTTCCGTGTGGTTATTGTCCGCAAACGGACGCTGTAAACCAGGAATGAACACAGTCGTCTAATTCCCCGGTAAATTGGGTGCCTCATCTAGGTCGAATCAGAGCATTCAAACGGGACGCATCATGGAGAGGAAAAGCACGCATAGGGGAATTAGGTAGGAAAGCACGTTATAGATGATCTCCGGAAGAGAAGTGCAGGTCGTTTAGACTCTGGCAAAGCCTAGGCGAAGCCAATTCGCTGAGCCGCAGTCAAAGGGGAGGCACGGTTGGTACGAGGGCTGGGTTAGGGGAGGGGAATTGGACTGCGATCGATCTACCTGTGGTGTCCACCGCCTCCGTGACTGCCGCCACCATGACTCCCACCGCTGCCATGGCTGCTGCTGCTGCCTCCGCCACCTCGATATCCGCTTCCACCGCTACTCGATCTGTACGATCCGCCGCCGCGAGATGAGTATCCACCGCTCGACCGGCCATAATATCCACCGTAGCTTCTATTTCCGCCATAGGAACGCTGGTTCACGACGGGCTGGCGCATATTCAGCTGCGGCCGCGAGGAATAGTTCCCGTAGCCACCGCCACGGGAACCTCCCCAAGCCGATGGTCCGCGCCCCGAACTGCTGCGCGGAGAGCTGTTGCGGGCCGGCTGCTGCCCTCGGCCGTTGTTGCTGGGCGGCGTGAACTGATGCCAAGGATTGCTGCCGCCGCGCGAGGAGTTACCTTGCTGGCCGCCGCGTGGCTGTTGCATTGCCGGGCGATTTGAAGTGGTGCCTTGGCTGCGGCTGTTGCCATTCTCGCTAAAGCTATGCCAGCCGTTGTTGCCGCCTTGCCCAGTCGCTCCGCCGGTGCCGCGGAAGCCCTGATTTGCTCCCCCGCGCTGTGAGAAGCCGTTCTGGCCGCCGCGAAAGCTATCGATCATGCGCTGTTGCGCGGACGCTTCCTGACCGAATGATCGCTGCGTGGACGATGCACGGCTCTGCGAAAAAAAGTGTTCATTGTTCGCGCTGGCCGTGCGGGCGATTCCCGGCGACACGTGATTCTCTACTCGTCCGAGACTCTGACGATTGGGAACTGCGGGCAGCCGTCCGGTCATGAAGTTTGCCTGATGGAACTGTTGCGTGCTCAATCCGCGCTGGAAGTTTCCGACACCGTGGCCGAACTGGTCACCGCGGATCGAGGAGACGCCCGCCCGGATGCGAGCATCGTTGTCAAAGCGCCCCATGTTCGAGAAGCCGTTGCGCCCCCTGTACAGAGGACCGAAACCACCGCCAAAACGACCGTCGTGGAAGCGGGCGAAGTCAGCAAACCCCACGCGCGTTACTCCGAAGCCCCACCACGGACGGAAGAAATCGCCAGGCCCGCAGGGCAACCAGCCGATGTTGCCGAAACCAAAGCCGAAGCCGAAACCGGCGCCCCAGCCAAAGAACGATACGTAGGCAGGAGACCAGACAGGATAGTAGCCGAAGCCACCGTAGACACCGACCGGTCCAGGCCACCACGCCCAATTGCCGCCATAAACGAACCAGCGGCCATAGTGATAAGGAGCCCAGCCCCATGGCTCGTAAGAAACCCACGTCCAACCGTAATATGGCTCCCAATCCCAATTGCCGTCCCGATAAGGAGCCCAGCCGGAGTTCTGGTCGGGAACCCAAACTTGGCCGTAATCCGGAACGTTTTCCCAATGCCCGTAAGAATCGAGGTCTTGCGAGCCGGTGTAGTAGCGATCGGTGTGCTGCCAGCTCTTGGCATCCGCAATGGTGTGATCGCGGCTGTCGTTCCAGCGGTCGAAATCATCCGGCCCCGCAGCGTTGCTCGTTTGATATTGCGGATTGTCCGTGCCCTGGATGGTGATGAGCTGGCCGCTTTCGACGCGCGTGCTGCCCTGCGGCTCGGCAACTTCCGCTTGGCCGTCGCGTACCGTCACCTGCGTCTGAGAATCGTTGACGATTTCAATGCGGTATTCGCCTTGGCGCAAAGGGTGAACTGCGGAGTTCGGTGTATCGATTTCTGCATCCGCCTGGCTATTCGGCAAGACGCTGTAGCTCGCCAAGCCTTGGCCAAGCTGGACCTGAATTTGACCTTTTGTGAGATTGGTGATTTTCACCGTGGAATTCTGATCCAGGCG
>JBARHV010000221.1:0-4032 GCA_049799415.1 Silvibacterium sp.
GGGTTAGGCCTACCCCGAGAGACACGCTTCTGGTTTCGCGGGAATCCCGCAGATTCTTTTTTCTTCCGATTTTTGGATGGCGAACCCGCTGAAAGTCGCGGGCCGGGCTCTATTCGCGGGGAGCAGCTCACCGAGCCGCCAAAATCCGGCGTCTCGGCCCATTCGGGTAACGATCCCTTTCGCGAAAAAACCTAGGGGCGCCGCCCCACGCGCCGCGCAAGGGTAAAGCTTCGCCGCCTGACCGGGTGTCCCCAACCTTCCGCGCCCAAAAGCGGGGCTTGTGCAGGCCGGGTGATTCCCCTCCCGGTCATGCGCCCTATGCGCGTTGCTACCCCCGACCTCGCCGGTGGGCAGAAGTGCATGTGCATGAGCACAGCACTTCATAAAGCCCATTTAAAGGAGACCGGAAAATGACAAAGACACAGATTGCGGACGCCAACGGCGTAGACCGCAAGGATGTTTACACCAAAGTGACCGAGCGTATTATCAGCGACCTGGAGCAAGGTATCCGTCCGTGGATGAAGCCCTGGAGCGCGGAGCATGCAGCCGGACGCATCACCAAGCCGTTGCGCCATAACGGCACGCCGTACCGTGGTATGAACATCCTTCTGCTATGGGGCGAGGCGATGGCGAAGGGATACGCCGCACCCATCTGGATGACTTACAAGCAGGCGCAGGAACTTGGCGCAAATGTCCGCAAGGGCGAGCACGGCTCTTTAGTCGTCTACGCCAATACCATCAGCAAGACCGAAACCAACAGCCAAGGCGAGGACGTGGAGCGCGAGATTCCTTTCATGAAGGGATACACGGTTTTCAATGTGGAGCAGGTGGACGGACTGCCCGCGCACTACTACGCGCGAGCCGAGAATCCTCTGCCCCTGTCGGAGCGCATCGCACACGCGGACGCTTTCATCACCGGCACAGGCGCCACCCTCCAGCACGGAGGCAACAGCGCATTCTACGCACCCTCGCGCGACGCAGTGCAGCTTCCGCCCTTCGAGGCATTCAAGGACAAGGAGAGCTATTACGCCACCGCCCTGCATGAGCTGACCCACTGGACGAAACCCAAGCACCGGCTTGACCGCGATTTCAGTGCCAAGCGTTTCGGCGATTCCGGTTATGCCCGCGAGGAACTGGTTGCCGAACTCGGAGCCGCTTTCATGTGCGCGGAACTGGGCATCACGCCGGAAGTGCGGGAAGACCACGCCGCCTATCTGGGGCATTGGCTGACGGTGCTGAAGGAAGACAAGCGGGCGATATTCTCCGCAGCAGCTCACGCGCAGCGCGCCGCCGATTACCTGAGCGGCCTGCAGCAGCAGAAGGAGGAGAGCGCTGCGGCATGAATAGGGCAGGGAGGGTAAGGTTTTGCGCAGGATTTCTGCCATACTCTGCGATGTCCCCCATTCCCGCAATGGACGAGGCGCGCGCAAGTCTCAATTTTTGGTTCACTCCTACAAACAGGAGCTATGATCTGAGGAGGTACAGGAATATGCCATTTACGCTTATTATCCAGGAACGAGGCTACTCCTGGGCGGGACGACCGCCCCGTGAAAGTAGCCACGCTACACGCGAAGAAGCCGAGGCGGAATTGTTGGATTACGTCCGGGCAAATTGGGATACGGAGTTGGACTCGGACGAGCCGCCTGATGACCCGGAGGGGATGGTTAAGGAATACTTTGCTGACGTGCTCGAATCGTACACCATCACGGAGCAGTCGGCGTAATCCAATAACTCCGCCCCGGTCTCCGCGAGGGGTGACTAACCCCTGCGACCCCATCATTTCTTATTGCCGTGTTTAGCCCGATCGCCGCGCCTGCTGCAGCACATCATCCGTGGCGGAGGCGGGCAGGGGCCGCCCACTGTAGAAGAACCCAGACGCCATGTTCTTTGGTAAGCAAAGGGATATCGGCAACAGGGCCTAAAACAATTGTGTCCTCCTGTCGCTCGAGTGCCAGCGCGTCGCCGGGCGTCATGCCAAGCTCGTTACGAATCGACTCGGGAATGCAAATGCGGTCGGCTTCATCGAAAGTGACGCGACATTTCATGAGCCGAATCCTTTCAGCTTGGCAACTTCAGGCCAGGTGCGGGTGGTGCGCATAGATCCATGCCTCCGCATCCGTCGCAAACTGCCGTACCGTTTTCAGCAAACCGTCGGCGTCCGTATCGGACACACCGCCTGCGAAATCATACTCGCAGCTGTTGCGCTTCAACCGGCAACCATCGAAATAAGCGGACAATTTCGCGAACGCCGGATCGGCTGCTTCCAACGCCAGAAACGTGTTGTAGTGCGCGCCAACCGAGCGCGGACGATAGCCCGAGCCCCGCACGACGAGCAGCGATAGCGTCCGGGCAGCGTCGTAGGCCATAATGAAACGCGCATCGGCCGATAAACCGGGCGCCGTCACGTCTTTCAGGCTGCGGGCGATAATGGAGCGCAGATTATCGAGCTCCGCTTTGCTGGAGGGGAGCGCCGTTACTTGGTTAGCCGCCAGCAACTTTGCCCAGCTCATCCTTGTTGCCTAACACAACGAGCCTGGGCTTGTCCAATACCTGTTTGAGAAACGGGTCGTTCGCCGCGCGCTTCCGGTCGAATTCAGCAGGGGCATAGACCGTGGGATTGATCTCGCGGCCCAGCGACTCCCGCGCACGCCGCAGCGGCAATGCAAGATCTTCCGGAGACACCTGTCCCACGACCATCAGATCGATGTCGCTGTCGTTCTCCTCGCTGCCTGCCGCGATGGAGCCGTACACGAAGGCCGCTACCACCTTGGCCGCAACGGGCTTAAGCGCCTGCGCCAGCACATCGACCAGCCCGGCGGTCTTGAGCAGCAAGCCGCGCAGATCGGGAAAGACAGGCGAGTCACGGTTCGCCCGGTAGTAGACCATGCGGCCCTGGCGGTGGGTTTTGAGAATTCCCGCTTCGCTTAAATCGTGCAGTTCCCGCTGGAGGCTGGAAGAGGGTACGCCAAGCCGTTGCGCCAGCTCCGAGGCATACCATGCCTTCTCCGGCTGCACGAGTGTGGCCGCCAGTATTCCCTGGCGGGTCTTGGGCAGCAGCGCATCGAGGGTCAGTATCTTTCGCATCTTGCGTAATTATATACGCATATTGCGTAACCGTCAAACTGGTTTCTTTTTGCGGGTGCAGCGGTCTTATTCAGCGTGCACGGAGCGTTTCGCCCCCCGCCGCTTGCAAACCGGGTACAATCGTAATTCCTAAAACGAATGACAGCCGGCGGTTGATTTGATAGAAATCGCTGGAAACACCTTAACCGGGTGGTGCATCCGGCGGAAATGCGAGAGATTCGATGACCGCACGCGAACGGCTCGGTTCTGGCTGGAAAGCTCTGACGTCGGGCATTGCAACTTGCTATTGTTTCTGCTTTCCTTTAGACGTTTTGAAGAAATTCCAAGGGTTACAGGTGTGATGGACGGGAAAAGAAAGAACGGAACGACCGGCCGGAATGAATCTGCTCATACCAACGGGAACCCGGCTCGCGCACTCCCGGTAATCAGCCTGTTCTCCGGTTCCGGAGGACTCGATCTTGGCTTTTCGACCGCGGGCTTTACCCCAATACTTGCTATCGATGTAAATGCGGCTGCGTGTCTAACCTATGAGCGCAATCATGCGGGTACCCGCGTCTTGAAGCGTGACCTTTCCGACCTGCCTAAGAGGTACGTTCTTGAAAGGTTATCGGAGCTGGCCGACGGGGTTAAGCCTATAGGAGTTGTCGGCGGGCCACCATGCCAGGCGTTCTCTCAGGGGAACGGTCACAAACGGGATGATGATCCACGTGCCTTGCTATCAAAAAACTATGCGGCGATTCTTCGTGAGCTAAATGCAGCATTCAATCTGGATTTTTTTGTCTTCGAAAATGTCCTCGGCTTGAAGCAAAAGCGCCATGACGAACAGTTCAAGCTCTTTAAACGTCTTTTCGCCGCGGCTGGTTTTAGGATTTTTGAGGCCGAGTTAAATGCCTACGATTTTGGCGTCGCGCAAGTACGAAAACGGCTTTTCATCGTTGGGCTGAGTCG
>JBARHV010000222.1:0-1869 GCA_049799415.1 Silvibacterium sp.
GGCCCAACTACATGTCGTGCATTCTGGTGGCACGGCAGGATCTGATCGACAAGCGTCCAGAGGTGGTGCAGACGCTGGTCGACGGCATCGCGCGCTCCGGCCTGTGGCTGGACACCAGCCAGCCCAACCGCGTGGACGCCGCCGACTTTGTCGGACGCTACTACTACCATCAGCGGCCTGAGTTGCTGCGCTGGGCGCTCACCAAGCCCATGACCCGCATTCGCTACAACCTGCTGGGACCGCGCAAAGACGACTTCGACATGGTGCGCGACCTGATGATCCAGACCGGCGTGTTGAACAAGAAAATCCCCTTCAGCGCCTACACCGATACGAGTTTTGCCGACAAGGCCAGCATCGAAACCGCATGGAAGTACACTCCGGGTACGGCTACGGCAAAGTAACGCATGACGCATGTTGAGGAGAAACGCCGATGATTCGCAGACAATTTATCAAGCTCGCCACACTCACCGGAGCCACCGGACTCGCTTCGCTGGGAACCCTGGAAGCTCTCGAAAAAAGAGAAGCGAAGAACGCGGAAGACTCAAGAGAAACAAAGACGGTAAAGTGGCACGTTCGCGGATTTACCTGCGTAACCTGCGCCGTCGGCCTTGAAACCATGCTGCGCCAGCAGAAGGGTGTGAAGTCCGTCGAGGCCAGTTATCCCAACGCCAGCGTCACCATTCAATTTCATCCGGACATCGTGAACGAAGCGTCGTTGCAGAGCTTTATTTCGGAACTCGGTTTTACCGCGGAACCACAGAAAGGTTAATCGAAGTGGAAAGCAACTACGCACAACTCGCTGGAACTCTCGCCGCCAGTCTCAATCTCAGTCAGCCACCCGTTGCGGTCTGCTTTGCGGATATGGTTCCAGCGTCCGTCCCGGCGCACGCCGGCCACGCGCCCGCCGGATGCCGCTTCTGGGAAGACGCTGCCGCCGGGGCCTTCGCAACCTCCGCCGTCGATCACAGCCTCTGCGCCATCGGCGTCTACACCCACAACCTCGCGCCGTCTCCGTCGCAGCAAACCGATCTTCTCGACGCTCTCAAGGTCTTCGGCGATCTCGGCTACGTCACGCCGCAGGACCTGCCTCTGGTTCCCGTGCTCCAGTCGCGCCCGAAGCACGTCATCTATGCACCGCTCGCGCAAACGCCACTGCCTCCTGACGTAGTGCTGCTGGTTGTGGACGCAAATCAGACGCTCATCCTGAGCGAGGCCACACAGCAGGTCGAAAAACAGAACCCTCCCGCCATGGGACGTCCCGCCTGTGCTGTGATTCCTCAGGTCATGAACACTGGCCGCGCCGCTTTGAGCCTGGGCTGCTGCGGTGCGCGCGCCTATCTCGACGTGCTCACGGATAACGTGGCACTGTTCGCCATTCCCGGAGCCAGGCTCGCCATCTACACCGAACGCATTGCGGCGCTCGCCAAGGCGAACGCCGTGCTCTCAAAGTTCCACGCCATCCGCCGCGGCGAGGTAGAAGCGGGGCAGATGCCCTCCGTCAAGGAATCGCTGGCGGCGATGGGCGCATAAGTATTACAAGCGCGCCTTCCAACATGTATCCTGCCGCTAGGATCGAACAGGATGAACAGAAGCGCGAGAGCCGGATCGAATTGGTTGGGAGTTGTAAGTGTTTCTCTAGCCATTGCACTTTGGGTAACCGGCTATTGGCCGAATGGGACAGACAAAGTGTTGCGGTCCTTGCCCATATTCGCTCCACTCATATGGGTCAGCTTGTGGTTCGCAATTGCAATCGGAATCGGTATTATCGCAGCGGTTCGCGGCTCACGCTGGTGGATTCTTGCGCTCTTGTGCGAATTGGCTTTCGTCACTGTCTTCTACCAACGTGTAATGCAGTAAAGTTTTCGTTTC
>JBARHV010000223.1:0-31485 GCA_049799415.1 Silvibacterium sp.
CAGGCCACGGACGGCGCTCTGGGCGAGGCCTTGGGCGAGGTCTACGTGAAGAACAACTTTACGGCCAACGACAAGGCGCGCACGGTGCAGATGGTGCATGACATTGAGACGGCGATGGACAAGAACATCGACACGCTGGCGTGGATGAGCCCGGAGACGAAGGTCAAGGCAAAGGCCAAGCTGCACATGGTGGCGGACAAGATCGGGTATCCGGACCATTTTCGCGATTACTCGAAGCTGAAGATTGTTCGCGGCAACGCGCTGGGCAATGCGGAACGGGCGGTGGAGTTTGAGAACCATCGCGAGCTGGACAAGATCGGCCAGCCGGTCGATCGCGGCGAATGGGGAATGACTCCGGCTACGGTCGACGCGTATTACAACCCGAGCATGAATGACATTAATTTTCCGGCGGGGATTCTGCAGTCTCCGTTGTATGACCCGCATGCCGACGACGCCGAGAACTACGGACATGTCGGCGCGATTGTGGGTCACGAGCTGACACATGGCTTTGACGACCAGGGCCGGCTGTTTGACGGCAATGGGAACCTGATTGACTGGTGGACTCCTGAAGATGCGAAGGAGTTTGAGGCGAAGACGGACTGCGAGGTGAAGGAGTACGGCAACTTTACCGCAGTGGATGACGTGAAGATCAACGGCAAGCTTACGCTGGGCGAGAATACGGCGGACAACGGCGGCCTGCGGCTGGCCTACATGGCTCTGCTGGCCGACGCGCAGCGGAAGGGGATTGACCTGAACAAGAAAGATAAGGACGGCTATACGCCGGTTCAGGAATTCTTTGTGGCCTTTGGGCAGAACATGTGCGGCAATCAGCGGCCCGCGCAGATCCGGCTGCAGGTGCAGACTGATCCTCACTCACCGCGTAAGTTTCGCGTGAACGGCGTGGTGCAAAATATGCCGGAGATGGGCCAAGCCTTCGGCTGCAAGCCAGGCGAGCCGATGATGCCGGTGAATTCATGCCGCGTGTGGTGAAGAGCGCCTCCGGCGGCGCCTGCGCGGCGGGCGGTCTTTGCCAGACGGGCCTTGGGCGCACAGGGATGGGAGAAGAGCCTCCCATCCCTGCACGCTAAAAAGCCAATTGCATCTGGCATTGACCTGCCCGCGCAAAGTTGCCATTGAAGACAGTCTTTTCGACTGAATGCATTTCCTCGATCCGAGCGCCAATTCCTGCGACATGGCGTTCTGATTCTCCAGTTACACAACTCCATTCGCGAAAACGAGACTCATTCCACTCGGAGGGCTTCCATGGGGTCTAGTTTGGAGGCTCGTTGTGCTGGTAGCCAGGTAGCGGCGAGGGCTACAGCGGCCAGGACTATGGGCACGGTTATGAATACGGCCGGGTCCCAGGTTTTTACTCCGAAGAGGAAGCTGGCGATGAGGCGGGCGAGGCCGAAGGCGGCGGCGGTTCCGATGAGGACGCCGATGATGGCGAGGGTCATGCCCTGGCGGACGACGAGGTTGCGGATTTTTGAGCGGTCCGCGCCGAGGGCCATGCGGATGCCCATCTCCTGCGTGCGCTGCTGGACGGAGTAGGCCATGAGGCCGTAGATACCGATGGCGGCGAGGATGAGGGCACAGGCTCCGAAGATGGTGAGCAGAAGCATATTGAAGTCCTGGCGCGCGGTGGATTGCACGACGACCTGATCCATGGTGCGGACGCGGGCTACGGAAAAGCCTCCGCTGGCCTGGCGGAGTTGCTCGGTGATGGCGGAGATGTACTGGTGCGGATCGCCGTGGGTGCGCACGAGCCAGTCGATGGGGCCGATGCGGAAGTTAAGGGCGGTCATGCCGTCGGGCACCTGCGACTGAGGAACGATCATGAGCGGGCGTGGGTCGCGGTTGAGGCCGCCGTCGTGGATGTCTCCCACGATGCCGATGATCTGACGGGCGGGCTCTTCAAACTCCGGGCCTACTCCCTTGCCGATGATGATCTGCTGGCCTACAGGGTTTTCCTTGGGCCAGTATTGTTTGGCCATGGCCTGGTTGATGAGGACAACTCCGGGCGCTCCGGTGGTGTCCTGTGTGGTGAAGTCGCGTCCGCGGAGGATGGGGATTTTGAAGACCGAGAAGTAGCCGGCGGATGCGCTCATCCATCCTGCCCCGCCAGTATAGGGGCTTTTGCCGGTGGGCCTGCCGATGACGTTGAAGGGCAGACCGAAGCCGCCTTCAAGCGGGATGCAGCAGCTGGAGGCGGAGGCTTCGACGCCAGGAATGGCGTTGAGGCGTTCGCGCGCATCGCGGATGAGCTGGGCGACTCCAGCGGTCTTCTGATACTTGTCTCCGGTGAGAGACATTTCCATGGTGAGGACGTTGTGCGGATTGAAGCCGGGGTTAACGTCGCGCAGGGCTATATAGGTACGGATAAGCAGCGCGGCTCCGATGAGGAGGACGAGCGCGAGGGAGACTTCGCTGATGACGAGCAGGGAGCGGGCTTTGCTTTGACGGAAGCCGGTGCCAGAGCGGTTGCTGCTCTCCTTGAGCGTGGAGTTGAGGTCGGGGCGCGCGGCACCGATGGCGGGAAAGAGGCCGAAGAGGATTCCGGTGAATATGGAAACACCGAGTGTAAAGACAAGCACGCGCCAATCGAGGCCGACGGCGGCTCCGTGCTCGCCGATACGGGGGATATCGCCGGGGTTGACGGCGAGCAGGGCGCGCACGCCGACGAAGCCGAGGATGAGGCCGAGGATGCCTCCGGTGACGGAGAGCAGAATGCTTTCGGTGAGCAACTGCCGGATGATGCGGGCGCGGCCTGCGCCCATGGCGGCGCGGATGGCGAACTCGCGCCTGCGTCCGGTGGCGCGGACGAGCAGGAGGTTGGCTACGTTGGCACAGGCGATGAGCAGGACGAAGCCGACGGCTCCGATGAGAACGAAGAGGGAAGAGCGCACGTCGCTGACGATGGCGTCGCGAAGGGGCTGGACGCCGTAGCTCTCCTTTGGATCGAGCATGTTGGGGTAGCGGCGGCGGAACTGATCGGCAGCGATTTTGAGCTGAGCGTTGGCCTGGGCGAGGGTGACTCCGGGCTTGAGGCGTGCGGCGGCGAGGAAGTAATGTCCCTGATCATTGCTGTTGGGATCGAACTGGAAAGGCAGCCAGATGTCTGCCTCGGGATCGGTATTGAAGGATTTTCCAATGACGCCGAGGATGGTGTACGGCTCATTGCCGAGGGAGAGAGCTTTGCCGACGATGTTGGGGTCGCCTCCGAAGCGACGCTGCCAGAGGCCATAGCTGATGACGATGACGTGGCCGCCGTTGGGGCTGTCTTCCTGCGGAGTGAAGGTGCGGCCGAGGATGACGGGGGCTCCGAAGAGCGCGAAATAGCGCTGCGTTACGTGAATGCCGTGGACCTGCTCAGGGCGGTCACCGGTGAGGTTGTAGCCGGGGCCGCCGAAGTCGTAGGCTGCCACGTCCTGCAGGACGCTGGTTTGCTGTTGCCACGCATGCAGATCGGTGACGGAGGCGGAGCCGCCGTCGCCTCCGGGGTAGGTGTGCATGAGCATGACGATACGGCCTGGGTCAGGATAGGTGAGGGGCTTGAGCAGCACGGTGTTGACGACGGTGAAGATGGCGGTGTTGGCTCCGATGCCGAGCGCGAGGGCGGCCACGGCGGCGAAGGTGAAGCCGGGGTTCTTTGCAAACATGCGCAGAGAATGCTTGACGTCGTTCCAGAGGTTGCTCATTCGGCGCTCCTAGTTCCAGATGACGATCTGCGGGTTGTTCAGAATATACGACGGATCGCATGCAAAAGTTCGCACGGATGTGTGAGTTGGACGGGCAAGGCGTAGGAAGGGAATCGGGACATTGCTGCAAAGATGCTCTATTCGATGGCGCGCGGGCGCGGATCGCGTGGCTAGTATAGTGGGATGCGAATGAAAAACGCTGCATTGTGCCGGGTTGTTGTGGAGAAATGGATGAGCGAAACGAGGAAGAATCACGGGTTGCGCGGATGTTTTGCGGGTTCTCTGGGGATGGTGGCTGTAGCGTTTTTTGCGATTGGGCCGATGCCGCGTGTTTGCGCACAGACGGCGGCGGTGAGGCCGCAGAAAGTGATCGTCGATACCGATATTGGCGATGACATTGACGATGCTTTTGCGCTGGCGCTGGCGCTGAAGAGTCCGGAGCTGCAGATTTTGCAGGTGAATGCGGATTTTGGGGACACGCCGTTGCGGGCGCGGCTGCTGGAACGCTTTCTGTCGGCGGCGGGGCGCGGAGATATTCCGGTTGCGGTGGGGGTGCAGACGACGGCCCACAACATCTTTACGCAGCGGCAGTATGCGGAGCAGGAGCCGAGCGGCGCGGTTCCCAAGCGTGATGCGATTGCGTCCACACTGGAGCTGATTCGGAAGTATCCGGGGCAGATTACGCTGATTGCGATTGGCCCTTTTGTGAATGTGGGCGCGATGATCGATCGAGACCCGGCGACCTTTGCCAAACTGAAGCGGGTGATTGTGATGGGCGGATCGGTCTACGTTGGGTATTGGGGCGGAGGAGCCACGAAGCCTGCGAAGCTGCCGGGGCCGCAGCCGGAATGGAATGTGGAGAACGGGATTGCAGGGGCGCGAAAGCTGCTGGCGTCGGGGGTTCCGGTGTACATGATGCCGCTGGATGCGACGCAGCTGAAGCTGGATGAGGCGAAACGGGAGGAGCTGCTTCGGCACGGCTCTCTGGTGACGAACCAGCTGGCGTTGCTGTATCAGCAGTGGGGACAGGCGACGCCAACCTTGTTTGATCCAATGACGGTGGCGTTTGCTATTGATCCGGGAGTGTGTCCGGTGACGCCGATGCGGATTCGCGTGGATGACCAGGGCTATACGCGGCCGGAGCCGGGTCAACCCAATGTCAATGTCTGCCTGCAGTCCGATCCGGAGACGTTTTTTGCCTTCTTTATGCCGCGTTTGCTGGATCGTTGAGAGCTGCCTCCGGCGGCGCCTGATCACCCCAACACGCGAAGATCGCGCGCCAGGGGCCCCGATGCGCGGCGGGCGGTGCTGGCCGCACGGGCGCTTTTGCGATGAGGCGCGGGCAAAATGCTCCCGCGCCTCATCGCAAAATACATACAGGCGCATACGGATGTAGGTCGATCCATATCAGCATTGCTATCTTCACGCAAAAAGGGTCGCGGCATACTTGATGATTGGTGAATATCTGCAAAAAACAAAAGGGAGGGTCTATGTGGCCCTCCCTTTTGCTTTGTTGGCCAGAGGTTATTTGTTGATGGTGAAGGTTGCGGTGAGTGGCGTGTTGGCGGAGGATGGGCCGGCTACGATTTTGTATTCGCCGGGAATTCTCTCCATTGAGTCTTTGTCCACATTGTAGATGGACAGGCATAGCTGGTTGAGGTCGAGGGTAACGGTCTTCGATTCGCCGGGGGCGAGGTCGATGCGGTCGAAGGCTACGAGGCGCTTGTAGTCTTCGCCGGAGGCCTGAGGCAGCACGGCGTAGACCTGGGCGATTTCGGCTCCGGCTCGCTGGCCGGTGTTTTTGACGGTGAGCGAGGCGGTCTGGCCGTCGCTGTCAACCGAAAGGCCGGAGTATTCGTAGGTGGTGTAGGAGAGGCCGAATCCGAAGGGAAAGAGCGGCTGGATGTGCTGCGCCTCAAACCATTTGTAGCCTACTTTCGCGCCTGCCTTGTTGTAGTCCACGTCGAAGAAGGGCAGCTCCATCTCGGTGTGCGTGACTTTTTTGCCGTTGCGCATGAAGGTGGTGGTATGCGGAACTTCTTTCAGGTCCATGCCGGCGACTTGAGGGTGGGGAAGCTGTGCGTCGTCTTTCGCGAAGCTTACGGGCAGCTTGCCGGTGAAGTTCACGGTTCCGAAGAGGAGATTGGCGAGTGCCTGCGCGCCGCCGATGCCGGGATACCAGGCTTCGACGATGCCCTGCACGTTGCCGGCCCAGGGCATGGAGACGGGACCTCCGGTTTCGAGCACGACGATGGTGTGCGGATTGGCCGCGGCTACGGCGGAGACGAGCGCGTCCTGATCGTCGGGCAGCGAGAGCGTGGGGCGGTCCATGCCTTCGTGCATGGGCTGGTTGACGAAGACGATGGCTACGTCCGCGGCTTTTGCGAAGTCGGCTGCGGAGGCATTGTCGGTGCCGGGATTGAACTCAACCCTGGCACTGGGCGCGTGTTCGCGGATGTACTTGAGCGGAGATGAGGGGAAGTAGACGGACTCTCCCCAGTTTGCGCCGCCGGGATGAGGGTTGATGACGTTGCCGCCGGGGGCATCGACCTGCGCGGAGCCTCCGCCGGAGAGCACGCCCACGTCGGCATGCGAGCCGATGAGAGCGATGGAGTGGATGGAGCCGGCATCGAGAGGAAGAATGCCGTTTTCATTCTTGAGGAGCACGATGCTCTCTTCGGCGATGTGCTGGGCATCGTCGCGTCCGCGGAAGGGATTGACGACGGAGCGTGGCATGACCGGGTAGTCGATGACTCCGGCGGCGAACATGCTGCGGAGGATGCGGTGATCCATGTCATCGAGGCGGGACATGGGAACCTGGCCGCCCTGCACAGCCTGCTTGAGGGATTCGCCGAAGTAGTCATCGCCGGGCATCTCCTGGTCGAGTCCAGCGAGCGCGGCCTTAACGGTGGAGTGTGTGCCGCCCCAGTCGGAGAGCACCCAGCCCTGGAAGTGGAAGTCCTTCTTGAGGACGTCATTGAGGAGCCAGCTGTTCTCGCAGGAGTAGACACTGTTGACGCGGTTGTAGGCGCACATGACTCCGGCGGGTTTGGCGATGCCGATGGCGATCTCAAAGGCGAGCAGATCGCTTTCGCGGGCGGCGCGCTTGCCGATGTTGGCGCTGTAGATGTTGCGGCCGGTTTCCTGATCGTTGAAGGCATAGTGCTTGATATCGCCCATGATGTGCTCTGCCTGGAGGCCAGCCATAAGGTTGCCGGTTATGGTTCCGGCGAGCAGCGGATCTTCTCCTGCGTACTCAAAGTTACGTCCGTTACGCGGCTCGCGGGTGATGTCGACGCCTCCGCCAATCGACATGTTGAAGCCCTGAGCACGGAGTTCGCGTCCGATGACGTCTCCGTAGAGCTGTGCGCTTTTAGGGTTCCAGCTGGAGGCGGCTCCAAGGGCGGAGGGCAGCAGCGTGGAGTAGCGGCCCATGAGCGCGGAGAGGCGGATGCCGACGGCGGAGTCCTGCATGTTGATGTCGGGGATGCCGAGGCGCGGAATGCCGGGGACGTAGCTGGCTCCCCAGTTGGCTCCGGGAAGGATGGGATTGCCGGGAATGAGGGCTCCCCAGCCGGTGCCGTGGACGAGCTGAATCTTTTCGTCGAGGGTCATCTGCTTCTGCACCATGTCGGCGCGCTGGTCGGGCGAGAGCGATTTGTTGTCCCACGGATGGTGCTGCTGCGGAGGAGGCTGTTGCGCGTGCAGCGCGGGCGCGCAGAAAACAGATAGCGCGAGGACCGCAGTGGCTGACCTAGAAAAGATTCTGGAATTCATGAGCGTTGAACGTTCTCCTTCGGATTTTGGGCCTGCCGTTGGTAAGCCCTGCTGAACGGGAGTGATGGTACGTTTCGGCAGGTACGACAGTCAAACATTCAGATTATACTCAAACGTTTTAGTTAAGGCTGTGGAAGAGAGCAAACCAGAACTTGCGCCGCCCTGCGGCTCCTGCGCATGGTTCCGGCAATAGGCAGCTTGTCCCTGAATTAAAGCGGCTGCATTATTTGGAGGCAGCGGGCGCTGGGGCGGAGACGGGAGATTTTCCTTCCTGCACGAGCTTCACGACCAGGTCGCGCACGACATCGTAGCCGGGCTGGCCGTCGTAGAACGTGTAGAGAGCCTGGGTTACGTGGCCGTCCGCGCTTTTTGAATAGCCGTCGATCGAGAAGCGGCGTTCTCCGGCTGCGGCCTGTTTCGGATGCGCCTTTGCATAGAGGGGCTGATCGGCGTCGTCGGATTCGAGCGCGATGAAGCCCTGGAAGTGTTCGCCGGCGTCGAAGATATTGAAACGGTAGTAGAAGTGGAACTGCCCAAAGGGCTCGTAATATTCGGTTGCCTGAACGGTCTTGTCGCCGACAGGGATGGTTTCGATGAGGAAGCTGGGGATCTGGGCGAATCCGGGATGTTTGCCGTCGCTGTGGTAGCCGCGCAGGATGACGCGCTGCTCGTCGCGGTGGACCTTGTCTCCCGATTGCGCATAGGCCTGGAGCAGAAGGCCGTGGACGGTGGGATCGCTGGGCGCGAGCTGAAGCGCTTTCTGAAAGTAGGACAGCGCCTCGGAGGGTTTCTGCTGATCGAGCAGGACGACTCCGACGAGTTTGTTGGCCTTGGGGCTGTCGGGATTGGCGGCGAGAATGGCGCTGGCTCCGGTGAACGCAGTGTCGAAATTGCGGGCTTCAAGGCTGGCGATGACTTTGGCTTCGGCCCTGGGGTCGATTTGTGCGTCGGGATTCTGAGGCTGCGCGGCGGCCGAGGCCGGTTTTTGCGCGGTCTGAGTGGGAACAGTGAGCACCTGTGCATTTAGTACAGGTGCAAACGAGAGGCCCGCAAGCGCGAGGGCGGCGAAGGCAGCAAGGGGAAGGCTTCGAGACTGGAAAAACTGCATAGGTGGCTCCGGTAGACAGCTATCGGGAAAATGTTTGAGCGATGCTCTGTGGGAACTATATCGTGTGCGGGCTAGACTGCGATGGCGCGAAAGCCCATTTGCCGGGCGGCTTCGAGGAGCTTCTGGTCGCCGGAGAGGAATGGACGGTTGGCTGGGTGCTGCATAGTCCAGGCGCTGGCGGCGGCTAGCTGGAGTGCGTCAGCGGCGCGCAGGCCGTAGCGCTGCGGGAGTTCTTCGGCGAGGTCGCGAAGGGATGGAGACGGGTCGATCTCCTGCCATCTGCGTTTGAGGTCGTCGAGTTGCACCAGCGCATCTGACGTATCCTGATTCGTTATCTGCCCCATTCTTTCGAGGCGAGCGATAGCACTGCGGATTTCAACCCCTGCTGCCCACCACACGACCATTTCGTATTCCTGAAACAGGCGATCCGCTTCCGGATTGGCCTGGGGATTGATGCAGAGGAGCGCGAGAGCACTGGCATCCCAAAAGGCCATAGATATCAAAAGCGATCCTCGCGATCGTCGATCACTGCCTGGATGACTGCGCGCGCTGAAACTCGCGGCGCGGAGCGGGGCCTTGCGAGGAATCTCTTCACGAATTCTTCGTGGCTTTCTGTGGATTTGCGCGGGGTCATTTGACCGGTGGCGATGAGGATGCGCTCCTGCTCCTCGATGCTGTCGGGGACGTAGGGGATGATTTTGGCGACGGGGATGTTGCGGTCGTGGATGAGGATCTCCTCGCCTTTGCGGACTTCACGGAGGTAGCCGCTTAGCTTGTTTCTCAATTCGCCAATCTGGGCTGTCTTCATGGCTATATTATCTTCATTTGGCTATATTCTGTCAATTTGGCTAAGTTGAGGATACTTGGCTTAATTGGGGACGGCGGCTATTTGCTGGAATTCCTCTCCTATCCAGTTGGTGAAGGCTTCGGTGGACTGGCTGCGGCCCAGGAATTTCTGGATGATTTCCTTGCCGGGGAGGGAGCCTCCGGGTTCGAGGACGGTACGGCGGTACTTCATGGAGATGGGGTCGTCGAGGAGGTTGGTATTTGTGGGACTGGATTTGCCAAACTGGGCGAAGAAATCGAGGGCGATCACCTTGTCATACATGTAGGTGTAGTAGTTGGAGGAGTATCCGACCAAGTGGGTGAAGGCGGCATACATGTGGTTGCCGTCGATCCACTGGTAAGGGAGAAAGCGGGTGTAGAGAGATTGAAAGAGCTGGTCGAGATCGAGGGTGGCTGGGTCTTCGGTGTGGGTTTTGAGCGAGCAGGTGGTGTAGAAGAGCTGGGTGCGGACACCGTCGGCGCGTCCGAAGGCCCCGGCGCGGTTCATTTTGAGGACTAATTCGGAGGGGATGGGTTCGCCGGTCTGGTAGTGATGGGCGAAGGTGGCGAGGAGCTGGGGGTCGCGGAAGAACTCTTCGAGCATCTGCGAAGGGACTTCAACGAAGTCGCCTTCGGTGGCGATGCCGCTGATGCCGGCCCAGTTCTGGTGGCCTCCGAGGAGCGCGTGCATGAGGTGACCGAACTCATGGAAATAGGTGACGACGTCGGAGTGCTGCATGAGGCCGGGGTCTCCGGACTTGCTTGCGGCTGGGCCGCCGGGAAAGTTGCAGATGAGGGCGGCTTCGGGAATCTGTCGGCCTGCGGGGTGATGGTTGATGCCGGGGATGAGGGGATGGGCGGAGAACCACTTGTCCTTGCCC
Source organism: Silvibacterium sp. (assembly GCA_049799415.1). GTDB lineage: Bacteria > Acidobacteriota > Terriglobia > Terriglobales > Acidobacteriaceae > Silvibacterium. The sequence goes on from JBARHV010000223.1 coordinate 10,290, forward strand.
TCGCGCGGGTGCATGTCGAGGTAGAAGCGGCCTATCTGGGTGTCGTGGTCATAGACATCGTAGGTCACGACGTCGGGATGCCAGGTTTGAGCGTCGAGCGCGGGGCGGAACTCGACCTGAAAGAGGCGCGCGGCAGTGGAGAGGACTCCCTGCTCGACGCGGTCGTAGGGGAAGTAGGGGCGGACGGATTGGGAGTCGAAGTGGAAGGCGGAGCGGCGGTATTGTTCGAGCCAGTAGCCGCGGCTCGCGGCGTCGATCTGGGTCTGACCCGAAAATTCGAGCAGCATGGCGACCTCTTTTTCGGCTCCTGCTTTGGAAGCGTGGTCTAACTCGTCTAAAAATGCCTGCATGTTTGCCGCGGATTCCATCATCTGGTCGGCGGTGGCGAGGTCAGCCCAGTTGGTGAAGCCGAGAAGCTGAGCGATTTCCTTGCGGATGGCGAGCAGGTCGAGGAGAACCTGCTGGTTCTGCGGGAAGGCGCGGGTGTTGTAGGCGAGGAACATGCGCTTCCGCAGATCGTGCGACTTTGCGAAGGTCATGACGGGAACGTAGTCGGGGAAGTCGGTGGTGAGGGTGATTTTTCCGGCTGTTTCCGAATCTGTTTCCGAAGCCGGGGGGACCGGCTTATGAGATTCGAGGAAATCGGGTGGGAGGCCGTTCAACTCCGCGGGATCTTCGATGGTGACGGTGTTGCCGCCTTCCTGCACGTTGCGGCTGAAGGTGAGTGAGAGGAGGGTAGCCTTGTCCTGCAGCTCTTTGAGGCGGGTGCGGGTGGGCTCGTCCTTGTCGACTCCAGCGAGGCGGTACTGGAGGAGGGTGCGGTCGAGGTAGTGCCGGGTGGCGGGGTCAGCATCTTCGGCGCTGATCTGGCTCAGGGCCTGGTAGACGTTCTGGTTCAGGGCGAGCTCGACTCCGGCCTGGGAGATTTTCTGGGCCTGGGCCTGGGCGGTGTCGCGGACTGCCTTGTCGGGGTGGACACTATTGAGCAGCCCGGTGAGAGAGCCGGTGGCGGCGAGCTCGGCGACGGCATCGTCGTAGAGGCGGAGGGTATTCTCGGGGGTGCGCGGGCCGGTTTCTGATAAGAGCTGGTCGAGTGCTTGTTGATGACGGTCGAGGCGGTTCTGAACCCAGGACTCGAGGGCTTCGGGAGTGAGCTTACCGGCGATGGTCCAGGGGTGGAGCGGGATGTCGGTCACGGATTGGGGTCCTCCTGAGGCTTGGATGAAGCAGTGGCTGGAGCTGATTAAAAAATGTTTGTCATAGATTCTAAAGCGAATATGGCTCCTCTGCTGGATCGGCTTGCCGATGGCTCCGAGCAGAAAGCATAGGATCTGGGCTGGCGTTCCACAGCGCTATGAGGGTCGCTGCATCGCCTGCTTCGAGATCTCTGCGCTCCTGGCATTTTTTCGCTTCTCATAGAATCTATAGGAGTTAAAGGTTTTTTCTGGGTATCTCATAGAAAAGATGCCAGTTATCAGAATCTTATAGAAAACAAAGGAAATGCATTGCTTCTGGAATCGGGTTGAGTGCTGCTTGAATCTGATGAGGGAGTAGCAGGGAAACTTTAGCCATATGCAGAACTTAAGTTTTCTCTTCTATATTTAAGTATAGCGGAATGAGAAAAGTCATCTGCATACGGCGTGGATGAATTTCTGTTTTAGAATGTATTAGATAGCGGTGAGTTTTAGCGGCAGGGGTTGACTTTTGCCAGGCATGGTTGCGAATTGCAGGGACAGAGGTTGCATCCTGAGTCAACACCCGTTAAGATGCCGCAATTGTAGTCATGTAAGTATTGCGATATGAAAGCAACAAGCCAATCATGAAAGCAACACATAAGGACGCGCAGCCGTCGGCTGCCGCGAAGGACCGGGCGTTGAACGCCCTTTCTCCTCAATTGATTCGCGCACGGATTGGGAAAGTCTGCGTGGCAATTATTGGAGCCACCCCTGCGGAGATGGTCGAAAAGGCCATGGAAGCTGTGCGGGAGAATACTTTTGTTGAATTTCGGCTGGATTATTTGCCCAATCCTTTGCTGGCCCTCTCGAAGCTGAAGCAGTTTTTAGGGGAACGGAGCGAAGTTACGGCGATTGCGACGTGCCGGCGCGCTTCTACGGGCGGGAAGTTCAAGGGCACGATTGCAGCGGAGCTGGAGGTGCTGGAGAAGGCGGCCAGCGCGGGGTTCCACTTAGTGGACGTGGAGCTGCAGACGGCCGAGGCGCTGAAAAAGGGACAGCTGGCGAAGCTGCGAGAGCATGGCGCGGCGCTGATCATCAGCCATCACAATTTTGAGGCGACGAAGGACCTGGATGGGATTTTTGAGCGTATCCGGCCGTTTGAGCCGGAGTTCATCAAGGTAGTTTCGACGGCGAAACACCTGGCGGACAACGTGACGATGATGCGCTTTCTGGAGCGGACGCGCGATCTGGCGAGCGTGGTCGGAATTGTGATGGGCGACCAGGGAATCATCAGCCGGGTACTGGGTCTGCGGGCGGGGTCAGCGTTTACGTTTGCCGCGGCGACGGTGGGCGAAGAGACGGGGCCGGGGCAGATTGCGGCGCGGACGCTGGAAGAAACATACCGGATCGACCAACTGGATGCGGCGACGAAGGTTTACGGCGTGGCCGGAAATCCGATCAAGCACTCGCTGTCTCCGCTGATGATGAATACGGCGTTCCGGCGGGAGACGGTGAATGGGGTGTTTCTGGCGCTGCAGACGAGCAAGTTGACGGACCTGCTGACGCTGGTGCGGGAGGTCCCGATCAGCGGGCTGGCGGTGACGATGCCGCTGAAGGAAGAGATTCTGAAGCATCTGGAGCGGACCGATCCGCTATCAAAGAAGGTAGGCGCGTGCAATACCGTGGTGCGGTCGCAGGAGGGCAAACTCTACGGCTTTAATACGGATGTGGCGGCGGTGATTCGTCCGCTGGAACGGCGGCTGCCGCTGAAGGACGCGAAGATCCTGGTGATGGGCGCGGGCGGCGCGGCGCGGGCGGCGGTGTTTGGCCTGAAGGACAAGGGCGCCGAAGTGTTTGTAATGAACCGCACATCGGAGGCGGGGCAGAAGCTGGCGCGGCAGGCCAAGGCCAAGAATTTCAAGCGCGAGCAGCTGGCGAAGACGAACTTCGACGTGATCATCAATGCGACTCCGTCGGGGATGCTGGGGGTAAAGCCGCAGTGCCTGCTGGAGCCGAAGGAACTGAATGCGCGGCTGGTGTTCGACCTGGTTTACAATCCGCTGGAGACGCCGTTGATCCGGATGGCGCGGGAAAAGGGCCTACCGGTGATTACGGGAGTGGAAATGTTTGTCCACCAGGGCGCACGGCAGTTTGAGATATGGACGGGAAAGCCTGCTCCCGAAGAAGAGATGCTGCGGGTGGTCGTTCACGCTCTGCGGCAGCAGGCGGAGGCGGCCAGGAGTTGAAGCTTTCAGGTAGAATTTCCGTCTTATGTCTTAGCTAGAACGAATGATGAACTAAAAAGATCGACGCTGGCCACACCCAGGGCCTTTTCTGCGTTTTGAGCTACATAGTATTTGTTCGACGCCTGGAAACGTTATTGCAGCACGCAAGTTGTGCTCACGCTCATTGCAATCTTTGTTCGTGCGGCTGCACGGGCTTGTTCCCAGGTGCTGTGAGGGGTGTTTCTTCCTCTATATTGAACGCAGGTGCACCGATGAAAGACGAATTCCACAATCCGTCCTTAGAAACAGCCTCGCAAAAGTCCGTCACAGATTGGCTGATGCAGGTAATCTCCGGAAAGAAACCAATTGAGCTGAACATTAACCACGCAGCCCAAGAGGAGAAACAACCGGAAGCAAAGCCGCCCGCGCCGCGCCTGGTCGCGGTCGCGGCGACGCCTCGCGTCGCTGCGCGTACGGAAGACGTGGTTTCGCCGAACGGAGTTGTGGAAGAGCAATCTGTGTTTACAGCGGAAGATCTGTGCGGCCCTCCGTTGCTGCCGATTATTCCGGTGATTCGCGAAGTGAAGCCGCCGAAGGAAGAGATTACGGCAGAGGACCTGTGCTGGGTCCCGAAGGGGCAGGAGTTGAAGCCGCAGCCGATTGCGGCGGTGGATGCGGCCCCGGTTGTGGAACCGCCAGTTGCTGAGCCACCAGCTGCGGAGCCGCAGGAACACGAGATTACGGCGGCGGACATTACGCGCGATACTGCGTCCGATATTGCTGAGCCGGAGAACGATGCCATTGACGCCATCCTGCGCAGGCTGGAGCAGGCGCAGCAGACGGTTACGGCTGCGGATCTTTTACGCGAGCCGGGGAGTTACGCGGCGGAGCTGGCGGCGGCAGCGGCTGCGGCCGAGGAGGAGCCCAAGACACAGCTAAGCCTGACGGCTGGGGCGGGTTCTGTGGCCGATGAGGCAGTGGCGAGTGCGCCGGCGGAGAGCGCGGTTGCTCCGGAGCCGATGACAGAGCCGGAGACGAGCGTGGTTGCGGCGGAGCCGACGCCGGAGACTCATCCAGAGGTGCATGCGGAGGCCAGCGCGGCTGCTGTCGAAGAAACTGTCCACGAGCCTGCCTGGCAGGAAGCGGCTGCGTTGGGCGAGGGGTCCGCACCGCAAGGTGTGGAGGGTGAGACGGAGCAGATTGCGGCGACGCATATTCCAGATGAACAGGACGGCATGCATGCGGAGGCTCCGATGGACCCGGCGGCGACTGAGGCTGCTGCGATGGCGGACGCTTCACTCCTGACGGAGCAGCATACGGATGTTCTGGCGGAGCTGGCGGCAAATGCGTCTACGACTGAGGGATTGATCCAGGGGCCGGGCGAGCAGGTTGAGTCGCAGGCGGGGGTTGCGGGAGAGAGCGTTTTTGCCAAGGAAGATGTCTGGGCGCGCAGCGGTGTGTGGCGGGAGCCGACGCCGGCCGAGGCTGCGGCGAGAGAGGACGTCTTTCAAGACCCGTCCTTCCGGGAGCAGACGAAACATTATCCGGAAGAGAGGATGTATCCGCAGGCGGATGAACTGAAGGACCTGGAGATGGAGACGCAGCCGGAGGGCTGGAATGCCGCCTGGAAAACGCTGCTGCGGCTGGGTTCGATGCTGCCATGGCTGGCGCGCGCGCTGCCTATGCTTGAGGCGGGAGCGAGAGGCGAACAGAGTCCAGGCCTGGTGCAGGAGGTACGGCACGAAGTGGCCGGCATGCGAATGGTGCAGTACGAGATCAAGACGACGGTCCAGGACCATTCGCTGCAGTTGAAGCGGATGGAGGAGCAACTGACCCGGCTTCGCGAGTCGCTGGATTCGCCTGACAACAACGAACTGACTAAGAGCGTGAAATTAACGGCCAAGCTGGTGCAGATGGCGGGGATTGGCCTGGGCGCACTGCTGCTTGTGCTGCTGATCATGGTTGCCGTGCTGCTGGCACACCACCACTAAAGCGCGCACCTGCCCGGCGCATTTACCTGTCCTGTTTTGCCTGTCCCGGGGCGCGAACACCGTGCCTGTGGGGGAAGCGTTTTCAGGTGGGCAACCAGGCTGACGCCGGCGTTCAGGGCGCTGCTGCAGCGCGGGGAAGCCGAAACGTCAATACCATCGCCAGACGTACAGGAGCGGCTGACCGGGGTCTGGCTACTATTCAGTGCAAATTTTTGCAGATTGCGCATTATTGTTGATACGATAAAACTTCTTTATCGTTTTATCAAAAGAGATTTGAATAGTTCTGCTCACTTTGCCGGAGAGACGCCTCCATCGGTTGCCAGTTGTTGATTCGCGGGGCTAGCATACGTTCCAGTTATTCGCAATGCGGTGCAGCACGCTGCCGCAAAGAGAAGATGCAGTCAACCCTTTTGTTGCAACGCCAAATGTTTCACTTCAAAATTCAGCCAGCGCGGAGCAATTTTCTATGGCATGGTACGCCTACTGCATAAGTGAAAAGCAGTCGTTTCCCGAACTCCTTCGCCACCGTAAGCCCATTCCGATGGAATCGGTTGCGGGAATCCAGGGAAATCAAGTTTTTTTATATCCAGCCAGTGATTTAGCAGTCATCGTCAGCGAACACTCTCCTTTAGATCCCCTCAATCAAAAAGCAGCGATGGACCACGCAAGAGTGATTGCGGACTGCTTTAAAACTTCGACTGTGCTGCCCTTCCGGTTCGGGACAGTGTTTGCCGACGACGAAGCGCTGCGGCGATCGATCCGGTCGAACCAGCGACAGTTTGTGACGAATATCGACCGACTGCGCGGCAAGGCGGAGATGCACCTGAAGGTCACGCTGGACGATTGCTGCCGAGAGCAGATCAGGCGGGTGATTCCCGACGCGGGGACGGTGGGACGCGAGTACCTGACGAACCTGCGAGAGAGTGCGTCGCTGCAGCGGGAGCGCCAGACCAAGGCGCGGGCGGTTTCCGTCCAGATGCACCGGATGTTTGCTCCGCTGGCGGAGGAGATATCGTGCAAGCGGACGGAGACAGGCAAGATGCTGCTGGATATTGCCCATCTGATCGACCACAAGGGCGTGGAGCGCTACCAGAACAAGTATTCGAGCGCGAGCGTAACTCTGAAAGACTGCCAGATGCAGCTTTCGGGACCGTGGCCCCCGTACCACTTTGTGCATCGGCTGACCAAGGGACAGGCGGCGCATGCGCAGGCCTTGGCGAGCTGAGACGCAGGGTGGTTTCAGCGCAGGGTGAGCGGTAGCACTTGTATCTATTTTTAGCCAGGGCCCGGGATAACGGGCCCTGTTGCATTCCAGACGAAAAGAAGCCCCAGCGGACCCACGAACCGCTGGGGTTTCTATTTCGAGGAACGAACCGGGGGATCTCTGGAAGAGCAGCCCGCGCGAACCTCTACAAGTAGAGACGGTGCAGGGGGTTAAAAAAGACGCAGGATTTTTCGGAGAAAAAGTGGATCGCTAAGTAGTGTTAGAAACGGCACTTAACTCTCTAATAACTAGCCACGCTGGAGTTATGCGGGGTATCCGGGCATGCGGACGGGGGATGGAAGTCCATGCCTGTTTTCGGCTCATTGCGCGCGGCTGGAGACGTTCTCCATTTCCAGCAGCTTTCGTTTGCGGTCGAGGCCCCAGCGGTATCCGGTGAGTTTGCCGTTGCTGCCGATGACACGGTGGCAGGGGATGACGACAGCGGCGGGGTTGGTGGCGCAGGCTCGGGCTACGGCGCGGACGGCGGTGGGCTGGCCGATTTCTTTTGCGACCTGGGCATAGGTGCGGGTTTCTCCGCGAGGGATGGCGCGGAGTGCCTGCCAGACGCGCATCTGGAAGGCGGTGGCGCGGAGGTCGAGGGGCAGGTCGAGCGCGGCGGAATGCTCGGTGAGCTGCGAGAGGACTTGATTCAACATGGGCGCGAGCGTGGGCTGCGAGTTTAATTCGGCGGCGGGGAATTGCTGGCGGAGCTGGGCGAGGGCTTTTTCTCCGGTTGCGGTGAGAATTACGGCGCAGAGACCTTTTTCTGTTGCGGCAATGAGGAGCTGGCCTAAGGCGGATTTGCCGATGGCGTAGCCGATGGATTGGCCGCGTCCCCGATTGCGGTAGTCCTGCGGCTTCATGCCGAGTTGTTTGCCGGAGTAGGCGCGGGAGGGGCTGGAGTAGCCGGCGTCGTAGATGGCATCGGTGATGCGGAAGCCGGATTTTGCGAGGCTGTCGCGGAAGGCCGTGGCTCTCTTGTGGGACTGGTACTGGCTGGGGCTGATGCCGAGGACGCGCTGGAAGAGTCGCTGGACAGTAAAGGGCGAGAGGCTGACGATGCGGGCGAGCTCGGCTAATTTTACCGGGCGATCGGGATTTTGATTGAGGTGCGCGCAGAGGGTTTGGATGGTGTGGGCCTCGGGCGCGATTCCGGCGGGTGTGCAGCGCTTGCAGGGGCGGTATCCGGCGCGGAGGGCGTTGATGAGGTCGGAGAATAACTCGACGTTGTGGCGGCCGGGTCGGCGGCTGGGGCAGGAGGGCCGGCAGAAGACGCCGGTGGTGCGGACTCCATAGAAGAGCTGGCCGTCGGCGCGAGTGTCGCGGGTCTGGATGAGGGTCCAGGCTTCTTCAGGTGTGGGATTGGGTAATGGCATTGCTATGCTTCCCATGGTATTCGCTCCTATTGGATTGAGGATGCCATGGTTGGATTCCGGGGACACTCCGGATCTTGCGGGGGAAGTCTGCCGCGATATTACAAAATCGGTCAATTTTTCTTACAGTGCCGATTCTTCTTATAGTGCGCTTCGGGGATAATCAAAGTTAACACCCAAAAAGGGCGCACAATAACCAAATGATTGATCGTTATTACCCCCCAGAATTCCAAGCAGGAAAATTTCACTGTGCTTTGTGCCAGGTCTTTGCCCAACAGACATGGAGTCCTGTCTTGATCCATTCGGGGGGTGTGCTCAACACCAAGTTCAAAGCATCACTCTGCTCGCATTGTGGTAATTGGAGTTTCTGGTACGACGGCGCACTCATAATTCCTTCGCAATCTCCGGTTCCCGTCGCTCATCCCGATCTACCGGAAGATTGTAAGGCTGAATACGAGGAGGCGCGCGATGTGTTCAGTAAATCACCGCGTGCTGCTGCTGCGCTCTTGCGGCTTTGTATTCAAGAATTAATGCCTCATCTGGGCGGTGCTGGAAAAAACATTAATGATGACATCAAGACGCTTGTTGCGAATGGGCTGCCAGCACAGGTTCAGAAGGCTCTGGATTATTGCAGGGTGGTGGGAAATAATGCGGTTCATCCGGGCGAGATCAGACTCAATGACTCTCCGGAGATCGCACAACGTCTTTTTGAGATGATTAATTTCATCGTAGAAGACCGTATTACACGCCCGAAGGAAATCACGGCGCTCTATGAAAAGCTACCGGAAGATACACGTGTGGCAATCGAAAAGCGGGATAGCAGATCTTGAGGGTAGGCGGATAGCCAGCTCATACTTCTTTGCTTGAGTGGGGAACCTCGATCCCATTGAATGGGGCTAAGATCGGTGCTAGGTTGGGAAACAGCAGGTCCTTCGACTGCGTTTGGCACTTCCGCGCCAAACTTCGCTCAGGATGACATCGTTATTGATTGGATTTTTGCCTCCCACATCTCAAAAGCGTGATGTGGGGCACCCTTTTTCTTGCCGCTTGCACTGCCCCACTCAAGCAAAAGAAGTTTGAGTGGGGCACTTGGTGTCGGTGGCCTCAGCTCTACTCAACCTTGGAATTGCAGGTCAGTGCGTGGCCGGGGTTCCGTCGGACCAGTGGCCGACCAAGACCATGAAAATCGTCACCCGTTCTTCAGGATCATCCGCCGCGAGAACTGGCGAGTCCGGCAGATTGGCTCCCCAGCTTTTTGCCGCGTTGCCGGAAACGTAAAACATCAGATGTGGATGCCAGTTCCTGCCGTCGTCGTTTAAGTATTGCTGCTTCGACAGCATGTAGCACATCGCTCCAGGTTCCAGCGCGGGCAGTTTCTTCCTGTCCAGTGCCGATGCGGTTGCCTTGACGATCTCCGTCTTCGATTTTCCTGCGAGGACCAGTCTGGTCTTCATGAGATAGATGGGCACAAAGGTCTTTGCGGCGGCTGGATTGAAGCAGATGGGAGCACGGACTTTGGGGTTCCAGAAGTTTGGACTATCTGTGGCGGCGCCCCAGGACCGTTCGACAATACAGAGGAAGCCGTTGCTGCCCTTCGCCGCGGTCGTGTAGCCGTCCCGTCCCAGCACCATTACTTCTGCTCCGTCGGAAATGGATGCTGGAGCAGCAGTGCGAGCCAGCGCGATTTCAGAATTTTCGTTGGGTATTAGATATTGATTGAGAGGAGCCATGGCCGGGTAGGAGGCCTTCTGCTCCTGCGCTTGTGTGTGCCAGGCTGCTCCGGATACGACAAGTGCTAAAGCGAGGAGCTTGATCGTCGTCTTCTGCATGGGACTCTCCGTTGTGGGCAGCGTTCGGTTCGCGTTTGGGATTACAGATTGCGAGATCGCCCGATAGTACTGGTGCCGATATTAGAGCACAGGAAAGCGGCTTGTGAAGGGGACTTCTTCGCGTTTGAGTGGAATGTCCCCCACACAAGCAAATGCAGCTTGTGTGGGCCACCTGTCTATTTTCGTGCCGCTCGGTAAAAACAGCAGGTCCCTTCGGCTTCGCTCAGGATGACATCAGTATGTGTTGCGCGGAGCGCCCTCCGGGCTTCGCTCAGGGCAGACTAATACCCGTGCGGCCAGCACTCAGCTGGTTACGTTTTTTCTTCTGGAGAGGACGAAGGTGTTGTCTCGTTTGCGGCTTCCGGTGGAGGCGTGTTCTACGCGACGCCAGAAGGCTACGAAGTAGTCGATGGCGGAGACGGTGGAGACGGCGGCCATGTAGTAGATGCCGACGACGGCGATGAGGTGGATGGGGATGATGAACCATCCGATGCGCCATACGTGCCAGCCGTGGTCGAGGATGGTGACGACTACGGAGATGATCTGGATGACGGTTTTGAGCTTGCCGACGTCGCTGGCCTCGATGGTGAAGCCTTCGGAGGAGGCGATGGAGCGGAGTCCGGTGACAAGGAACTCGCGGCCGATGACGAGGACGGCGATCCAGGCTTTGACGACGTGCGGGTTGTACTGAACGAGACAGATGTAGGCGGCGGTGATGAGGAGCTTGTCGGCGAGCGGGTCGAGGAGCATGCCCATGGTAGTGATCTGGCCGCGGCTGCGGGCGAGATAGCCGTCGACTCCGTCGGAGATGGAGACGAGGATGAAGAAGAGGCAGGTGATGATCTCCTGCTCACCGTGGAAGCTGCTGTGAGGGAAATACGGCGAGAGCATCCAGATGAGGATGGGAACCGCAGCGATGCGACTCACGGTGATGGAATTGGGCAGGTTCACGGTGCGCTCGGCGGGGTCCGGCGCGAGATGCGATAGGGACCTTAAGGTCATTATTGCACTGGAAAGGCCCGGGCTGGCCTGGGGATAATCGGGCAAGCACTGAATTTCCGTTAAAAGCTGCCGTTTGGGGATATTGCGCGTCTTAAGACGAATAACCGAAGACGAATAACCGGCAAGGGGAACGTGAAGAGATGACGAGAGCTGGCGTGGCGCGGTGGGTGGTCTTGGCGGGGTTGAGTTTGCTGGCGGCGGGGTGCACGTCAGACTTGACGCCGACGAACGCGAAGCTGGAGAAGGGTCTGAATGCCTATTTTGAGGGCCATAACGAGTGCTTATTTCCGACGGGGAAGATGTTTCCCCTGGAGGTGAGTCCGGGGCCGGATGCGAAGGGCCAGGTGAAGCAGTTCGACGCAATGAAAGGCGCGGGCCTGCTGAAAGAAGATGCTGATGTGGCGATCCATGTGGAGCGGTACACACTGTCTCCGCTGGGCGAGCGGGTTGCGCCGCAGTTTTGCTATGGACACAAGGTGGTGGCGAGCGTGGACGGGTTTACGGCTCCGATAAAGAAGGATGGAGTGCTGGAGACTACGGTGAATTATCACGCGACGATGACGTATGTTCCGGTGTGGGTGGATACGGATGCGCTGAAGGCCGCGTTTCCGGAGATGGCGGCGAATATATCGAGCGCGCAGCCGGGCCAGATCGTGATGGCCACGGCTGGAGCGGGCTGGCAGGTTAGATAAGGCAGGGTATAGGGGTCCTTATTTTTCGCTGTCGAGCATTTGCATCTGGTGCTCGTCGTAGCGGGTTCCGGCTATGGCTTCGGCTGGGATTTTTGCTTCGAGCTCGGCGATGTCAGTGTTGGTGAGATTCAGCTTGAGTGCGCCTAATGTTTCTTCCAGCTGGGTGCGCTTGCGTGCTCCGATGACGGGAACGATGTTTTTTCCTTTGGCGAGAACCCAGGCTATGGCCAGCTGGCTGGGCGTGGCTCCTTTGGCTTCGGCGAAGGATTTTAGCTGGGCGATGAGCTGCTGGTTGCGCTCGTAGTTGTCTCCTTTATAGCGCGGGAGATAGGCGCGGAAGTCGCCCTTGCCGGCTGGTTTCGATCCACTGAGGAGGCCGCGCGAAAGCACTCCGTAGGCGGTCACTCCGATGCCGAGTTCGTGGAGAGCGGGGAAGATTTTTGCTTCCGGCGAGCGGCTGATGATGGCGTATTCGATTTGCAGGTCGGCGATGGGATGGACGGCGTGTGCGCGGCGGATGGTTTCGACGCCTACTTCGGAGAGACCGATGTAGCGGACGTATCCGGCCTGGATCAGATCGGCGATGGCTCCGATGGTGTCTTCGATGGGAACTTTGGGGTCGAGCCGCGCGGGGCGGTAGATGTCGATGTGATCGACGCCGAGGCGCTTAAGGCTGTAAGCGAGGAAATTTTTTACGGCAGCTGGGCTGGTGTCGACGCCGGACCAGGAATTGTCGGGCGCGCGGAGTGCTCCGAACTTTACGGACAAGAGCGCCTGATCGCGGCGGCCTTTCAGGGCTTGTCCGATGAGCATTTCATTGTGGCCCATGCCGTAGAAGTCGCCGGTGTCGAGCAGGTTGATGCCGTGGTCGAGGGCGGCGTGGATGGTGGCGATGGATTCGTTGTCGTCGGACTGGCCGTACATTCCGGACATGCCCATGCAGCCGAGGGCTATGGCTGAGACTTTGGGGCCGTTGGTTCCTAGCGGGCGGGTGAGTAGCGTGGTGTTGGTCATCGGTTGATGAGACGCGGCAGGAGGTTCGCTGGATGCAAGGATTTCTGCCCAGGCGACAGCTTTGCGTGATCGCTCCCGCTGATCGTGGGGTAGTGGTCATGGGCGGACACGAAGGATGGCATCGCTATGGAACGAGCTGTATTGGTTCCCACCCTTGACGCGATAAAGCTGCGTCAAGGATGGGGCACCCGGAGTTTTGTTGGATTTATTTAGGCGTAGATGCCGCGTTGTTTGATGGTGAAGGCTACACGGTCGATGGCGAGCATGTAGGCGGCGATGCGGTTGTTGACTCCGTGGGCATCGGAGTAGCGGACTACGTCGTCGAAGCTTTCGGTGAGGATGCTTTCGAGCTGCTCGTTGACGATGGCCTCTTTCCAGAAGTAGCCCTGGCGGTCCTGCACCCACTCGAAGTAGGACGCGGTGACGCCTCCGGCGTTGGCGAGGATGTCGGGGATGACGAAGACGCGCTTATCGGAGAGGATTTCGTCGGCTACGGCGGTGGTTGGGCCGTTGGCGCCTTCGCAGACGATTTTGGCGCGGATGCGCTCGGCGTTGCGGCTGGTGATGACGTTCTCCGTCGCGGCGGGGATGAGGATTTCGCACTCGGTGGTGAAGAGGTGGTCGGGGTCGGCGGCTTCGGCTCCTTTGAAGCCGAGCACGGAGCCGGTGCGCTGGCGGTGGTCGATGAGGGCGCAGACGTCGATGCCGTTGGGATTGAAGAGCGCGCCGTCGTACTCGACGATGCCGATGACCTTGTAGCCTTTTTCCTGCATGAGCTTGGCGGCGTTGGAGCCTACGTTGCCGAAGCCCTGCACGATGACACGGCAGCCGTCACGCTGGATGTTGAGGCGCTTGATGGCCTGATCGCAGATGATGCTGACGCCGCGGCCGGTGGCTTCGCGGCGGCCACGGGATCCGCCGATGTTGATGGGCTTGCCGGTGACGACGCTGGTGACGGTCTGGCGCATGTGCATGGAGTAGGTGTCCATGATCCAGGCCATGGTTTGTTCATTGGTGTTGACGTCGGGCGCGGGCACGTCTTTTTCCGGGCCGATGAATTCGATGATTTCGGCGGTGTAGCGGCGCGTCATGCGCTCCAACTCGCCCATGGACATTTTCTTGGGGTCGCAGATGACACCGCCCTTGGCTCCGCCGAATGGGATGTTGACGACGGCGCACTTCCAGGTCATCCAACTGGCGAGGGCGCGAACTTCGTCGAGGTTGACGTCGGGCGAGTAACGGATGCCTCCTTTGCCGGGGCCGCGGGCCTGAGAGTGCTGGACGCGGAAGCCGGTGAAGACCTCGATGCGTCCGTCGTCCATGCCGACGGGGAAATGGACGATGATTTCGCGCGAGGGATAGCGAAGGACTTTCCAGATGCCTTCGTCGAGGTTGAGTTTACGAGCGGCGAAATCGAATCGAGCAGCCTGGGCTTCCCACGGGTTGATTTCCTGCTCGAGTGTGATGGATGACATAAAAGTTTGTTCGCTCCTTGGTGGGCCGTCCTTCTGAAAAGCGAATTTCGGCCAAACCAATGGAGTATAGGCCTGTAAATAGGGGGTGGCAAGGGGTTTTCACGCACTCTCACTTTGAAGGGTTCCAGGATGCGCATCGCCAGCCAGTGCAAAAATTACGGTTGCGTTTGGCTCAACGACGGCGGCGCATCGTCCGGAGCCGAACCCCATGATTGGTTGGGGTCAGAGCCGAGCGCAAAATGCAACGTGCCGCCATTGCTCATATCCTGAAACGAGATCCAGTTGTGCGCGTGAGCTTGCCCATTGAGCTGTACGCTTTGGATATAGGGCGTGCTCTCCGGGTTCGCAGAGGTTCCGATAGTAAATGTCTTGCCGGGATAGGGGGCCTGTAGATGGATGACCATTCTGGGGAAGACGGGACTTACCAGCTCGTAGGCGAGGCTGGCTGGATCGACCGAATAGATCCCCATCATGCTCATCACCGCCCAGGAGGACATCTCACCGCAATCATCATTGCCGGGAATGCCGTCCGGCGTATTGGTGTAATTCTCAGCGAGAACACGGCGAACCACGCGCTGGCTCTCCCAGGGCTTGCCGGAGAAGTTGAACTCAAACGGAGCTTCCAGATCGGTTTCGTTGTAGGGGTTGTAGTATTGGCCGAACCAGCCCGGTTTTTTGTAGTTGAAAAATTCGGTCAAGCGGCTGTTGAAGAGATCCGGACCTATCGCATGAATGAGCCAATCCATGTCCCACGGCGCCAGCCACTGGTAATGCCAGCCTGAGCCTTCGATGAATCCATGACCATCCTGCGCGGGATCGAAGGGCGTGACCCACTGGCCATCGGCATTGCGCGGCCGGGAAAAGCGGTCCTGATGGTCAAACACGTTCCGGTAATAGAGGGCACGCTGATACAGCGTCTTTGCATCGTCAGTCTTGCCGAGAGCCGTCGCCAGCCGGTACAAGGAGGCGTAGGCGATGCCATCCTCCTGTATCTGCGAGACGGAGCCGTAATCTACCTTATCGTTTGGAACGTAATGCAGTTGATTGATCCATTTGATTCCGGCCTGACCTTCATAGGGCTTTCCTTGCGGAGGAGCCTGCGTGGCATCGAGAAACATTCCTTGCCACGCGCTTTTGATGTCGAATCCGTGCAGGCCATCCAGCCAGTCTGTGGCGAGCACGGCGGTGAGCGGACTGCCGGCCATGATGTTGGTGTAGCGATTGATCTGCGGCCATCGCCCGATCCAACCTCCGTGCTGATACATCAGCACGATCGACTGGGCCATGTCTTCCATCCGCTGCGGCTCAATCAGCGCCAGCAAGGGCATCTCGCTGCGGTAGATATCCCATCCTGAATAGTTGCCATAGATTAAATGTCCATCGGCAACGCGATGGATCTGGTTATCAAAGCCGAGATAGCGTCGGTCGGCGTCGCTGAAGATACTTGGCATCATGAGGCTGTGATAGAGAGCGGTATAAAAAACGGTGCGGTTGCTGGGAGCACCTCCAGATACATCGATGACGCTCAACGCTTTGTTCCATGCGGCTGTGGCCCGCTCGCGAACTTGTGAAAAATCTTTTCCGGCGGCCTCCGATTTCAAATTGTTTTCTGCTCCGGCAGCGTCGACATAGGAGATGCCGATTTTTGCTGTAATGGCCTGCGGATGCGCAGCAGCCGGCCAGCTGGCATAAGCCCCGATCCATTGGCCGTGACTGGTTTGTGTCGCTGTGCGATTGTCAGCGTCGACCTTTCTGGAATCCGCAGGTTGATTGCCGCTCCCGGTTCCATTCCAGGTTCCAAAGCTGGAAAATGGGCGGCTGAAGGTCATAACAAAGTAGACTTTGTAGGTTTGCTTGTTTCCGCAGAAAGCCTGATTCACCACATAACCGTCGATCTGGCGGTCACCGACCACCCGCACATACGCAGCAACTGCATTGTTCAGTGTGTGGCTGATCGGAATAAGGATGTTTGCCGTTTTTCCGGCGGGAAAGGAAAACTTTGCCATGCCGGTGCGGTCCGTTGCCGTGAGCTCGGCATTGACGTCCCAGCGCAATAATTGCACCTGGTAATATCCCGGCGCGGCTGTTTCCTGGCTGTGAGAATATGGCGACTCGAAATCACTTATCTGCGTAAGCACAGGCCCTGTGGTTGGAGTGAAGAATATGTCGCCTTCATTCGCGCACCCTACACCGCTCATGTGGGTCATGCTGAAGCCCTGAATCGTGTCCTGATAATAGTGATATCCATAGCCGTTGCTCTCGGTATCTGGACTGAGTTGCACCATGCCGAATGGCATTGCGGCTCCTGGAAACAGATTCTCGCTGTCGCCGGGTCCGTGGCCTGTGCCGATCAAAGGATTCACATCGGCGGCTGGTCCACTGCTCTTTGCGCTTGACGCGGCCAGAGCAACAGCGGCAGTCATGAAAAATCCGAGCGTAAGGATTGCCCCAAGAGCGATCCGCGCAGAACCTGACCGATGGGAGCCAAGATTCGCAAAGAAGCGAGACTGGCTCGCCGCTTCAAGCGATTTCATTGCACGGTGGTAAAGCCGTGCTACCCGCCCTGAAAGAAATGTGCGGACGGAAGGCTTGCATGGATGATCTGGATTACAGGCGTTACGCATGGATATCTCCTACCAGGGCTAAAGGTGCAATTGACGTCGTGGAAACTTCTGCTTGCCGCAACGGAGCGGTTACTTTGATTCGCCGGATACCGTTCTGTGCGAACTAGCTCCGGCTGCGCCGAACCATGTGAGATATACATCCGTAAAGCGAGTCACCGACCTGGAGCTGCATTTCAATCCTCTTTTTCTGTATAGTCCAAATTCCGCCGATTATCCAAGCCGTGATTGACGACATTACGAAGTTTCCCGAACGGTTTACCATTGGCTTGCGTATACGATCTGAAACCACTTCACGCTGAGCGCGCTGGGTTTTTGAAGCTGGCCTGCGCGATATTGTGGTTTTTGCTGCGTCAGTTAGCTGGAGGGCTTTATGTCGAATCTGCTTCGCAACCTGCGGTTCAGCTGGCGGATGCTGCTGAGAAATCCGGGCATTACCCTGACCGTTCTACTGACGCTGGCGCTGGGCGTGGGCGCGAACACGGCGATCTTTACGGTGGACTATGCGACGATGCTGCAGCCGCTGCCGTATCCCAAGCCGGACCAGCTGATGATGGTGTGGTCGAAGATCCAGACCTACCATAACGGCGTTTCCGCGGGCGATTACACGGACTGGAAGCGGGAGAACACCACCTTTGAGGACATGAATGCGTGGACGGGCTCGACGTTCAACATGGCCACCGCGGAGCAGCCGGAAAAGGTGAATGCGCGCCTCATCACTCCGGGATTTATGAAGATGATGGGCACCCCGCTTTTTCTGGGGCGGGATTTTCTGCCCGAGGAGGGCCAGCCGGGACGGGACCACGAGGTGATTCTGACGCATAAGTTGTGGAAGCGGCTGGGATCGAACATGCACATTATCGGCACGACGATGAAGCTCAACGATGCGCCGTATACGGTGGTGGGTGTAATGCCGACTGGAGCGAACGACCGGGCGGAAAACGAAATCAATGTACCGCTGGCGTTCACGCCGGAGCAGTTGAATCACGACTTCCACTGGCTGCTGGTGATGGGGCGGCTGAAGCCGGGCGTGACGCAGCAGCAGGCGCAGGCGGACATGAATACGGTGACGGAGCATATCGCACAGGCGTATCCGAAGAGCGACAAGGGCTGGGGCGCTTTTGTGGAGCCGCTGCGAAACGATTTTATGCCCAAGGATGAGCTGCGCACGCTTTGGATGCTGCTGGGGGCGGTGGGCTTTATTCTGCTGATTGCATGCGTGAATGTGGCGAACCTGCTGCTGGCACGGAGCATGGCGCGGCAGAAAGAGATGGCGGTGAGAGCGGCGCTGGGCGCGAATGCGAAGACGATCTTCGGACAGTTGTTGACGGAGAGCCTGATGCTGGCGGTTGCGGGAGGCGCGCTGGGTGTGGGCGTGGGCTACGCGATGCTGCGCGGGCTGATCGCAGTGATGCCCCAGGGCACTCTGCCGACTGAGGCGGATTTGAGCTTGAATCTACCGATTCTGCTGTTCACGCTGGCGGCGACGACGCTGGCGGGACTGCTGTTCGGGTGCGTTCCGGCGTGGGTCGCGTCGCGGGTTGACCCGGCGGAGTCGCTGAAGGAGGGCGGACGATCGGGGACGGGAGTGGGGCGCAACCGGCTGCGCCGCGCGCTGGTGATCGGCGAGTTTGCGCTGGCGCTGGCGCTGCTGGCGGGCGCGGGGCTGGCGATTCACAGCTTCTGGAACCTGACGCGCGTGGACCTGGGGGTGCGCACGGACCACATTCTTACGTTCGGGCTGTCTGTCCCGGATTCGCGGCCCAAGGATCCGGTGAAGATTGTTGCGTATTACCGGCAGATGCTGGCGTCGATCGCCGCGGTTCCGGGGGTGGAGTCGGTGTCGGCGGCGACGGGCACTCCGCTGGAGGGAACGGGTTTTGGAATGCCGTTCACGATTGCGGGCGGCCAGACTTACTCCGATCAGTCGCAGAGGCCGGGCGCGCGGTTCGGCATGATCACTCCGGACTACTTCAAGACGTTTGGGATCAAGCTGCTGAAGGGGCGCGAGTTTACCGATCAGGACACGGTCTCGAGCGTAAAGGTGGCGATGGTGAATGAGGAGTTTGTGAAGAAATTCCTGCAAGGCAAGGACCCGCTGCAGCAGAGGGTGGTGGTGGAGCAATTGATTCCGGGAGTGACGAAGCTGGGGCCTCCGGTTGAGTGGCAGATTGTGGGAGTGTTTCACAATGTGCGCAGCGGCGACCTGCGCGAGGACAATGCGGAGATCGAGATTCCGTTCTGGCAGATTCCGTGGCCGAACGCAGGAATTGGCGTGCGGACGGCCGGAGATCCGGGAACGATGACGAAGAGCATTGCGGCGGCGGTGCATTCGGTGGACCCGATGATTGCGCTGGATACTCCGCAGACGATGGAGCAGGTGCGCGATGACGTGCTGGCGGGCGACCGCTTTACGCTGATTCTGTTTGGGACCTTCGCCGCGATTGCGCTGCTGCTGGCGGCGGTGGGCATTTATGGCGTGATGACCTTCTCGGTCGAGCAGCGGTCGCATGAGATTGCGCTGCGCATGGCGCTGGGCGCGACGCGCGGGCGAGTGGTGGGGCTGATTGTGCGCGAAGGGTTGACACTGGCGGCGATCGGACTGGGCGTGGGGCTGATTGGCGCATACTTTATTGGACGCGCCATGCAGAGCAGCCTCTACGGCGTGAGCGCTTTGGACTTCCGCGCGTTTCTTGTGGTGGGAGTGGTGCTGCTGGCGGCGGCCCTGCTGGCGTGCTATCTGCCTGCGCTACGCGCGGCTTCAACAGAGCCGATGCAGGTGCTTCGCACCGAGTGAGGACTGGCCGGTGCTTGCCGCACGGGCATACGCGCCTTCGGCGCCTTCCTTGCGCGGACCTTTGCGGCCCTCCCTTTGGTCGGGGAGACTGGCCGTCGCACCATTTACCATCATCCTTAACGTATGCGATCTGAAACTACTTCTCTTCCGTCTCGCGCTGAGTTTTTGAAGCTGGCTCGCGCGCATACTCTGGTTCCGATTTTCCGCACGCTTACGGCGGATGTGGAGACGCCGGTGACGGCGTTTTTGCGGCTGGCGGCGGATGAGCCGGAGTGCTTCATGCTGGAGTCGGTGGAGGGCGGCGAGAATGTGGGCCGGTACACGTTTATCGGCGTTCGACCCTATCGGCGGATTGTGGCGCGCGGGACTTCGATTGAGATTACGGAAAAAGGTAAGACCGGAAAAGTGCGAACAGAGCGGAGCGAAGGGAATATTTTTTCGCTTTGGAAGGAGGCGATTGAAGGGCATTCTGTGGCGCGGGTGAGTGGGCTGCCTCCTTTTACCGCGGGCGCGGTGGGGTTCTTCGCGTATGACGTGGTGCGGCAGATTGAGCGGCTGCCGGAGCAGACGGTGGATGATTTGGGATTGCCGGATGCGTGCCTGATGTTCTTTGACGAGGTGCTGGCGTTCGACCATGTGAAGAAAGAGATTCTGCTGATTGTGACGGCGGACGTTCGCAGGCAGAAACCACAGGCAGCATATGAAGACGCGGTGAAGCGGCTGGCGCAGCTGGAGCGGCGGCTGGCGCGTCCACTGCCAAAGGCAAAAATTAAGAAGGCCGCGGGCAAGCTGAAGATTGAGCCGCAGATGAAGAAGAAGGATTTCCTGAAGGCTGTGGAGCGGTCGAAGGAATACATTGCGGCGGGCGATGTTTTTCAGGTGGTGGTGTCGCAGCGGTTCGATGTGAAGCCGGAGGTCGATCCTTTTTCGGTGTATCGCGCGCTGCGGATTGTGAACCCTTCGCCGTATCTCTACTTCCTGCGGTTTGGGCTGGAGAAGCCGGCGGATACGCATATTGTGGGGTCTTCGCCGGAGTTGCTGGTGAGGGTGCAGGGGCGGAAGGTGGAGTATCGCCCGATTGCTGGAACGCTGCCGCGCGGCTCGAATGAAGAGGAAGACGCGCAGCTGGAAGACCGGTTGATACACGACGAGAAAGAGCGCGCGGAGCATGTGATGCTGGTGGACCTGGGTCGCAACGATGTGGGACGGGTGAGCGAGTATGGGTCGGTGAAGGTGAAGGACCTGATGTTCATTGAGCGCTACTCACATGTGATGCACCTGGTGAGCGCGATTGAAGGTCGTTTGCGCGAAGGGCTGACGGCGGTGGACGCTTTCCGGGCGTGTTTTCCGGCGGGGACGCTGAGCGGCGCTCCGAAGATTCGGGCGATGGAGATTATTGAGGAGCTGGAGCCGACGCGGCGCGGGATTTATGGCGGCAGCGTGCTATATGCGGATTTTTCCGGGAACCTTACGTCGTGCATCGGGATTCGGACGCTGCTGATGCGGGGCAAGCAGGGGTATATCCAGGCGGGCGCGGGGATTGTGGCGGATTCGGTTCCGGAGCGGGAGTATGAGGAGAGCTTGAATAAGGCGCGGGCGGTGGTGCGGGCGATCGAGCGAGCAACTGGCCGTTGAGGCACACGCGCTTCGCGCCTTCCTGGATCGGACGTTTGTGGCCGCTCCCGTTGGTCGCGGTTCTTGTTCTTGCGCTGAATGCAATTCTGAATGAGGATTAGAA
>JBARHV010000224.1:0-81975 GCA_049799415.1 Silvibacterium sp.
GCGGTAACAATCGCCACCTTTTCACCCACCAGCGCATTGATGAGCGTGGATTTCCCCGCGTTCGGACGTCCGATAATCGATACAAATCCTGACTTCAAATGGATAATACTCCCTTTTCGCCGTTCGCCGCATGTCTCACGCGCAGCCGTTCAATGCGCCGGTCCGTCGAGGCCAATATTTCAAAGCGCGTGCCGTAACGTTCGATCACCTCGCCGGCCTGCGGAATACGTCCAGCCGCCTCGCTCACCAGTCCAGCCACAGTTGTAGCTTCTGAGTCTTGCGGCAGATCCGCATCTATGGCCAGAAGCTCTCCCAGCTTCTCCACTTCGAGATTTCCCGGCACCAGCCACGATCCGTCAGGCTCGCGCACCGCTGTTTCGCCCTCATCGCTCTCGTGCTCATCGGTGATCGATCCCACGATCTCTTCAATCAAATCTTCAATCGTCACCAGCCCCGCCACGCCGCCGTATTCGTCGATGACAATGCCCATGTGCTGCTTCTCTCGCTGCATCTCGCGCAGCAGCTCGTTCACTTTCTTCGTCTCGGGAATAAACGCCGCTGTTCGCTGAATGCTGGCTACGGTCTGCGTGCGCGCGTCCTCGTCGCGAATGCGCAGCAGGTCATGCGCGAACACAATGCCTGTAATATGGTCCAGCGTGCCCTCATACACCGGCACGCGCGAATAGGGCTGGCTCTCCAGCATCCTGAGAAACTCCTCCAGAGTGGTCGATCCGGCAACGGCAAACATCTCCGGCCGCGGAGTCATCACCTCGCGCACCACCTTGTCGCCGAACTCGACGGCTGAGCGCACCAGCTCGCGGTCGCTCTCCTCCAGAATCCCTTCTTCTTCTCCCGCTTCAATCAGCGCGTCCACTGCCTCGAGCGTGGTTTCATCCTGCGTGCGCGGCGCAGCCTCAGCCAGCGCCGCTATCGACAACAGGAACCCCAGAAAGAGCGTCACCGGAGTCATGAGGTAGAAGAGCACCCGCAGCAGCACGCGCAGCCGCACAATCCAAAGGCCCCGCGTGCGCGTGAAGAACACAAAGGGCAGCAGCTGATTGAAGATAAGGATTACCAGCACTACGCCCAGCACCGCCTGCGCGATCTCGGCTGCCGTAGGACGATCGGCCATGGTGCTGCGGTAAAACAGCATCATGCCAAAGAGCAGCGTGACGCAAGCCAGCGACAACTGCGTGAGAATTGATGCCGAAAGCCGGATATGCTCGCGGCTCAACCCCAGCCGAGGTTCCACGCGCTGCTCCCATGCATCGATGTTCTCCTCGAACTCGCGCGCCAGAAACTTGCCCATCTCCGAGTAGAGCCGATCCACATAGGACGCCAGCGTAAGCACCACCAGCAGCGCCGCGATCACCAGGACGACAGCAATCTTCATGGCCTTCGACCCCGCTTCGATATTCCGGCAGCAGCGCGCGCGATTAATCCCTGTTGAAGACCAAGCTTTCTCCGAAGCAGATTCTCTTTACGCTCCATCTCGCCTGAGTCCGTCTCATGATCGAAACCGGCTAAATGCAGAACACCGTGCAGCAGCAGGACTCGCAGTTCAACCTCAAGCGCATGCCCGCGCTGCTCTGCCTCGCGCGCCGCTGTTTCTATTGAGATGGCAAGATCGCCGGCCATGCGTGAGCGGCCCATGCCGTCTCCAGCCGGAAACGACAAGACATCCGTGGCTTTATCCTTGCCGCGAAATGCGCGGTTCAGCCGCCGAATCTCCCCGTCGCCCGTGAGCAGCACCGAGACGGAACCCTTCAGCTTCGCCTCACATATCGCATCGGCAAGAAAAGACTCCAGCCCACGCCTGGTGAACGCGGAGCGCGGGAACTTCGCGCGGATAGAGGGCTCAATCACAATCATGGCGGCGCAAAAGCAAAGGAGGGCACAAAGGCCCTCCCTTTAATCGTATAGGAGTCACCAGGCTTTAGCTGGCCGACCGGACTGTAGCTAACCAAACTTTAGCCAACGCTTCTCAGCTGTCCTTACTGAGGCTTCGCTCGCGTGCGACCCTCTTCATCCGCCAATTGCAATGGCAACTCCGGCTGTACGCGTCCGAAGTTGTCATAGGCCTGAATGATTCGCTGCACCAGATGATGCCGCACCACATCGCCGCTCTCGAAGTGAACAAAGCCGATCCCATCTACGCCCTCCAGTATTGTCTGTGCCTCAATCAGACCCGACTTGCGCGGATTCGGCAGATCGATCTGGGTAATGTCGCCGGTAATGACAGCCTTTGCGTTATTGCCCAGCCGCGTCAGAAACATCTTCATCTGCTCGCTGGTAGTGTTCTGCGCCTCGTCCATGATGACGAAGGCGTCGTTGAGCGTGCGTCCGCGCATAAAGGCCAGGGGAGCAATCTCAATCACATTTTTTTCGAGCATCCGGTCCACGCGCTCCGGCTCCAGCAGATCGTAGAGCGCGTCGTAGAGTGGGCGCAGATAAGGATCAACCTTCTCCTGCAAGCTGCCCGGCAGAAAGCCCAGCCGCTCGCCCGCCTCGACCGCTGGACGCACCAGAATAATGCGGCTCGCCTTCTTGGCTAGCAGCGCGGCAGCAGCCATGGCCACGGCCAGGTAGGTTTTTCCTGTGCCCGCCGGGCCGATCCCGAACACCATGTCCATGGATTCAATCGCCTCGACATAGCGCCGCTGGTTGAGCGAGCGCGGCTGCACCATGCGCTTGATGCCTGTCGAGCGCTGCTTCCCGGTTTCAGCCAGCGACCGCAGCGAGACCGCCGGGTCCGCCACCACCAGGCGCAGCATCCCATTCAGCTCGCCGTTGTGCAGGTTTACCCCCGCTCGTCGCAGCGCCTCAAAGTCCGCGAAGATGCGCTGCACGCGCGCAATGCTCTCCTCGGAGCCTTCCACCACCACAGCATCCTGTTTCATATCAATGCGCACATGGAGCATGTCTTCCATGAGCCTCAGATTTTCATCGCGAGTCCCGAAAAGGGGCTCAAGATTCGGCGTGATGTCGAGCGCTTTTGTACTCAAGCTAGGGAAATACCTCCGTGGCAGCCGGACAAAGGGCTACCTGTTTGGATGCAGTTGGAAAGTAGAGGAAGCGGCCATGCGCTCCCCGAAGCAGCCTGAAGTTTGCTGCTGTACCACCGGGGCCCGCGATTGCGCCAAAGGGTGAAGATGCGCTCAGAGTAGCCCTAGTCTGCTATCGCGTCAATGCCTGATTTGTGAAAAGTAGCACAAGGCAGTGTCAACTGCGGAACCTGGGGTTGAATGGATTGAACCCGACATATTTCTACACAATCTGGAATATTTTTACTTCCGGCCTGGGAACGGTCCGCTGCGTTCTAACGCCGCGTTGTCCCAGTTCACTGACGCAGCGCGGTAGGTGCTATCCATGAATGCGAGGATCGCCCCGGACGGCGAGCTGGCCTTGCGCACATCCTCGTAATTCAGGAAAAATTCTTTCCGATCATTGCTGTAGAAAGCACCCTGCGGCCGCACGACGGCGTTGCCAAGCCCCTCCGGCTCCGGCGCGGCATAAGCGTAGTATGCGGGCTGGCCATAGCCTCCATTTCCCGGCCAGAAGCCGAAGCTGATGACCTCGTGCGAGTATGCCTCGCGCGTGACTGCGTCGGCTCCGGGGCGTTCGGGAGCTCGCCGTCCGGAAAATCTGGTGACAGCCAGATCAAAGCTGCCCCAGAAGAAATGAACCGGGCTCGTCTTGCCCAGCCAGCTGGTCTGGAACTGCTTGAAGATCTCCGCCGACTGCATGAGGATGCGCCAGAATCGGTGCGCCGCATCGGGATCATAGGAGGCGTGGACCGTGTCTTTGGCAAACGGAATAGGATCGGCAACCTCGTCGGGGATGGAATGGATCTCGACCTTGATGCCGAGCGACGCCAGCGCATCCATATATTCGTGATAAAACGCAGCTACCGATTGCGCGCGCAGCGGAAGCACCTTGACCGGCCCCGAGCTGAGGCGGATGACCAGCCGGTGATCGATGAAGTCGAACTCCACATCGAAAGTTTCGCCGCCATAGGGAATCGACGAGGTAGTGAGCCCGCGCGGCGTGACGTACAGCGTCACATGCCACCAGTGGTTCAGCGGAGCCGCGAGCGCCATCCGTGTGTGGCCGACGATCTGCGTCCACATATGCAGCGTGTCGGCGGTATCTTTCCATTCATCCCAGACCAGGCTGGGCCAGAGAGACTCAGCGGCACTCATGCGCGCACCTCCTGCAGAAAGCTAATGTACAGGAAAACAACAATCCCCTCCGGCCGGGCGAGCACTGGCCAGCCCGGCGGGAGGGGAAGAAAACGTGCTTCAGCGGTGCTTGATGAAGTCGCCGCTCTGCAGGTCCGCCATCGCCTGTCGCAGCTCATCCTGCGTGTTCATCACGATGGGGCCATACCAGGCAACCGGCTCTTCAATCGGCTTGCCGGAGACTAGCAGGAAACGAATCCCCTCCGGTCCGGCCTGCACACTGATCTCGTCGCCGCGATCGAACAGCACCAGCGAGTGGTTGCGCGATTCATACACCGGCTTCGCATCCGGAGCCGCTGCCTGCTCGGTCAACACCGCCTGCGGGTCCGACGCGTCGCGGAAGGTGCCCGCGCCCGCGAAGACGTAGGCGAAGGCGTTGCGCGTGGTCTCCACCTTGAGCCGCTTGCGCTGCCCGGGCGCAACCGAGATATCGAGGTAATTCGGATCGGCGGCGACCCCTTCGACCGGGCCACGCTTGCCCCAGAACTCCCCGCTGATGATGCGCACATGCGTGCCATCGTCGTCGGTCACCTCCGGAATCGCGTTCGACGGAATGTCCTGGTAGCGCGGATCGGTCATCTTGAGATGCGAGGGCAGATTCGCCCACAGCTGAAAGCCGTGCATGCGCCCCTGCGGATCGCCATGCGGCATCTCCTGATGCAGAATGCCACTGCCCGCCGTCATCCACTGCACATCGCCGGCGGTCATCTCGCCTTTGTTGCCCAGACTGTCTCCGTGCTCGACCGAGCCGACAAGGACATAGGTGATCGTCTCAATGCCGCGATGCGGATGCCAGGGAAACCCGGCGAGATAGTCTGCCGGATTCTCGTTGCGAAAGTCATCCAGCAGCAGGAACGGATCAAAGTCCTTGGTCTTGCCGAAGCCGAAGGCGCGTTGCAGCTTAACGCCCGCGCCTTCGATGGTGGGTTTGGTTTCGAGGATCTGTCGTACTGCACGTAGTGACATAGTGTTTCTCCCTCTGTGCCGCTGAAGGTAAACCTTACTCATGCCCTTCCGCGGCAGCTGATTCAAGCCTTTACAAACTGAACATCCAGCGTGATCGTAATCTCGTCGCCGAGAAGAACGCCGCCGGTCTCGAGCGGGGAGTTCCAGACCAGCCCGAAGTCCTTGCGATTGATCTTCGTCTCTGCCGACAAGCCAACGCGGGTGTTGCCCCAGGGGTCCTTGGCGGGAGCGCTCGGCCCTTCTACCGCGAACGTGACCTTTCGGGTGACTCCATGAATCAAAAGATCGCCGTCGATGGTCAGCTCCCCGTCTGCGGTACGGGCCACATGCGTTGACCTGAACGCGAGCGTGGGAAACTTCTCCACATCGAAGAAATCCGCGCTCTTCAGGTGCCCGTCGCGCTGCGCATCGCGGGTATTGATCGACGCGGCGTCGATCGTGGCCTCAACGCTCGATTTTGTAACGTCGCCCTCGTCGAGCTTGAGGACGCCGGTGAGGCCGGTAAATTGGCCCTTCACGTTGGAAATCATCATGTGCTTTACCTTGAACTCGGCGACGGAGTGGACCGGATCGATGTTCCAGGTGGTGGTTGTGGCGGCGGCTGTGGTCATATTGCATGCTCCTTTAAGCATAAGATTCGTGATACCGATATTCGTTGCAACAAATAAATGAAGAAAAAATTAACCTAACTGCGCACGGCATTCCTGCAGCAGGCCGGTCAATGTCCTCAAACGCTCCCTGCCCATATGGCCCAATTGGCTGCGATGCGCCTCCCGCACCGGCTCATCCAGTTGGGCAAGCAGTTTCAAGCCTCCCGGCGCAATGCGCACCATCACCATGCGGCGGTCCTTCGTCTCCCGGCAACGCGAGATCAGCAAGCGCTTCTCCAGCCGGTCCAGCAGGCGGGTAATATCCGGGTCCCGCGTAATCATCCGGTTGCCGATCTCCCCGCACGACAGGCCCTCCGCCGCGCCGCGCAGAATGCGGAGCACGTTGTACTGGTTGCTGGAAAGCTCCTCAGCCTTCAGAATCTGCGCCAGCCTCCGTGATAACTCGTCGGTGGTCCGCAACAGCTGAAGAAAAGCTGCTTCCTCGGGACAATCGGTGCGCGACCGGCTTAGAGATTGTGGTTTATCTTTCATCCTCTTAACAATAGTCGTTACAACGATAATTGTCAAGAGATGTTCCTTCGGAATCGTACAGTCTGGCGATATTGATCTCTGGCAATGATTTGTCTGACTATGCTGCTTCTGTGGGATGGGGAGCAAAGAGCCATTTTCTCAATACCATGGCGAGTATGAGGCAGGCGATCATGCTGATACCGGCATCGACGGCGAAACAAGCGACCAAACCGCCGCGGTCGTAGCCCCAGCCGTCCAGGAAGCCCATATAGGAGACGGGCAGGAACATGATGGAAAAGAGCAGCGTAAAAGTGGTTGCGGCGAGCGGATTATCGGGGCCGATGATCTCAAAAATAATGCTGGTGGCGACCGTAAACGACAGCGCCTGAAAGGTAAGTTCGCCGGCAAAGGCTATAGCGAAGGCGAAGGGAGCGTGAGGCAGCAGCAGTGTGCACAGCGTAAAGAGCGCGCCGACGACGCCAATGGCGAGGTAGAGGGGACGCAGCGAGAACTTCTTTGCGAGCTGCGGAACGAGGAACATACCAATGCCGCCGGCGACGATGTAGCCCACGCCGGAGAGGAGGCTGACCATATACGAGCTGGCGTGGTAGTCGGTGCCAAGGCCAGCGAGTATGTTGGTAAGCGCAAATGACGCCGATGGAAGCACAAAAAGGATGATCCCAATGAGGACTTCGCGGCGCTTGAACAGGGAGAGAACTTCACGCCAGAAGCGGCCAAAGCTTTCCGCGGCAAGCAGCTGGTCCGGCGGGGGCGCGGGAATGGCGAGAAAGAAAAGCATGGGCAGAGCGACGGCGAGAAATATGAAGGCCGCAGCGAGGATGGGCGGTGCATGGAAAATGACGGGTCCGGCAGACATGGCGATGAGGCCACCGGCGGCGATGCTGGCTGCTGTAAACCATGTACCGAGCAGGCCGTCCTGCTTCCGTTCAATGAGGCTGCCCATCCAGCCGCCAACAGCACCCTGATAGAACGCGACGGCGACACTGCCGATGAAAACTAAGATTTCAATTACGGGCACGTTCTGATGATCGTAGGCGGAGAAAGCGGCGGCGAATGCCGCGACGAGGCCCAGTGCCAGAGCGTACGTACGGCGACGGAAACGGACATCCAGGATGGGCGCGAAGAAGGGAGCCCACCAAGCCGGGGATCCCATAATGGCAGTAATTGCAGCAATATGGCCGCCGGGGACGCCCTGAGCTGCAAGCATCTGCGGCAAAGTCACGACCGCAAAAGTGATCATATTGCCGAAGGTGACATTCGTGAGGCCCATCATCCAGATAGGAGGAATGCGCCGTTGCGTATCCAAATGGGACCTCCAAGGCGGGTGCTAAGCCTACGCGCCCTGCAGGGGGTACAAAGCGCAACCAGACTACCCAAGAGCCTCCGGACCAAGGATCTTCTGTTAACAGTCAGAGGCCACAAATGAAATGAAGGATGAGGATAGCAGTTGATTCTTGTATTTGAGGAGAAATAGAGAAAGGGTTTAAGAGGACGCAAAAAAGCTTGTATCAGCTAAGCAGCTGACGTGTCAGAAACTGGCCGGCATCTTCACAAGCCCCGCGCTGTCAGCGTGGCGGAAGGGCATTTGTCCAAGGATTTCATTGACCTCGCTCTGGAAATCAAATAAACTCTAAGTTTGCAGGGGATGGCTTATTCGCTGCATCCCATTTTCACCTCAAGAGAGTTCAGAGAACCACCATGGCAAACCATGTTTCCGCGCTGAAGCGCGTCCGTCAAACCGAAAAGCGCACCGCGGTCAACCGCGCCAACAAGAGCCGCGTCCGCGGCAGCCTGCGCGCCCTGCGCGAGGCCATCCAGAAGGGCGATGTGAAGGCCGCCGGCGAGCAGTATCGCGCCACCGCCTCCGCGCTCGACAAGAGTGTCCAGAAGGGCATTCTCCACGCCAACACGGCGTCCCGTTATAAGAGCCGCCTGAATGCTCGCGTCAAGGCGCTCTCCACCAAATCTGCAGCTTGAGTCCCCAATTTCTGCCTTCGGTTCAGCAAAGGGCCGGGATTCTTTCCCGGCCCTTTGCTCTGCTCGCCTCCTGAGCGAAACGGTGGCGACCCGTCCTACCTTTCTCAACTACGTCTAAAGAAGATCAGGCAGCCAGCGGCTGTTCCCGGGATCGCTCTACGGATGGCTCTATATGGCCCTTCTGCGATAATGAAGTTGTCCCGAAAGGTGGTTTTTTTGCCGCGTAGCCGATTTTTCCCTGGACTTTTGCTGGCTTTGCTCGCAGTGTTTGGCGTCGCAACCTGCAGAGCGCAAAGTCCATCCGCCGAAGGCGCTTCGGCAAAGCCCCTTGACCTGAAGACCAGCCGGAATATCGAAGTCACGCTGCGTGCGAAGCTGCAAATCCCACCGGATTATATGATTAGCGTCGGGCCGCGCACGCCCAGCACGACTCCCGGGTTTGACAACCTGCTGGTTTCCTTCGATCTGCCCGGACATCCGGATCACTCGCAAAAGCTGACCTTCCTGCTTTCGAACGATAACAAGACGCTGGAGCGGATTGCGCACTGGGATGTCAGCGCCGACACCGCCGACCTTATCCCCATCGGCGACCGTCCGGTCCGCGGAAATCCCCAGGCCAAAGTCGCGCTGGTGAACTTCGACGACCTCGAGTGCCCGTTCTGCGCCAAGCTGCACTCGGAGCTCTTTCCGGACACGCTGAATCACTACAAGGGACTCATCAAGATTGCCTATCGCGATATGCCGCTTGAAGAGCTGCATCCCTGGGCGATGCACGCGGCGGTCAATGCCAACTGCCTGGCGGCGCAGAGCGGCACAGCATATTGGAACTACGTGGACTATCTGCACACGCACGGCGAAGACATCACCGGGCCCGACCGCGACGTGAAGAAATCGGACGCGATGCTCGACAAGACGGCCCTGGACCAGGGCGAAAAAGACAAGCTGGATGCGGCAAAGCTCAGCGCCTGCGTTGCGAAGCAGGACCAGAGCGGCGTCCGCGAGGAGATGAAGCTGGCGGACAGCCTGAATATCGAACAAACGCCCACGTTATATGTGAACGGCGAGTCGATCGAAGGCGCGCTGCCGGAGGATGTGCTCTGGCGGGCGATCGATCGCGCACTCCTGTCAGAAGGAGTCACGCCGCCTCCGAATCCCTACAATCAGCCGGCTGTCGCAGCGGCAGGACAGGCAGCGGCAAAGCCCTAGAAGAGGCTTGAATCGATCTTCCGGCTCACATCGCGGGCCGGTTTGCATTATCCTGTAGGAACCCGCCGGTTGTGGAGATGAAGCACGAGTGATTCCGGTGCTGGACGGGCGAGGGCAGCGTTGCTGCGCGCCGCTCCCTCAAGGAGATATTTTTGCAACACACACAGAATGCTGCGCGTAACGCTTCCCCCTTGGATTCCCTGCGCAAGTCAAAACTTCTAAGCTACCTGGCCGCAGCCGCACTGGCTGGCACGCTTGGCGTGTCCATTACCGGATGCCAGCACGGCCACAGCCCGGACGTTGTGGCAACCGTCAATGGCAAGCCGATCCTGCGCTCAGACGTGGAAGTTCGCTACCAGCAGACGCTGGGCACCTCGCATCAGCAGCCCTCGGAAGAGCAGGCGGACATCGTTCGGCTGAATATTGTTCACGACCTGATCGATCATGAAATTCTGATGCAGCGCGCAACCAAGCTGCACCTGACGGCGAATGACGAAGAAGTACAGGCCAAACTGGATGAGATCAAGGCCCCGTATAGCGCCGACGATTTCGACAAGTGGCTGACACAGCAGCACATGACGCTCGACAAGCTGAAGGAAGAGATTCGGCGCGACAAGACCATCGAGAAGCTGTTCAACAAAGAGATCAATTCCAAGATCAACGTCACCGATGCCGATATATCCAGCTTCTACAACGCGCACAAAGTGGACTACAACGTGCCGGAGCCGCAGTACCACATCGCGCAGATTGTCGTGACTTCCATCTCGACTCCCGAACAGCAGGCCGGCAACCTGCAGAACAGCAAGGCTACCAACGACGCCGGAGCGAAGCGGAAGATCGAGATGCTGCACAACCGCATCGAGAGCGGGGAAAACTTCGGAATGTTGGCAGCCAATTACTCTGAGCGCCCGGACAATGCCCAGAGTGGCGGCGACATGGGCATCGTCTCCGAGTCGCAGCTCAAAGCCGAGCCAGAGGTTTACGCTGCCCTCGCCAACCTCAATCCGGGTCAGGTAACCGGAGTACTGCCGCTTTACGAGAGCACCCCAACCGGCAAGAAGGCAGTTGGCTATGCCATCTACAAGCTGCTCGACAAGGAAGCCGCCGGCCAGCACGACCTGAGCGATCCGCGCGTGCAGCAGGCCATTCGCAAACAGTTGCATGACGCCCGCTCCCAGCTGCTGCAGAACGCTTACATCGAAATGTTGCAGGACCAGGCGCGGGTCGTGAACTACTACGCGGAAAATATCTTCAAGAACGGCGTTCAGTAAAGCCTGATGGTCCGTTACGGAATCCTCGGCTTCGGCCATCATGCCGTTCGGCGGCTGATGCAGGGCTTTGCCGGAGCCTCCGATGCGAAGCTCGTCGGGTTATGGCGGCGCGATGCGGCAAAGGCCCAGGAGAACGCCCGCGAATATTCCATTCCTCACGTTTTCGCATCGCCGCAGGCGCTCTGCGCTTCGCCGGAGATTGACGCCGTATTTGTCGTCTCGCCTGACGCGCTGCATCTGGAGCACGTGCTGCTGGCCGCGCATCACAACAAGCATGTGCTGTGCGAAAAACCGCTGGCGATGAATCCCGGCGAGGTTGAACGCATGCTCGCAGCAGTCGGAAGTGCCGGCGTAAAGCTGGGCGTAGCGCAGAATATGCGTTACAACCGCAGCCTGGCGCGTATGCGCGAGCTGGTCGCCGAGGGCAGTCTCGGCAAGCCGGTGCTGGCACAGGCGCAGTTTGCCTATTCGGCAAAAAACAGCCCGCGCTCCTGGATCTACGACCCCAAACTTGCGCTGGGCGGTCCCATTGGCGATGTGGGCATTCATTGCGTGGACGCGCTGCGCTATGTGCTGCAAACCGACGTGGCCGCCGTGAACACTCTCGCGCACGCGGATGCGGCCTCGGGCGCAGTGGAGTCGCACGCCGTAGTTGGGCTGGACTTCACCTCAGGCGCGATGGGAACGGTGACCGTAACCACGCGCTCGTCCTACCGGACGCTGGTTGAAGTGACCTGCGAACACGGCGTGATCCAGTGCGAGAACGGCCTTACCGTGGATTTTCCCATCGAGTTGGTGATGCGGCGCGGCTCAGAGGTTCTGGCCAGCGAAACCATATCCAATGCCGACGCCTACAGCCGCATGCTCGATGGCTTTTCCGCCTGGATCGAAGGACGCGGCGAATACCTGGCTCCAGGGCTCGACGGGCTGCACAACCAGCGCGTATTGAATGCAGCCTACCAGAGCTGGCGCGACGGAGTTCGAGTAAATTTGAGCTGATTCAGCGGTTCGACGTGCTAGACTTCGTAGGCGCTTGCCTGTTTTCTCTCTACTCGCGGAATGCCTATGAATGGCTCGGACGAGCCCGTCGAACTGGAATCTGACAAAGAACTCTGGCGAAATCGAGTCCTGAATCCGTCTGCCGGTCTGAACGAATCGAAACTGATCTGCTGGGCTCTTTTTGCGGTAGCTCTATTATTCTCGTCATGCGTGGTCTATTGCATACCGGCGAGTGTCTCCACGGACTCATCACGGCATCCCCATTACGACTTCGTTTACTTTTACGGCATTGGGCAAATTGCCAGCAGATATCCCTCTGACAGAATCTACGATCTCCATCTGCAGCAGCAAACCTTCAACACACTGGCTCCTATTCGTGAAGGCGGATACGGGCCCAGTCCATATCCGCCCTTTGTGGCATTATTTTTTACTCCGTTTGCGCATTTATCGATCAAATCGGCCTACTTCCTTTGGATGGCAATATCGCTGTCTCTCTATCTCGTGGGAGTGATAGCTACAACCCGTGCGACATTTCGGGACAATTGGTTGGCCTTGCCGCTGATCATGGCTTTCGCAGTATCCTTTTATCCTTTCATCGTCAGCACTTTAACCAGCGGGCAACTTGCGAGTGTTGCTGTATGCGCAGTCGGCCTTTCACTCTATCAGGAGGAACATGGGAACCCGTTTCGCAGCGGGCTGGCGCTGGCTGTGCTGGCTTATAAGCCGACACTTTTGCTTCTGC
The DNA here is from genome assembly GCA_049799415.1 of Silvibacterium sp. Lineage (GTDB taxonomy): Bacteria > Acidobacteriota > Terriglobia > Terriglobales > Acidobacteriaceae > Silvibacterium. The sequence goes on from JBARHV010000224.1 coordinate 12,545, forward strand.
TTCTTCCAATGCTTCTGCTAACCCGCAGGTTCAGGACACTTGTCGGATTTGCTGCCGGTGCCGTGGCCATAGTTCTGGCGACGACCGCATTGGCAGGGATACATGTATGGGCAGCTTATGCAGACATGTCGCGCTACTTTGCGCATACTACCGCATCGATCTTACTGCGCTGGCAATACGTTGATCTTCATTCATCCTTTGTTGCCGTCTCAGGCGGCGGTTTCCGAATTGGAATCGCTCTTCTGATCTGCATCATCGGCGCAAGCGCAATTGGACTCGCTTGTCTGCTGTGGAAGTCGACGACGCGCAATCGCTCAACACAGTGGCTGGCCTGGGCCTCGACTCTGACCTGGACCCTTCTTCTGAATGTTTATACGCCCATTTACGACTCGGCACTGATCGCTCTCGCAATCATTCTGACACTGGGCGCACTGCGACATCTTGGATGGAGTATTGCTAGCAGGTGGACCAAGGTTATGGCGCTTATCATCTTTACTGTTTCATGGATTACGGAGTCCTTTGCCAGAAATCATGGGATTCAACTCCTCACCCTGATGTTGCTGGTTTTCGGGGTGGCGCAACTTCTGCTTTTGTATCGTGCGATTCGTGAAAAATCTCCGGAAATTGCTGCACGCGAAATTTGAACCGATCTTCTCTTACTCGACAATTGCCAGAACATCTCCAGCGGCGACGGTGTCTCCCGGCGCAACGCGCAGTTCGGCAACCTTCCCGGCTTTAGGCGACTTCAGCTCATTCTGCATCTTCATGGCCTCAATGACGACGACCCCCTGATGCGCTTCCACAGCTTCGCCCTTCTGCGCCAGCACGCGCACCACCCGTCCGGGCATTGACGCCTTGATCGTTTTGGGCCCGTCGGTTCCTGCGGAGTGGGCGCGGCGCGCTTTGAGCGAGCGTGGATCGTCGATGCGATAAGGAATGCGCTCTCCGCCGATGTGGACAGCAGGCTCATTCGCATCGTCTTCAAGAACCACGCGCCAGGCGCGGCCTCCAGCCACAAGCGACAGCACACCCGGCCGCAGCATCTGAGCTTCGACTGCTACAAGTTCTCCGTCGACTATGCAGGTTGACTCACCCGGCGAATACTCGACGGTGCGAATTCTGCCCGCAATCTCGACCCCCCGTTTCTCGATCTCTGGCTTCACCGGCGCAGCCCCTCCTCGCGGGCGGCTCGCTTCCATGCACTCACAGGCTGTGGGGCAGCGGTTCCGGCGGTCGTGCGCTGGCTTTCAAAGATGGCAGCGGCAATTGCAGCAATCTTTTCCCGGCATTCGAGAGAATCCTCCGCGGCTTTTGCCGGATTTTGCGCGAGCAGGCGATCCAGATAGCCGGTGTCGATGCGGGCGGCCTGGAAATCCGCATCGCCAAGAATGCGCCGGAACAATGCTAGATTGGTGCGAATACCGCCGATCACATACTCATCGAGCGCGCGGAGCATGCGCGCAATGGCCGCCTCGCGCGTTGGCGCATACGCAATGAGCTTCGAGAGCATGGGGTCGTAGTCCATCGGCACCACCCAGCCCTCATAGATGCCGCAATCTTCGCGAATGCCGGGACCGCCCGGCTGCAACAGCCGCGTGATCTTTCCGGGCGAAGGAAAGAATCCGTTGTCGGGATCTTCGGCGTAGACGCGGCACTCAATGGCGTGGCCGCGCAGCTGAATCTCCTGCTGTGCGAGCGGCAGCGGCTCGCCCTGCGCGATGCGAATCTGCAGATGCACAAGATCGAGCCCGGTAACGAGTTCCGTGACCGGGTGCTCGACCTGGAGGCGCGTGTTCATTTCAAGAAAGTAGAAGTTCTCTTCGCCGTCCAGCAGAAACTCGATGGTCCCGGCATTGGTGTATCCGGCGGACTGCGCAAGGCGCACCGCAGCCTCGCCCATGCGTCGGCGCAGATCGGAACCGACAACGGCGGAGGGCGCTTCTTCGATGACCTTCTGATGCCGCCGCTGCACGGAGCACTCGCGCTCGCCGAGATAGAGGCAATGCCCATGCTCATCAGCGAGAACCTGAATTTCGATGTGGCGCGGGCGCTCAATGAGCTTCTCTAAATACACTTCGCTTGATCCAAAGGCCCGTTCGGCCTCGCTCTGCGCGCCCTCAAACGCGGATTTGAGGTCTTCGCTTCGGGTGACGGCGCGCATGCCTTTGCCGCCGCCTCCGGCCGCAGCCTTCAGCATCACGGGGTAGCCAATTTCATCCGCGACCTTGAGCGCTTCCTTGAGTGAGGCCAGACCCTTTGTCGAACCGGGCGTGCGTGGCATTCCAGCCTTGTCCGCTGCCTGCCGCGCGCGGGTCTTTGAGCCGAGAGCGCGCATGGCCGACGCGGGCGGCCCGATGAATTTGATTCCGGCCTGCTCGCAAGCCTCCGCGAAATCCGCATTTTCTGAAAGAAAGCCGTAACCGGGATGGATGGCGTCGGCTCCGGCGCGCCGCGCGATATCCAGCAGCAGGTCACCGCGCAGGTAGGATTCTGTCGCGGGCGCTGGGCCGAGACGGTAAGCCTCAGCCGCTTCGAGCACATGCAGCGCGGCGCGGTCCGCATCAGAATAGACGGCAACCGGTTGAATGCCCATCTCGCGGCAGGCGCGCGCAATGCGCAGAGCAATCTCGCCGCGATTGGCGATGAGGATTTTTTTGAAGGCGCGCGGCTTTATCTTCTTGGGCAAGTGCCTATTGTAAGGCAGGTAGCACGACCGCTTCTTCATTGCTCATGGCAAGTCTTTCAGACTGAATGGCTCCGCGACTAAAAGGAGCGGCCATAAAAGCTCGACAGGAGAATGGCGCGGAGCGCGTGTGCCTGAGAGCCTGCCCTGAGCAAAGCCGAAGGGGCAAGTCCCTAGAACGGAGACAGTCCGGTGATCACCCGCTCGGCGCGCTTCAGGCTGCCTGCTGCGCCCACTCCGGCCAGCGTAAAGCTGTAGAGTTTCTCCGTATCGTCGCGCACGCTGCCCAGCGAGTAATGCCGCAGCTCAAAGCTCAACCCGCAGCAGTTCCAGTTATAGCTGGTCTGCACGCCGTAGTATTGCCACTGGTCCAGCGTAAAGTCGTAGCCGGAGCTTACGCCCGCGCTCAGGCCCAGCTTGGCCGGCGAACCATAGATCGCGGAAAAACGCATCTGGTTATAGTCCGTGATCGGGCTGGCTGCTGTTGTCGTGGTCGTGGCCTTCGGCGCATCCGGTAAACTCTCCGCCGGAGTGGAGACGGTATGCAGATGCGCGTCGCCCAGACTGAAGGTGTAATCGCCCTTGTGATAGTCGGCGAATAGATTGCTTGAGTCCAGCCGCCCCGTCTTGGTGTCGTAGTCCACGTCCCACTCAAGATCGGTGTCGTTGGTGCTGCGCCAGTGCAGCCGCGAGATCACCGGCGAGTAAGTGCGCGGGTAGGTAAGAAAAGCCACGCCGCTCAGATCCAGCGTCGTGTCCAGCACGTTGCGCGTGCGGGGCGTAATGGCTCCCCCGAAGTTCGGGTCGAAGAAGTATTTCTGCGCCACCTGCCAGCTCAGCCAGTCCACTGTTCCGCCGCCGCACATGTCGCTGGGCCCCAGTGCTTCGTCGCCCTTGCAGGGATGCTGCCTGAGATTCCGCAGGAAAAGCCTCTGCGTCAGCGAATATTCCACCTCATTTGTGTTGCTGGCTACATCTGTATCGTCAAAGCGCAGCACGGAGTTGAAATTGTCGATGCCCTTCACATAGCGGTAGCGTACCGCCGGCTCAATCGCATGGCGCAGATCTCCGCCCAGCAGGCGCTCCAGCCACGGCGCGGTAAAATCGCGCTCCAGGGCAGGAGGCCGCAGGTCAGCGCCTGCCTCGAAGTCCTTGCGGTTCAGTGTAGCGTCGCGCTCCGTCGGAAGTTCGCCCAGCGGCGCGGGGTTCTGGCTCCGTCCATAAAAGGTGTCACGCACCGCAACAATGGGACGCAGCGTCCAGCCGTCGAAATGCACCGGCAGCGCAAGGTGAGGGTAAAAGTCCAGCCGCGGCACAATGGTCGAGGTGGTATAGCCCGGCTCAGAGCGCGAAAGCCCCGTGCCGGAAGCGCTCAAGCCCCACATCAGCGGCGTTCCCGGCAAATATTGGTCCACCCCGTCAAACTGCGCTGTGGGCAGATGCCAGATGGTGATCTCTTCTTCGCCCGTGGCCGAGGTGGCGTTGCTCTCAAAGCTCTGATAGCGATTGAATGTAATGCCTTCAGCCAGCCCCTGGTGCGCATGCGACACGAAAAGCTGCGACTTCACTTCCGAATTGATCGCAAGAGCGTAGTTCTCTTCAAACGCCTGCCGGTAGGCATAGGCGCTAAGGTATTCGATGTCGGCCACGGTGCGCGTCTCCGGCGAAAAGTCGTGCCGCCCATCGACCAGAAAATCCACGCCCCCCTGGTTCTGCGCGCCCGGCAGCCGATCCAGCAGGCTATGGAAGCTCACCGTGGCAAAGTCCGGCCCGCTCCCCTTGTAGCGAAACAGCCCCAGTGGCGCGAAGCCGCGATTCGAAAAATACTCCGACCCCAGCATCAGGTCCGCGCTGCGCCCCAGCGTGAAGTAAGCTTCTTCGCCCAGAATCAGCCCCTTGGTCGTGTCATCGCCAAAGATCGGAATCAGGAAGCCCGACTCACGCTGATCGCTGTTCACCGGATGCGTGACATAGGGCATGTAAAATACCGGGACTTTGTGCAGCACCGGCAGTCCGTCCAGCTCAAACAGGCTATTCTTGCCGGTCGCCTTTCCGTTGGCGAGGAAAAAATTCTTTGCCGCCAGCTGCCAGTCCGGATTGGGCAGCGCGCACGATGTAACCTCTCCGTCGATCACATGGTATTGCTGCTGCCCGGTCTGGATCAGCTCGCGCGCGCTCACCGCAAAGGGGCTGCTCGAAGTCAGGATCTTTCTGCTGCGCATCAACCGCTGGCCTCCCAGCGTTCCCGTCACGTCGTAGAAGTGTCCGGTGTGCGCATCCAGGTTCATGGTTCCGTGCGAGGCCAGAAAGTGCGCATCGTCCGGGCCGCCATCCAGGTGCAGATGCCCCTCCGCAACCACATCCGAGGTCGCCTGGTTGTAGGTCGCCCGGTCGGACTGGATCACGTAATCCTTGTAATGGATCACCACATGTCCCACCAGCGTGTAGAGGTTCGCCGTCTTCGTCTTCACATAGCTTTGCGTGTCGGCCTCGATTTTTACCGGAACGCCCTTGGGAGGTGGAGGGACGACATGTGCCACGGGAATCGAACCGGCCAGGTCCGCTGCAGGCTCCGGTTCGTCGGGTAAATCGTTGGGATTTGCCGCTGAATTTGCGGCATTTTGCGCAGAGCTATGGGTCTGCGCAGCGGCGATAACAACAGCCGGAGCCGCAGGGGGAAACTGCTTCGTTACTGCCTGGGACCAAAGCTGCGGATGACACAGCACGAGCAGCATGGTACACAAAAAAGAGCGGGTTCTCATCGCGAGGGGCAACCTAAGAATAACAAAGCTCGACTTTGTTCCCCTCCGGCGAAAGCACGCTGCTCTGGTTCGACAAACCGTTTCTCTCACCCGTATCCGCACTCGGAACAGGTGTATAGACGCGCGTCGATCGATAGGAGTCTCCGCAGCCTCGTCTCCCTGTCCACTGTTAACCAATATGCACGGACGCGATCAGCCCTGACCAGTTCGGCTGCGCTGTCCACAGGAAATGAGGACCGCCGTTGAGTAGCTCGCCCCAGGTCGCATCACAAACTGACGAACTTGCCGTATCTCCTGAATCCAAGCCTGCCTGGAAACAAGAGGTCAACGCCCGCCTGAGCGCGCATCGCTCGCGGCGCGGCGCATTTGACGCGCGGCAGCCGGCTCTGCCTGGCATGGAAAGCAGCACTGCGCCTGCCGAACGAACCACTCGTGTTGCCGCCCGCGTAGCCGAGCGTTACGCCAAGGCCCCAACCTACAGCGAAGTGCTTGCGGCCGAAGCCGCCAAGGCCGCCCGTGCCGCCGAGGCCGCGGCCCACGCCGCACACCAGGCTGCACAGGCCGTCACCGATGTTCTGTGGGCCCAGCTCGAATCCCAGGTTGAATCAGGGACAGAGTCTGGGCTCGACAGGGAAGCTGAGAACCACGCCGCAACGCCGCAGGCAGAAACCGCGCCGGAGCCTGCTGCGCAGCCGTGGCAATATCGCGTCGACCCGGCTTCGCTCCCGGCCGCACGCAGCAGCCAGGCCTCCCGGAGTTCACAACCGCAGCCCGAGCCGCGCTCCGGCGTCGACCCGCATCCGCACGTCGTCGATCCCTTTGAAGATGCCCTTGTAGCTCCTGCGCAGCCCCTGCCTGCCCGCGTGCTCGAGTTTCCCCGCGAGTTGGTGGCCGCCCGCAAGGCGCGTCCCCGTTTTGCCGAAGGCCCGCTGCGCGAGTCCGAAGGAGAGCCAGAAAAGGCGCAGCTACGCATCTTCGAGGTAGAATCAGAGGCCATCTGCCACCAGCCAATTGCGCCAACGGAAGAAGCGCGCGCGCCTGAGTGGAGCTCCATGCGCCTCGACGCCGCTCCGCGTCTCTCTGATGCGGAGATGTCCGCCGCTTCCTTTACAGGAGACGAACCCATGCAAGCGATGCAGAGCAGCCCGGGCACCCGCAGCGCGCCCTTCTCGTCGCGCGCCTCCCGCCAATCCTCGTCCACCTCATCCACCACCTCATCCAGGACAGGCGCTGCCAGACACCCGTCCCGGCTGGCCGACACGCTCCTGCTGCACGTCGCGCCAATCGAAGACCGCCTGATGGCGGCCATCGTGGATATGGCTCTGGTGCTCTGCGCCTTTCTGCTCTTCGTGCTTGTTTTTGCCGCCTGCACCATCCATCCCCCCACCGGCAAACCGGCCATGGTGGCGGCGGGAGCGGCGCTGGCTGGCCTTGTGGCGCTCTACCAGTGGCTGTTTTTCACCTACGCCGAGGGAACCCCGGGCATGCGTTATGCCAAAATCGCCCTCTGCACCTTCGAGGACGAGAACCCCGGCCGCAAAGTGCTCCAGCAGCGCATTGGAGCGTGTTTTCTAGCGGCGCTGCCCCTCGGATTGGGCTTTCTGTGGGCCCTCCTGGACGACGACCGCCTGGGCTGGCACGACCGCATGACCCGGACCTATCAGCGAAGCTACAGATAACAGCTGAGAAGCGGCCAACTCAAGCCCGGTTAGCTAAAAGCGGTTAGCTGGTGAAGCGGTCGGCGTTACATTTCGCTGGATACGTAATGGATTCGTCTTCTCCAGAAGATTTGCTCGGATAAATTTCATTAGCCCCTGAAACTTGCCGCTTGCCGCCGCACTCGCTGACAGGACCTTCGCTGACCGCTTTTTAGCTAACCGCTTTACCAGCTGCCCGCCCCTCAGCTGCCCCTGGGAACCATTGGCTCCAGGCCTGCGTATACCTGTTCATCGCCGAAGCCTTGCCTGTCGCTGGTAAACTCGGCATACAGGGCCGGAAACGCCAATGGAACTCAAAGAGGCATTCAAAGTCGCGCTCCAGTCCCTCTGGGCCAACAAGCTGCGCTCCGTGCTCACGCTGCTCGGAGTGGTAATCGGTGTCTCGTCTGTGATTGCCGTCATCACCCTCACCAATGGCGTCAACAAGTATGTGGCCACCAAGGTCTACGGCTACGGAGCCGACGTCTTCACCCTCAGCAAAGAATCGCCCGTCATCTTCAGTTACGAACAGTGGGAGAAGTACCAGAAGCGCAAGAAGCTCGACATCGACGACTATTACGCCATCGAACAGCAGTGCAAGAGCTGCGAAAGCGTGGGCGCGCTGCTCAACACCAGCGCGGAAGTCGCCTACAAAAATCATTCCAGCAACAACACCGACATTCGCGGCTGGACATGGAACATGCCGGCCATTTCCAACCTCAATATTGTGCAGGGCCGCAGCTTTGTCCCTGCGGACCAGCAGTATGGCACACGCGTCGCGATCGTCGGCTACGACATCGTCAACAACCTGATGCCGAACGTCAACCCCCTCGGCAGGGAGATTCGCGTCGACGGCGAGCCTTACACCATCATCGGGGTCGGCGAGCGCCAGGGCACCACTCTCGGCTTTAGCCAGGACAACTACGTCGACATCCCCATCACCGCTTACCAGCACACCTACGGAACCAATGACAGTATCGTCATCTACGTCAAAGCCGGCGGCGTCGGCGCGCAGCTTGACCACGCCTCCGACGAGGCAACCGTAATCCTGCGCTCGCGGCGGCACGATGCCGTCGGCCAGCCCGACGACTTCACGCTTTCTACCAACCAGACCTTCGTCGGCCTGTGGAAGAGCATCAGCTCCACCTTTTTGTTTGTCGTTATCGGCATCGCTTCCATCTCGCTGATCGTGGGCGGCATCGTCATTATGAACATCATGCTGGTCTCCGTCACCGAGCGCACCCGCGAGATCGGCGTTCGCAAGGCGCTCGGCGCGCGCCGCAAAGATGTGCTGCTGCAATTCATCATCGAGTCCGGAACCATGTCGCTGATCGGCGGCTTCTTTGGCATTGTTGTCGGCGTCGGGGCGGCCCGGCTGGTCACGCTGATCGTCGGATTCCCGTCGGATATTGCCTTGTGGTCGGTGTTTCTGGCCGTCATTGTCTCCGGGGCCATCGGCGTTTTCTTTGGAGTCTATCCGGCACACAAGGCCGCTACGCTTGATCCCATCGTGGCCCTGCGCTCGGAGCTGTAGAACGATGATTCAGATAGTTAGGAGTCTGGCATGAAATTCGGAAGCACCGGCGAATCCGTTCGAATGGCGCTCGAAACCGTGCGCGCCAACAAGCTCCGCTCCGGCCTGACCATCCTGGGCATCGTCATCGGCGTCACTACGGTCATCACCATCTCGTCCATCATCAGCGGCCTCAACAACAACGTGCAGCAGTGGGTCGATTCGCTCGGTTCGAACGTATTGTGGATTTATCACATGCCCGTGATCGGCGTGCGTCCGACCACTGAATTGCTGGCTCGCCCCAAACTCACCGCTGACGACGCGCTCGCCATGCGGAGCCTGCCGCATGTGATCGCCGCCAATGCCGGCGTGCGCCATGTGAATCCCATCTTCCAGGTCGGCATTATCGGTGTGAAGTACGGCCAGAAGCAGGCGCAGGGAACCATGCTCGAGGGAGACCAGGCTGAAGTAAAGGAAACGACCAACATCAACCTGATCCAGGGGCGCATGTTTACCAGTGACGAGGACCAGCGCGCCGCGAATGTCGTCATCCTCGGCCACGACACCTGGCAAAAGCTCTTCGGCAAAGCCAACGCACTCGGCAAGCAAGTCGAGATTGAAGGCGATATGTTCACCGTCATCGGTGTCGCCGACAAAATGAAGCAGGCCTTCGGCGGAGGCGACAACCCCGAAGACAACAAAGCCCTCTTCCCACTCAACACTTTTCTTAAGCTTCATCCGGAAGACGCAACAAATGCAGGAATGTGGCTGAGCGTGAAATATGACACGCCTCAGAACCGCGCATTGGTGGAAGACGAGGTCCGCGAGCTGCTGCGCATTCGCCGCAAGGTACACACCTGGCAGCCGGACAACTTCGCCATCTTCTCGCCCGACTCCATCGCGCGCCTGTGGCGAGAGCTGACCGGCGGACTCGCCATCTTCATGGTTGCCGTCTCCAGCGTCGGCCTCATGGTCGGCGGCGTCGGCGTCATGAACATCATGCTCGTCTCGGTCACCGAGCGCACCCGTGAGATCGGCGTCCGCAAAGCCATCGGCGCAACCCGGCGCAACATCCTGGTTCAGTTCACCATGGAAGCTACCACTCTATGCGCCATCGGAGGCGTCATCGGCATCGTGGCGGGCGCTATCATCACCGTCCTCATTCGCCTGATCGTTGCCGCGCTTCCGGCTACCATGTCCACCATGTGGGCCATTATCGGATTCACCGTGTCGCTGGCCATCGGCCTCATCTTCGGAATCTATCCGGCATGGAAGGCCGCAACGCTCGACCCCATAGAAGCCCTGCGCTACGAATAGCAAGATGCGATATTCATTCACCTCGCTCTCGCTGACCGCTTTTTAGCTGACCGCTTTTTTTAGCTGACCGGGGGTTGAGCCGGCCGCTTTACCAGCTAAACTAACCTGTCATGCGTCCAACCCCTGCCACTGCCCTCGTACTTAGCCTCTGCATCTCCACCGCGGCCTTCGCGCAAGTTACCTCAGCACCGACCGAACAGCCTGTCATCACCAAACACGCGATGGTTGTCAGCATTCATCACCTGGCCACCGACGCCGGCGTAGAGATTCTGAAAGAGGGTGGCAACGCTATCGATGCTGCCGTCGCGACAGGCTTCGCGCTCGCCGTCGTGTATCCCGATGCGGGCAACCTCGGCGGCGGCGGCTTCATGCTCATCCACCTGCATGACGGAAAGAACACCTTCATCGACTACCGCGAGCGTGCTCCGCAGGCCGCAACCGTCAACATGTATCTCGACGCCAAGGGCAATGTCGTTCCCGGCGAAAGCATCACCGGATACAAAGCCATCGGCGTTCCCGGCTCTGTCGCTGGAATGGTCTATGCCGAGAAGAAATACGGCAAGCTCACGCTCCAGCAGGTCATGGCGCCCGCCATCCGCCTCGCCAGCGAGGGATACGTGCTCACTCCAAGCGAAGCAAACATGCTGCACGAGCCCACCCTGTCTGAGTTCGCCGCGTCAAAGCACATCTTCCAGCGCGACGGCAACTTCTACAAGCCCGGAGAGACCTTCAAGCAGCCCGAGTTGGCCGCGACTCTACGCACCATCTCGACTGACCCCGACGACTTTTACCACGGAGCCATCGCGAAGAAACTTGCCGCGGACATCCAGCAGGGTGGCGGCCTGATCACCACCGACGACCTCGCCCGTTACAGCGTGAAAGAACGCACGCCCGTTTTCGGAACCTACAAGGGATACACCATCGTCAGCGCGCCGCCGTCGTCCTCCGGAGGCATCGTCCTCATCGAAATCCTCAACATCCTCGAAGGCTACAACCTCAGCCGCTGGCCCGACCGCTCGCCTGAAGAGATGCACCTTATCCTCGAAGCCTTTCGCCGCGCCTACATGGACCGCACCAACTACCTCGGCGACTCGGACTACGTGACGATTCCCGTCGCGCAACTCCTCAGCAAAAAATACGCTGCCGCCTGGCGCAACAGCATTCAGTTCGACAAGGCAACACCGTCAAAAGACCTCGCGCGCCCTGCCGGATTTCTACCTCCGCCGCCGACCATGTCCGAGGTGCGCCATGAGTCCACGCAGACCACGCACTTCTCCGTCATGGACTCCGATGGCGACGCCGTCGCCACCACCACCACCCTTAACAACAGCTTCGGCTCCGGAGTCACCGCCGATGGCCTCGGCTTCCTGCTCAATGACGAGATGGACGACTTCGCCTCAAAGCAGGGCGTGCCTAATATGTACGGACTGATTCAGGGCCCGGCCAACTCCATCGCACCCGGTAAGCGCCCGCTGTCCGCTATGACGCCGACCATCGTGCTCAAAGACAACAAGATCCGCTTCGTCCTCGGCTCGCCCGGTGGAGGACGCATCATCACCACCGTCGCCAATATCTTCCTGAGTGCCGCCGATGAAGGCCTGAACATTCAACAGGCCGTCGACGCTCCACGCTTCCATCACCAGTACCTGCCCGATGTCGTCGATCTCGAGCCCGGCTTCTCCCAGGCCACCATCGAAGGCCTGCGCGCCATGGGCTACACGCTAAAAATCGGAGGCCACTGGAGCGACGGCGAATGCATCGAGGTCGATCCAGTTACAGGCGAACTCGAAGGAGGCCACGACAACCGCGCAGACTTCGGCAAAGCCGCAGGGTATTGAGAAATTAGCCCGATCATAAAAAGCAAACCTGCAAAGGCTATGGAAGCTGATAAAGCGTCAGCTTATTCAGATTCTCAACGGCAAAGAAATGTCCGTCTGGAGAGAACGCCGACCACGAATGCCAGTCCCGGCGATCAGCGATCGACACGGTAGCAAGGGGCTTCGCTGTAGATGCGTCGTAAATGATGAATTGTTCGTAGAGCAGCACGGATGGGTCTCCACGCTCATCACTTGATTCAATCGCAAAGCGGCTGCCGCTTTGCGATGCTCCTCCGAATAAACCGCCCATTCCGGCATTGCTGGTGTTTTTCAATATTTGCCCGCGATAATCCATGATCCGGAGACTTCCGCAACCATTTATTAGTATTGCTTTTTGATTAAGAAAGTAGCCTGGAGCGCCACAGTTCTTCTCTCGAAGTATGGAGTGCGTTCCGTTGCGATCGACAAGATTGATCGAAAACAAGTTTGTTTTACCTGCGGGACGAGTTCCCACCGGGGATATATCGGTGTTCAGGACGGAATCCGGACTGATCGAAGTGATCAGCGCCGAGCCGGAGGTTGCTGGAATCAGCAAGCTCGGTTTCAGAGTATTGGCACGCACAAGCAACATTCCCTCGTGAGTTTCCACTCCGAGCGTCGTACCATCAGGGGAACTTATGTCGGCGACGCCGTCCGTCTTGAGATCGAGGCCGGCCGGGCTTAGATCCGGCTTGAGAATTTGAATAAGGCCTTGAGTGGCAAGGGCAGTCTCGCCGTTATATGTGCCGAAGACATACGGGATCTTGTCGTAACGCCCGGCGACTTCTATCTGATTTTTGATAGACCCCGTGTTGCGGTCTATTGAAACCACCCTATACATCCGACTCGGGATGCCCTCGTCATAAACTCCAAAGGTTGATTCGACGGTGATGATCCTGTCTCCTGCGAATGCAAGCAACGGACCACTGTTGAGCTCAACGTCAGTACCTTCCGGCTGCCACGATCCAATCGGCATGGCAACCGACCAAACTTCGCGCGCAAATGGGGGCCGCTCTCGCACAGAAGCCAGCACGATCAGTCGCGGCGCCACAAGCAGAAGGAACGCACTAATATTTACAAACAGGATCAGCCTCACGCTCTTTCTGCGAACGACCAGCAAAATAATCCCGCAAATCACCACCGCGCCAGCCGCAAGCGCAAGAATCCGCGAAAACGGCTGCACCCTGAACCACACAAAGGCAGCCATCAGCAGCAGGCTGATCGAAAGACCCAAAAGCAGAGCAAGAGCGGTCCGCGCCCTTATCGCAAACCCAACCGCCCAGGCGACCGGAACAACCCAGATCACAACTGTGAGAAACACCGCGATCAAATCAGCGATGTGCAATAAATCGGAAGGCGGAAAATTGAGATGTGCTGCGATGGCCCAGTGGATTTCAATTGGCTCCAGATAGATGAAGAGCCCGATACCAAGAACATAGACAGCCAACGTGCTGGCCACGAATAGCACGGGCACCAGAAACCATCGCCCAAAAGAACTACGCTCATCCTTCATGCGCGAAAGTATACGCGACGCAGGCTCGCTGACCGCTTTTTAGCTGACAGCTCTTCCAGCCGGTTCTGCCCTCGGCATCCGCCACCCCACCAGAGCCACCGCCAGCGTAACCGCCAGCACACACGCAATCAGAGCCACGCACGCGGGCCATTTCCCCAATGACCACATGTACGCCGGAACCAGGCCGCCCGCCGTCCCGCCAATGTAGTAGCAGCAGATGTAAAGCCCCGCCGCCGACGCGCGTCCGCCCGCGGGAGCGGCGATGCGCAGAAAACTATTCGTCGTGGCCTGAGCGACGAACACCCCGGTACACACCAGGCCCAGCCCCACCAACACCACAATCCAAAGCGAATGGCTGAGCGTGACCAGCGCGCCCACCAGGCACGCGGTGATCGCCAACGCAATGCCCGCGCGCATGCCGATACGTGTGATCAGGAACCCGCCCGCCGGCGTCACCACCAGCCCAATCAGGTAAATCGCAAACAGGTAGCTCAACGCCTCGGTCGAAAGATGAAACGGCGCGTCCGCCAGATAAAACGTGATGTAAGTGAACGTCCCCACCAGCGCAAACAGCATTCCGAATCCGGCGGCGAACGTCGCTACCAGCCGCGGATTGCGAAAGTGCTCCAGCATCGCGCGCAGCTGCGCCACAGGACTCGTTCGCCGTCCCGGCGGAATCACGCGACGCTCCTCCGGCAGCCAGCGCGCAATCATGGCCGCGCCCAGCGCCGTCAGCACGCCCAGAATCAGAAACGACCAGCGCCAGTTCAGCCGCTCCGCGGCCACACCCGCGATGATGCGACCCAGAAACCCGCCCATCGCCGTGCCGCTGACGTATATGCTCATCACAATGGGAACAGCATGCGACTCCCACTCTTCGCCGACATAGGTAATGGTGAGGGCAAAGATGCTCGGCGAAATCAGCCCCTGCAGAAATCGCCAGAACACCAGCGAATGCAGCCCTGGGGCGGTCGCCGCCAGCAGCGTCGGCACCGACAGCACCAGCGTCGAGGCCACAATCACGCGCTTCCGGTTCATCTGCTCGGCCAGTGCGCCGACAATCGGCGCCGAGAGCGCAACACCCAGCGTAGCCGCGCTGACCGTGAGGCCCACTGCGGACTTTGAAGCGTTGAAGATATGCTCCAGCATCGGCAGCAGCGGCTGCGTTATATAAAGATTCAGAAACGCGAACACGCCGCACAGGCCCACCGCAGCTATCGCGCGAAAGGAGCCAAGCCCAGACCCAACCGGCGGAGACAAACGCTCCTTGATACTCTCAATAGCAGGATTCGCCGCCGCAAACGGCGAGACAGGTGCAATTTCGTTCACACTTCAGACTAAGGCTTCGCGCACTCCACGCAAAGCCGCCCGGCAAGACCAGAAACCACAGATCCCAGGTACGAATCTCTTCTAATCAAGCCCGCACCCGCAACTTACTTCCCGTCCGAGCCGTATAAAGAAGCGTGGGGCGTGCAAAATCAGACGTCCCTTCAGGTGAGCCTATGTTCTCGCGATCTTTCGCAGCGGTCTGTGCTCTTTCCTGCCTGCTTACGGCGTCCCCAGCGTTGCTTCGTGCGCAGGCGAACAGTGGCACCACGCAGCAGCCCGCCTATACGTTGCAAGCCGGCACTCGCGTCGTTTTGACAGATGTCACCGTAACCGACCGTAACGGAAACCCGATCCCGGGTCTCAAGGCGTCCGATTTTCAGATCTTCGACAACAACAAACCGCAGGTGCTTGCCTCGTTTGAAGCACACACGACCACCCCGGTCGAGTCGCTCCCGCAACAGTCCACCGCACCCGGCGTTTATAGCAACGCCTTTCTGCAACATCTCCCGCCGGTCCTCAACGTCATTGTCATCGACATCACCAACATCAACATCCCCGACCAGATGTATCTCAACTACCAGCTCACGCGGTTCTTTCGGCAACTGCCTCCCGGCCAGCCCGTCGCTGTCTACTGGCGTACCGGTCCCGCCAGCATTCTCCTCCAGACCTTCACCTCCGACCACGAATTGCTGTTTGCCGCCCTGCACAAGGCGCTCCCGCATTTTCCGCCCTCGGGCCGCGAATACTACAGCGACTTCGCAACCCTGCACCAGATCGCCATCGATCTGGGACAGTTCCCGGGCCGTAAAAACATCCTCTGGTTCTCCGGAGGCTCGACACTGTTCCTGCAGCCCGACCCGACTGTTCTCCAGAACACAACCGACTGGCGTTACGTCTATGACGAGCTGGAGGCCAGCCGCATCGCCATCTACCCTATCGACGCCCGCGGCCTCACCCTCACCGAGGGCTATCGTATCTGGGCCCAGCATGCGCTCATGAACGACATCGCCGAGACAACCGGCGGCCGTGCCTTCTACAACAACAATGGACTCGACAAGACCGCGGCCCATTGGCTCGACACCAGCGGCAGCTTTTATACCCTCACCTACTCGCCCAGCAATTTCCGCCCTGACAACAAGTGGCACAAGGTCCGCGTCAAGCTCAATGGTGACGCAGCCGCCTACACTCTCAGCTACCGCCGCGGATATTTCGCGGACGCAACCACCGGCCTCCGCCAGCCGGAAGGGCCGAGAACCGTCCGCCTCGCCGGAGAGACCGTCGCCGAACCCGACCTGCGCAGTGCCCCCATCGTCTTTCAGGCTCTTGTCCTGCCCGCGTCCGAAGCTCCCCACTTGCCAATTCCAACCGGAGCCGCGCCTTCGGTCAATCAGACTCCGCCCAAAAAGGGGACCATCCCCTATACCATTCGCTACTCGCTGCCCGTCGATGCCTTCACGCCAAAAATGATGGAGGGCAAGCAGGAAATTGAATTCGGAGTCGCCGTCTTTGCGTTTGACCAGAACGGTGTGATCGTAGCCCGCCTCGGCAACCGCATCACCTTCAACGTCAACCAGAACAGGCTCAACCTCACACCCCCCGTGCGCTTCCCGTTCGATCAGCAGATCAACCTACGCAAAGGCCAGAACTATCTGTACTTTGCCGTATGGGATATGACCAGCGGACGCCTCGGTACGCTCCAGATTCCGTTCCAGGCCGCCGCAGCGCCCAAGTCTCAAAAACCCTGACCCGCCTGCAGCGGTTGAAAGATCGTATATAGGCTCCGGAAAGGAAGTTCGTTCCCTGCCCAGCCGCCAACTGACAATCATCCATCCCCAACGGTATAAACAAAGCAGGCATGTCCGACACGTCCCCCGCCAGAGCCGCCGCGGCCTTTCAGTCTCCAGATTTTCGCCGCTACCAACTCGCGCGCATCATGGTCGTCATCGGAGCCGAAGCCCAGGCCCTCGCCGTCGCCTGGCAGATCTACCTGATCACGCATAAGGCCATCGATCTCGGCTATACCGGCCTCGCTCTCTTTCTGCCCGGACTGCTCTTCATGCTGCCCTCGGGCCACGTTGCCGACCGTTTCGACCGGCGCAAAGTCATCCTGGTCTGCTACTCACTGCAGGTCTTCTGCACCACGGCGCTCTTTCTCTTCGCGCTGCACCACATCCAGCGCATCCTGCCCATCTACGCTGTGCTCTTCCTCATCGGCTCGGGACGCTCCTTCAGCGGGCCGGCCAGCTCCGCGCTCATTCCGCATCTCGTGCCCAAAGAGCACTTCGTCAACGCCGTCACCTGGGGCGCAACCATCTTTCAAATCGCTACCATTAGCGGCCCCGCAATCGGCGGCCTGCTCTTCACCCTGCCGCTGCATGAGCGCATTGCCGGCGCGCCGCTGGTCTATCTCTTCACGCTGGCTTCGCTCGTCTGGTTCCTCGTGCTGGTCGGCTCACTCTCCGTGCGGCCCGGACGCATGGAGCACCGCTCCGTCTCTATGGACGTCATCCTCGCCGGCTTCCGTTACGTGCGGCGCACGCCGATTCTGCTCGGGTCCATCTCGCTCGACCTGTTTGCCGTGCTGCTTGGCGGGGCCGTCGCCCTCATGCCCATCTTCGCGCAGGACATTCTGCACGCCGGGCCGCGCGGCCTCGGCATTCTGCGCGCCGCTCCCGCCGTGGGCGCGCTGATCGTCTCTTTCTCGCTTACCTGGTGGCCCATTCAGCGCCGCGCAGGCTCGCTCATGCTCATCTGCGTCGGCATCTTCGGCGCTTTCACCATTCTCTTCGGTGTCTCCAAAAGCATGCTGCTCTCCGTGCTTGCGCTCTTCGTCGTCGGCGCATCGGATATGGTCAGCGTCGTCATCCGCTCCTCGATACTGCAGCTGGCTACGCCGCCCGAGATGCGCGGCCGCGTCAGCGCCGTCAACTCGCTCTTCCTCGGCGCATCGAATGAGCTGGGAGAATTTGAGAGCGGACTTACCGCGCAGTGGTGGGGTGCCGTCCGCGCCGTCATCTACGGAGGCATCGGCTCGCTCATGATCACCGGCCTGTGGAGCGTCCTCTTCCCCGATCTGCGCCGGACCGATCAACTGACCGCCGAATCGCTGATGAATGTGGAGGCTTTAGAATCCGCGCGCGACATGCGCCAGATGTGAAAGCGCATCCTAGTCTGAGTGCTTTCCGGCCAGAATGGCATAATTTTTCAAAAGAGGGATTTCAGTATGAAAACCGGACAAAAAGTTGGACTGGTCACCCTTTTCGTTCTGTTGGTGTTCGCCGTTCGCGTGTATTTCGTCTGGCGCGAACGCAACGCGCCGATGGTGCAGCCGCACAAAGTGGCCGAACGCCAGCTCACCCAGGACGACGTAGTGCTCCCGCGCAAGCTCTACATCGACAGTCTGGAATCAGCCAAAGTTCTCGACGGCAAGACAGTCTGGATTCAATCCGGCTACACGCTTGACTATTACCCCTACGCGGATCACCGCATCGATTTCGCGCATAAATCCGGAGTGCTGCCCAGCGTCCAGCCTCTCGAAATCCAGGGGTTCGTCACCCAGAAGGTTCCTGCCAACCTCGCCACCCGATTGCCGCACGGCGACAAACAGGTCCTGGCCGTCTTCAAAATGCCGAACGACTCCAAAGAGTATGCGACCGCCATTGCCTACATCCAGGGCAGCGACTCGACCTACTACTGCGATCAGGTCTTCTACTACGACGATCCGCACACCATGTACAAATTCTGGGGGCCGAAGATATGGGCCGCAGTCGATCAGCACACGCCCATCCTTGGCATGAATGAGCTGCAAGCTTCCATGGCCCTCGGCATCGTGCAACAGTCGGATTCGTCCGACATCGGCAATCGCAGCGTCGACTACATCGCCGGAGACAAGAAGTGGACGGTCACCTTCCAAAACGACAAAGCGACAGCCATCAAGCAGGATTTAATAAACTAAGCCGAATAAAGCGCAGGAGCCGCTTCCCCGATGCCGCTCATATTCACAACGTCCTACGTCGAAGATGCGCAAGCCATCTTCCACCAATACAAGAAGCTCGCCGACGCAGCCATCGCGCAGGTGTCGGATGCCGATCTCTATTGCGCGCTTGACCCGGAATCCAATTCCATCGCCATCATCATCAAGCACATGGCCGGAAACATGCTCTCGCGCTGGACCGACTTCCTCACCACCGACGGGGAAAAGCCCACGCGCAACCGCGACACCGAATTTGAAGACCCTCCCGCAACCCGTGCCGACCTGCTGGCGCTGTGGGAGCAGGGATGGTCGTGCCTCTTCGACGCCCTCAAGCTCTTAACCGAAGCCGACCTCGCGCGCACCATCACCATTCGCAGCGAAGCGCACTCCGTCATGCAGGCCATCAATCGTCAGGTCGCGCACTACAGCTACCACTGCGGACAGATCATTCTGCTCGCCAAACATTTCCAGTCCTCAAACTGGAAATGCCTCACCGTCCCTCGCAAACAATCCGAAGAGTTCAACCGCAAGGTGCGCGCCAAAGAAGCCAGCCAGCGGGACTAGAGCGAAAAAGAGGCGGCCTACGCCCGCAGCGCCAGCGCAGGCGCATTTCTCCGAAAGAGCCTCCGCATCATCCGCGCAAAAAATCCCGGCGGCGCAATTGGAACTGAAAGAGGAGCCTTACGCTCCAGCACAGCAAGCGTCTGCTGCACCTGCGCGCGCAACTGCTCCACCTCCAGCGCACACTGCCGGATGTAAGCGGACGCCGAAATTCCTGCCTCTGCCGCGCGCGTTTTAATCAGCGCGCGCTCCGCCGGAGCCAACCGGATCGAAATGGCAACCTGGCGCGCCAGCTCCATCGGCTGCGCCGCGACAATTGCCTCCGAAGGCCGAACCGTCTCCGCCAGCACATCACGGAACTCAGGCTTCTTTTCCAGTTTCGCTGTAGGTGCATATTTCGCAACCGGCGCTGTCTTCGTCGCAGGTGCGATTCTTGCTTCATGATCGGTCTTCGCAGCGTGACCTCTGCCGCGATTCTTCTTCATCGTCTCCCGCTTCGCATCGCGGACCTTGGAAGCGCCCGGCTTCTGCCGTACCAGCTCAGACTCCGCAGCTACCGGAGCGGCAACGCGAATAACATCCGGCCCCGCGCCCGGTTTCTTTTTTGCGGGTGTCTCGTTCCCGGCCTTCCAGCGATAGCGGCGCGACTGCACAGCCTCTTCATACGGAAGCTCGCGGATTCCCAGCTTGGAGCCAACCGCATGCCGCGATCCCGCCCACGCCTGAAAGCGCCCGAGCACAGCGTCAATATCTTCCACGGGTTGCGTCTGCATAAAAATCAACCCTCCATGCGCCGAGCATAAGGGCTGCACGCAACAATCGCGAGAGGCAACAGCAGATTAAAGAAAGAGTGAGTTTCAAACCGGGAAACCGGGGCGCAGACAGACCGATTCGGGAGTTATGCGTATTTCCCAACCGCAGTGAATGACTTGATCATCGGTCCCAGCTTTTCGGTCAGTATCTCCGCATGGGGAAACATTAAACGGAATTCACGCAATGAGAGCAGGCGCGTTTGTTCCACATCAATGCGGGCCTGAAGATAATCCGGTTGAGCACCAACCCAGCCCAGGTTCATCTTTTGATGCATGGCGGTACGCACCCAAACCGGCATCTGCGCCCAACCCGGAACATGGAAATGGGGTTCGAGAATGAAATAGCGGTTGGGGGTCTGAACAAAATAACCGCGCGCCACGCGCTGCACTTCGTTCGCCATCCTGCACTGGTCGCTCAGACTTCCGACATGCTCGATGACCGAGTTGGAAAAGCAAAAATCAAAGTCTCGATCCGCAAAGCTGGACAGGTCGCGCGCATCTCCGGCAATCGAACGGATCGGCTTGCCGCTGGCGACGTTCGCTGCGGTCACATTCAGAAGGGTAATCGAAAGTCGATCGCATCTTTCCTCCCACGCGTTCAACCAGAACTCTTCCGTACCGCCCACATCCAGGACGCTGACCGTATTACCGCCAGCCGGAAGCAGGTTCAGGAAAGACGCCAGCCGCGCCTTCCGCATCTTCGATGCCCAGGAAGTTGCGTTGGAATTGTCCGCGAATGAGAACCGCATGCATTGCACCTGTCTTCAGAACCGCCGAGCATTTGCCCGATATACGGGCAAATATTGTTCAGCCCTGGGAAAGGACTGGCGTTGACGATAGGTTCCGTACTTTGGTTTGAAGTAGTGCGAACCCAACATTTTTGATCCGAGGGAGAATTCTATCAAACTCGGAAATCATGGCTGGGTCAAAAGCACTTCATTGAAGATTCACGACTTGGCTTTGGGGGGTCATGCCATCCGGCTAATTTTCGTGCAATACCGGCGTCTTCGGCGCATGCAGATGCCGTACGGGTGGCGCGGGTGGCTCAGGCGGCGTTGGAGCGACCTCTGCGCTGCCCTTCCGCAATTCCAGATTCCCGTGCGTCGTCGTCAAGTCCAGCCTCACGGCGTTCTCACCTACGGTTCCTGAAACCTGCTTCTGATCGCCGCTCGTCGTCACTTGCAGCGGGAAATCCGTTTGCAGGTCGCTGTCATCCGTCGTACTTCCCGTTACCGCGAAGCTCGCGTTCGCGGGCACCGTCAGCGTCAGCTCGCCCGTGTGGTTCATGATCTCCACGTTACCCAGCGGTGCAGCCGCCGTCACGTTTACATCACCATCGCTGTTCTCAATATGGATATCGCCCGCAGCCTGTGTCAGCTCAATATTCTTCGAGCGCGTCACAATCCGCAGCGGGCCGCCCGTCTGGTTGGCGGTCAAATCATCCGAGTCCAGTGTCAGATCCCCGCCCAGCTTCGGCATATCGATTGCCGTACGCGACGAGTGAAAGTGAACCGAGCCGCTCATCTGCTCCAGGTGCGTATCGCCGAAGAACTCACCATCCAGCACCGCCTGGCCCTTGATCTCCGACAGCGTGACGTCCTCGGCGTGGCCGTTCAGGAAAACCTGCCCCCCGATCGCATGGGCGGAAAAATCTCCATTACTCATCCGCGCATGAACGTCGCCGGTCATACCGTCGAATTTCACGTCGCCCTGCCCGGCAGTCACATCCGCATTGTTCTTCAGCCCTTCAACGGATACGTCGCCGTGATCGGCATTCACCGTAACAAAAGTCGTTTCCGGAACCGACAGCGTAAGGCTTACCTCCGCGCCGCGGTGCTGAGGCACGCTCACAATCAGCCCTGATCCCGCGGTCGTAATCTGTGGATGAATCGCATCGAAGGCCTTCTCCGCGTCCTTGTCCGACGACGTGTGCACCGCTTCATGCGCCTGCAGATGAATCTGGTCATCCGTCGAAGCGGTCACCGTGACGTCGCCGCGCGGATTCTGCACCGTCACCGTGCCGTTCGCCGCCGCAGCCTGGGCCATCTGCACGTCGTTATCGTGCTCTTCACCGAACATGAACAGAAGATCATTGTTGTTCATGCCTAATTGCCGGCCAATCGGCCCCCAGTGGTGCGCCGTATGCGCTCCCCAGCCCAGAAACAGCAGCAGGAAAATCAGGAAAACAAATCCGCCGCCGGCGCGCCGTCCCGCATAGGGATCGCCCCGGTCGAAGAAATATTCCAGCAGCGAGACAACGCCTACCGCAATCAGCAGCACCGGCCACCACTGCACATACCAGTCCCACACCGCGTAGCCGTTGATCCGGCCCATTTCGATCATCAGCGCAACCACGCCGATCGCCACCAGAATGATCGGTCCGGTAATTGACGGCCTGCGTCCGCCCCGCCAATAGGCACGCCAGTAATGCCGCTGCGCCCTCATCTGATCGCGTTGCGCGCGGGCATAGTCGCGAGCCTGGCGGCGCGGGTCCTGCGGATATTGCGGCGGATACTGGCCCGGATTCGGCGTTGGGTTTGGTGGAGGCATGGCCATGTCTTATCTCTTTTCCTCGTCCTCTGATCCCAGACCGCGAGACAAGTCCGGAGGCGTGATCGTCAATGCGCTCGAAGAAGGCGGAGGCGTCGGCCCCGCAGGCCCTCCCCAGCCGCCCCGCGGGCTCGTATACGTGCCTGCTCCTGCCGGATAAGGCGTTGGCGGAATCTGCGCCTGGGACCATGCCGCCCGTTCTGCCAGCTGCAGCACGCCAAGCGCAATCAGATACAGCGGCCAACTCTGGCCAAAGGAAAAAATGCCCAATTGGTTCAGGAGCGCCGTCACGCCAAATACCAGGATGACGACCGGGCCCCGGATGCGGCGCAGAAATAGATAACGGTTCATTGCGGACCTCCCGTAGGCGGTGGCGGGGGAGGTGGTATCTCGCGCGACCGGCGCACGAACAGCAACGCTCCGAAGGCGATAATCAGTAGCGGCCACAAGCGGCCAAGCCAGTCGAAGTTGAAGATATTCAGCGTATTGAGCAGAAACAGCACGCCCAGGCCAATCAAAATCAGCGCCCCCACAGGCTCATGCCGGCGACGCGGAGGAAACCCCGGGTCAAATCCCGGCGGCGGTGGCACAGCCGTATATGGCTGCGCATATGGGTCCGTAAACCCAGCCGCAGGTGTAAACCCAGCCGCAGGCGGGAATCCCGCTCCCGGCGGCACAGGAGGAGCCTGCGCCGTAAAGCCATGTGCCGTCGGACCACCCATCGGATTCGGAATCCCCAGTTTGGCGCCCAGATCGTTCAGCCCAAAAGGATCCGGCAGTGGCAAACTATCGCGCCGTGCCTTGGCCGTCTGGTAGGCATCGAACACCTGATACGCAACCCAGGCTGCAACAAAAATCCCAAAAATTCCGTGATTTTGAGTGATGCCGATCAGGATCACGAAGACCAGCACATGCACCAGGCCCTTGATGAACTGGCCGTTGTACATCGCGCCCACTCCGGGAATGAACCCCAGCGCAAACGCCGTACCGGGGTTCGGCCCCGCGGACGCAATCACACCGGGATAACCGGGACCGACAGCCGGACCGGCAGCCGGACCTGTCCCCGCACCAGCGGTCTGGCCGCCAATGCCCAGGCGGGCAGCCAGGCATTGTTCGCAATAGATCACCCCCGACACTGCGCGCACGCAGGTCGTGCACAGGGCCTTGCCGCAGTTCTGGCAATAAGCAGCTACAGGATTCTCAGCATGGTTAGCGCAATTCATACCCGGCTCCTCTCTGCCTGATCTGCTCCATCGACAATTCGGTCGTCGACAACTCGTTCACCCACAACTCGTTCACTAGGTGCTGCAATGTCTGCCTCTTCTTCTACTGCTTGTTTTATGACTTGCTCTGCTTTCTCAAAATCTTCCCGCGGCCCCGCCTCGCTGGCCAGCGTGGGTCTGCCCCACAAAAGACCCTCCTGCGGAATCTTCGCCCCCGGCTCCAGTTTGCCGCCATTCTTATGGCCGTTCCCGCTCGGGTTCTCCGGAACCTGCTGCTGCTCGGTCTGAGGAGGCTGCTGCATCTGCTCCACGCGCCGGATCTCGCGCATCTTCGACTCCACCTCATACACCAGCCGCATGTTGTCGTAGTACCGCACCAACGATCCCTTCGCACCGTAGAACTGCCGCGTCAGATTCATCTCCATGCTCGCGGGCGTAAGGTCTGCGAGTCGCAGGTTGGTCAGCCGCACTCCGGCCAGGTTCAGCGTCAGGGCGATCGAAAAGAATGCCATCGCCGCCGTCATCATCATCCGCGAGTCCCACATCACGCGCCGCACCGGCACGCCCAGTACATGCGCCGGCGCACCCATCGGCACTGCACCGCCCAGGGCCAGCGGGCTCGTGGCTGCCGCGCCGCTTGTCTTGCCCAGAATGCGCTGCACCATGTCCGATGGAACCTCGGGCTCGGCGCCAAGAAACTGCAGCCACTCCCGGCCCTGCTGCGCCTGGGTCAGCTGTTGCGCGCAAACGGCGCATTCTGCCCCGTGCGCGTGGAAGGCGGCGCGTTCCGTGGCGGGCAACAGCCCGTCCAGCGCTTCCGTCAACAGCATCTCCCACTCCTCGCAGCGGAGCAGTCCGCTCCCGGCTCCTGCCGGCTTTTGATCGAATGGATTTCGCTCTGACATCGCTACACCACCTGCCCTTTATTTCTGTCCAGCAGCCGCGCCAGCTCCGCTCGTCCACGGCTGATGCGGGACTTGACCGTCCCTTCGGGGATGCGCAGCACCTGCGCAATCTCCTTGTAATCCATATCCTGTAAATCGCGCAGGATCACCGCCTCACGCAACTCCGGCGAGATGCGCGTCAGCGCTTCCTGCACCATCTTGGCAATTTCTTTCTGCGCTGCGTGATCATGTTGCGTCGGACCCTGCGCCGCCAGCCGGGCCGCGATCGTCAGATCGTCCGTCTCATCCCAGCCCACGTCCATCGAATCCGTCGCCCGCTGCTGCTTGGTACGGCGGAAATGGTCTACCAGTAAATTTCGCGCGAGGGTCGTGATCCAGGTTTGAAAGCTGCCCCGCGTCAGGTCGAAAGCCGCCAGATTTCCATAGACTTTCAGGAAGACATCCTGCGTCAGGTCCTCCGCATCGTGCGAAGACCCGGTAAAGCGGTAGCACAGCGCATACACGCGGCGATGATGCGTCTTCACCAGCTCGGTCCACGCGCCAGAGTCGCCGTCAAGGCACCGCTGCACCACGATCTGCCAATCGGCTTCCAATCCCCGCTCCGCTCCCCGCACTCGTTCTGCTCCGGAAACTCCGGCAATAGCCCCGCTGCGACCCGGCAAAGCCGCTGGCCGCTGGCGCTGGGAGTCCTCGCGCATGGCCGGTCTTGCAGCACTCACGCGCGGACGCGACCGGACCAGCCGGAACCCGTCCATCTCCCACGTCATCGCCGCCGCATAGCTCATGGACTGCTATACGCAGCCAAATGGCCAGTAGTTCCGAAGTCCGCAGAATACAGGAAAACAGGGCTTCGCCGCCCGGGCGGCTACCCGTACGACCCCTATCTCGAAGAAATGCGCGAGCCGGTAAAACCATGCGCGCGGAGCGCAGTCATTGCCGGCCCTCACACGGTGGCAAATTCAACCCCAAGCACGGTGATGTCGTCTTCCTGCCCAAACCTCTGGGCCTGTCCCGCGATCGCTGCCGCAGACTGGCCGCTGATCTCCCGGGTGCGGTCAAACCCAAACAGCTCATGCGCCGGATTCGTCGCCTCTACCACCCCATCCGTCATAAAGGTAAGCCGATCTCCGGGTTGGAGCGTGAAGGTCTGCACTGAATACCCCTCCTCGCCCGACACGCCCAGCGGCAGCGACCCTTCCAGTTCCATCTCCTTGCCGTTGAGATAAGGCGGCAGATGTCCGGCGTTGGCAAGGCGCATGGTGCCGTCAGGGCTTAGCTCGGCTGCGAGGCAGGTGGCAAAGTGGCCGCCCGAGCGCCCCACGAGCCGGTGGTTCAGCGTGGCCAGCATGGATGCCGGCTCGAAGCTCTCGTCGGCGCGCGTGCGAATGGTCCCTACCAGCACCGCAACCAGCATCGCCGCGCTCACCCCTTTGCCGGACACGTCTCCGATCACCACCAGCAGGCTGCCATCGGGCTTCGCCAGCGTCTGGAAGAAATCGCCGCCGACAGTCTGCGCCGGGTGGTAGGCAGTCTCAACCGAGAAGAACGTCGAATGCAGAGTCTCCGGAACCAGCACGCGCTGCTGCAACTGCTGCGCCTGCTCCAGATCCTGGGCAATCGTCTGGCGAGCCAGCTCCTGCTTCACTTGACTGCGCAGGAAACGCCGCATCACCAGCACGCCAATGACGACGAGCATCAGGATGGAGGCGATCGCTGCGGTACTGATGCCTATTCCGAACGGATAAAACTGGGTGGAGATGCCGAACGAGCCGAGAAGATACGGCGCAAAGCTGGCGAGCTCGATGAGCAGGATAGGCACTGCGGCCACCAGTGCCGCGGTGCGGTCGCGGCGAAAGCCCTCAATCAGAATGACGAGCAGCAATACCCCCAGCGCGGCCAGGAACACTGCCGATGCCGCGTTAAACCAGTGCAGCCAGGCGTGAGGCAGCAGGTCGATGCCGTCTACCGGCAGCCGCAGGCCAAGTAGGGACAAGACGCGCGCACCGGTGAGCAGCCACGCGGCCCGGGGAATCCAGCGCTTCTCCTGCAGCCCAAACCAGTGCCACCAGAACATCGCCCAAACCGGAAGGATGAGCGGCTCAAGGAAACAGCCTATCCAGACATAGCCGGGCCCAAGCGGAATCACGGAGGACAGGTCCGAAAACGCCATGTTGGTGATGCTGACGATTGGGTATGTCAGGGCGAAAAAGAGCCATAGGTAAGTTCGATCCCGCCGGTTTTTGAACCAGGCCCATAACGAGAGCGGGGCCACAAGTAGAAAGAGAATCGCCTGAAGAAGCGTGCCCAGGTAGAAATGCAGATTTGCGTCATCTTCCGCGGCCTGAAGCAGGCGAACAGTGGAAGCCAGCCCCAGCGTCGGTGGCCCGTGCATGCCGCCCGCGTCGGTGGACTGGAAGGAGGTGCTGCTGTTCATGTAAAAGCGCAGCGCCAGCAGGATGTCGCCGTCCGGCCCCGGTGGGGGCAGCTGGAATGAGAACGTCCGCGCGGAATAAGCTGTAACGCCGCGTAGCGTGAATTCTCCGAACTCGCCCACATAATGCCCGTTGGCATAGACCTGGTAGGCATCGTCCACATCGTTGGGCATCTTCAGCCACAGGGGCTGGCCCCCGTCATTGACATGCAGGCGTAGGCGATACCAGGCGTAACCGTAGAGGTCGGGAAAGCCCTGCTTGGTCCAGCCTGGGACAAACCCCGGCGTGCCATACGCGGGATCGATGGATCCAGCTTTGGCTGCCACATGCATCGGCGCCCAGTTCGCATCGTCGAAGCCGGGCTGCGCCCAGAGCAGCGAGCCGTTCACCATAGGCGAGTCGCCGGGAGCAAACTTCCACGGGCCGGGCAGCGTGACGGCGGAGTTGCCGAGGTCTATGGCTTGCGTGGTGAGCTGCACGGACGGCGTGACGGCAGGAGGGGTTGCGGCCTGCGAGAAAGCCAGAGATGAAACAGGCAGGAAAACGAGCAACACCAGGCCGATCTTTTTCATTGCAGCGAGAGTATCACCAGCAACAGGCCGGAGATACGGCGATTTTATGGACAGGAACAAGCACGAAAAACACCCACCAGGCGCGTGTCACCGGATGCGCTGGACGCATCTCAGAAGTGTCCCGTATTCTGTGTTGCTGCTATGATGGCTACGCATTTTAGGGCTCTGTGCAAGTCAATCGATATTTTCAAGGAGAACATCATGGGTTTACTCGAAGAAGCAGCTGGTGCTTTTGCCGCCGTAGAAGGCGCGAAGAAATTGGATCCAAATGCGGGGATCGTCACCGAAGGCGTCGCCGCCGTTGCCGGTTTTGAAGGCGTAGAGAAGCTAACAGAACATTTCGAAAACAAAGACGCCGACAAAACCGATCAACAGAGCTGAACCTGAAACGAACGAGAGTTCAGGCAGGAATGAGAAAAGGGCCGCAGAAAGCGGCCCTTTTCTTTGTCTCGCGCGAGTCTAGGAAATCGGCTCGGAACTCACTTCAATTTCCACGCGCCGTCCGCTGCCTGAAAGATCGAACGATCCCAGGACCACCGGCTTGCCTTGCACCAGCGTCGATGTTCCATCCAAAGTGGTTTGGCGAACCACTGGGTCCTGTGCGCCGTAACCGGATTTTTCTTCCGCGACACTCGATTGCTCCACCTTTGTACGCAAGCTCAAATGATCCGGAGGCCCCTCCAGCGATGCTTTGATGTTCAGGCCCACGTCGAGGTATTGCACTTGATCGCTCTGAGTTGACCTTCCGGCATCGGAAGTCCCGGTGACAATGGGCACCCGGCTCCCTTGCTTGAGTTCAGTCATTCCTCCCGAGATGACGATGAGAGCCACACGTTGCGTTCCCACGCGCTGACCATTCTCGGTATCAGTGATCGTGTAAGTAAGGCGATAGGTCTTCCTGGCCCGGTCAAGATCCGAGAGTATCTTCTGCGCAAGCATGAAGTCATCCGGAGTGCCAAACATCGAGATGGCGTTCTGAGAGCGAACGTAATACAGTTTCGCCCGGGGAAGAAAGTTGCGAAGATCGGTCTGAATATCAAGCGCGTCATTCATCTGAGTAGAGCCGGCCAGATAAAGAGTCTTGTAGGTTCGTGCATCGGCTTTTGATTCGACAGTTCCCGAGTCTGTAGCCTGCGCCTGTGCGCTTGCGCATACTGCGAAGAGCGCCATGGACAACGTTAGAAATGTAACGGTCCGGACAGAGTTCATCCTCCGCCTTCCAGCCTCCATACGGATCAACTTCATAGCTCGCCTCACAAAAGTTATTGTTGGAAGGCCCCAGGCCGCATTTCTCAATCGCTGCCATGCGCCCTCCTATCGAGACAGACGCCCAGGATCGACAGACGCTCGACAATATTTCGGATAACTTCCAGCGGATCCGTCTAAGTTGCAAGTCACAGCGAGTTCCTCGTCGCCACTCGCAGCAATGAACAAGTGGCAATCGCCCCAATAAGTCCATAGCGCAGATGTCTTGCAATACCTGGCCACTCCAAGTTAAGGTTAGCGGCAGTTCCTCGTGACAACTGAATCACTATCCTCATTGATCCGCACGGGGAATCGTTGACCTTATCTCAAGGAGAAGATCGTGCCAAACCGAAGACAAGTGCTGGCGCTGGGTGGTCTGGCAGCTGGAGCTCTCATTGCATCGAGGAAACTAGGCATGGCATCTGGAAAGCTCAAACGAATTTCTTTGGACGTCGACGGCTTTCGGTTTAGCGGCCTTTCCGCCGGTCCTGAAACTGGCGAACTGGTTCTTTTCCTGCATGGATTCCCACAATTCGCCGATGCCTGGACCAACATACTCAGCCCGATCGCCTCACTGGGCTATCACGCCGTCGCAGTCAATCAGCGTGGATACTCGCCCAGAGCGCGTCCGGCGGCGGTTGACGACTACGCTGTAGACAACCTGTCCTCCGACGCACTGGGATTCGCCGACTCCCTCGGCGCAAAGCGGTTTCACCTCGTGGGCCACGACTGGGGAGGCGCAGTGGCATGGGTCACAGCCGCGCACGCGCCCGACCGACTGCTGACGCTTACCGTGCTCTCGACGCCGCACCCCGATGCGCTTTTCGCCGCCATCCAAACCGACCCCGACCAGCAGAAACGGTCGTCGTATTTTCAACTCTTTCAGGCACCCAACCATGCGGCGGAAAAGGCTCTGCTTGCGGATAACGCAAAGCTGCTGCGTGGCGCATACATGGGTACGGTTCCGGAAGCCGAAGTAAATTCCAATGTCCGCCGATTCAAGCAGGATGGAACTCTCACCGCAGCGCTCAACTGGTACAGGGCGAAAAACTTCGCCAAACCGCTCGGTCCCGTCCATGCGCCGACCCTTTATATATGGGGCGACCAGGATCAGGCCCTGGGCGAGACAGCAGCGCTCAACACGGCGAAGCTTTGCAATGGACCCTATCGGTTTGAGCGGTTAAAGGGAAAATCGCACTGGCTCATGGACGAGTGCCCGGGAGAAATCATCACGCTGCTGCGCGAGCAAATCAGCCCCGTAAGTTGAAGGCATCATCTTACTTCGCGACGTCCCTCGCAGGAGCCTGACAGGCGATGCTGGCCGCGCTGTTCGTGTCGCCGTGGTGATGTGCCCTGCGCCCAGAACCCTGAACTACAATAAGAGCACCTCTTGAACGGAGTTTCCCTTGGCAGACACCATCTACGACGTAGCCATCATCGGCAGCGGACCCGCCGGATACACCGCCGCCATCCGCGCCGGGCAGTACGGCCTCAAAGTGGCCCTCATTGAAAAGGACGGCAAGCTCGGAGGCACCTGCCTCCACGTCGGCTGCATCCCGACCAAGTCTCTGCTCTTCAACGCTGAGATTTACGACCACCTCAAGCACGCTGAGGACTATGGGATCGAGGGCTTGGGCAAAGGCACTCTGAACTGGAAAAAGATCCTCGACCGCAAGACCCAGATCGTCACCAAACACACCAAGGGTCTCGACTTCCTCATGCGGAAGAACAAGGTCACCGTCGTCCCCGGCTTCGGCAAGCTCACTGGCCCGGCCAAAGACGGCGTCCATTCGGTAGAGGTAGAGAACAGCGGCAAAAAAGAGACCCTCAAGGCGAAGAATGTCGTTCTCGCCACCGGCTCCAGCGCTCGCATGCTGCCCGGCGTCAACGCCGGAGGCAACGTCCTCACCAACATCGAAATTCTCTCCATCGACGCCATTCCCAAGTCCCTCATCGTCATCGGAGCCGGCGCCGTCGGCGTCGAATTCGCCTCCATCTTCCGCAGCTTCGGCTCTGAGATCACCATCGTCGAATACCTGCCGCGTGTCGTCCCCGCCGAAGATGAAGATGTCAGCAAAGAGCTGGCCCGCGTCTTCAAAAAGCGCGGCATCGACATCAACGTGGGAGCGAAAGTTGAGAAGGTTGAACCCACAAAGACGGGTGCCAAAGTCACCTTCACTGCGTCAGACGGCAAGCAGGTCGTCAAAGAGGCCGAAAAGGTTCTCGTCGCCGTGGGCCGCGCGCCGCGCACCGAAGGCATCGGCCTGGAGAAGACCAAAATCAAGCCTGACCGCGGCTTCATCCAGGTCAACGAGTACATGCAGACCGACGAACCCGGCGTCTACGCCATCGGCGACATCGTAGCCGGGCTCCCGCAGCTCGCGCACGTCGGAGCCATGTCCGGCCTGGTTATCGCCGCAAAGATCGCCGGAAAGTATGCGCGTCCCGTGCGCCGCGACCGCATCCCCGGCTGCACCTACACCGAGCCGCAGATTGGCAGCGTCGGACTTACCGAAGTTCAGGCCAAAGAGAAGGGCTTGCAGATCAAGGTCGGCAAATTCCCCTTCGCCGGAAACTCCAAGGCCTCCATCGTCGATTCGCACGACGGCTTCATCAAGGTCGTCGCCGACGCGAAATACGGAGAGATCCTCGGCGTCCACATCATCGGCCCGCAGGCCACCGAACTGATCGCGGAAGCCGTAACCGCGCTCGAGCTCGAAGCCACCGTCGAAGAGATGATGTTCACCATCCACGCCCACCCCACCCTCGCCGAAGCCATGCTCGACGGCTTCTCCAGCGTGGAAGGCCTGGCCATCAACGTCTAGTAACTCGGCTGGGTGCATGCAGAGTCACAACGCAGAAAGGCCGCTCTTGCGAGCGGCCTTTCTGTGATCGAACCAAGGTTAGAGAGCTGCGCCGGCTCTGTTTAGCTGCCACATCCCGTGCCGGTGGAATTCAGCGTCGTGCAAACAGTGACATTAGAGGTAGCCGTTACCAGACCGGTGAATCCGTTCATGCTCGCGGTGATCGCGGTTGAGCCGGTACCGCTGCCGGAAGTCACAACGCCCGTGGAGCTGATCGTAGCAACGGCCGTAGCGTTCGACTTCCAGGTCACAAGATCCGTGATGTCCTGCTTAGTAGGGGGATGGTTTCCCTGCTGATAGGTACCGATGGCGGTGAGCTGTGCTGAAAGTCCCGGGCCGCCAAAAAATTGAGTCGTTGGGGTGACCTGGATTGAAACCAGGCTGGGGCTGCTGCAGCCAGCCAGCAAAAGACCAAGACCAAGCAGCAAAGAACCTTGCAGATAACCGTGTAGATAACGACGAGCGAACATGTACGTCTCCTGGAACTTCTACATCAGGCTGAGAACCCTGATCTCGCTGCGCGGAACGGCCTGCTGAGCGGTACCAAAATCTCGAGGATCAGGAATGATTTCCCTATCAAAGTAGCACAGATTCTCAAGCCTGCCATTGTTAAGTTATGTTCCAGTGATGCAAATAGGTCGCCACTCTCAATCCGCCGATACACAACTTGAATGAATGAGTTACAGACCCCATGCGGGTCCAGGGTGTCATCGCCCGTATACATAGCCGGAATAAGAGGTTTGCTCTGTATACAGCCATAACCTGGCCGCAGGCTGCGACGGACCCGCCTGGCAGCGGAATCCGTCGCACCTCAGGATGAGCTTCAAATCATTGCATCAGATCGATCACATTCACAATGAAGTAGGTCACCGGGTCGTAGACCACCACATAGCCGTCGTAATAGCCCATCTGATATCCCGGAGGAGGAGGAGGCAGGTAGCCATAGAGGTCGGGCGGCAGCGGAGAGATGTATCCGATGTCGGCATACGGGAAGTATCCGCCGATCACAAACACCGGACGCCGCGCGCGATTGATGCGACCCAGCCGGCTTAGATAATACCGGTGCAGGTAGGCCCGGTCATTGGGACGGAACTGATACGAAGGCCGCCGCGCAGGTGGACGCCCCCACTGCGGAGGACGATGCGAGGGTGGACGAGCACCCGGATTCGGACGGCCTGGCGTCGGCCTGCCCGGATTTGGCCGACCCGGCGTCGGTCTTACTCCCGGATTTGGTCTGCCTGGAGTGGGTTTTACACCCGGGTTTGGCCGGGAGGGCTGCGGTCGTGTCTGTCCATTGCCCGGATTGGGTTTCACTTCGGGGTTGGGCCGCGAAGGCTGGGGGCGGGCCTGTCCATTGCCGGGAGCGGGCTTCGCGCCGGGCTTCTGTCCGCCATGTTGTGGCTTCGCCGTCTGTCGATTGGGCGCCGGGCGCTCTTTTGGCTGTTGGTTGTCCTGGGCGACCGCCGGCAGCGCGGCGGCAAGCAAACCGAATAGCACGACTCGCATCGTTCGATAAAGCAACTTTTTCATATCGTTCTCCCCGCTCTGTGGCGACGACGGCGCAAGCTTAAGCCGATCCCTGAAGAAACGCAACTGCGGCAAGCACTGGCCGAACGCATGATTTATCTGGAGACTATGATGTTCATAACACCGTTACAGGCACGCCTGCGCGAAACATTTATGTGCGCGCCGCAGCCATGACCCTCGCTCCTGAATTTACGATTGATGATTCTCAACCTCATCCATCTCGGCCGCATCGAGTACAACACCGCGCTCGACCTCCAGAAGAAACTCGTCGAAGCCCGCCACGCCCAGCGCATCGGCAATACCCTCCTGCTGCTGGAGCACCCGCCCGTCCTCACCCTCGGCCGCAACTCCAACCGCAGCAACATCGTGGCCTCAGACGAGCTCCTCGCCCGGCGCGGCGTTCAGATTCACGAAATCAATCGCGGAGGCGACGTCACCTACCATGGCCCCGGCCAGCTTGTCGGCTATCCCATCCTCGATCTCCGCAGCTTCACCCCTCGCCTGGGAGCCGTCGAGTACGTCCGCCTGCTGGAAGAAGCTCTCATCCGCGCCTGCTCGGACTTCGGCATTCCGGCCCAGCGTATCGCCGGACGTACCGGCGTCTGGACCCTCCCCGGCGGCTCCATTCCCGAGAAAAAAGTAGCCGCCATCGGCGTTCACATCGCCCGCGGTATTACCTCCCACGGATTCGCCCTCAACGTCACCACCGATCTACGCGACTTCGACCTCATCGTTCCCTGCGGCATTAGCGACCGCCCGGTCACCAGTCTCGATTTAGAGGTGAATCACGACAGCACCATCCACCCGGCGCCCACCATGGAAAACGCCATCCACGCAACCGCAAAGCAATTTGGCCGCGTCTTCGGCCATCAGGTTTTATGGCTGGAATCTCTCACAGGACTTGGCCTTGAAGAGCCGGCCCTTCAAGGCTGATTCAAGATAAAGAACTGCCAACGAACTCATGATGAGGAATCGCGCCCGGAATCTAGCGGACTATTGAGGAATGCTGGGAACCTGAAAGGGAATGCCAACCGCACGATTCACCTTCTCCGTCTCTGCCAGGTTGATCTGGTCGAGCGGGATATCGCGTTGCTGCTGATCCAGCACAAACAGCGTCGTCCGGGTCAAAGCGTAGTTGTGGACCTGCTCTGACGGTCGCCCATCGTTGAAGACAATGGTCGTCGCAACCTCATTCGCAGGAATCTGCGACGATCGCGGAGACTGCGCGGGAGGCTCATACGCTGGCGGCGCGTAATCGGGCGGTGGCGCGGGAGGCCCTTGTCCGTCATCGCCGTAGATGGTCGGCTGGTCCGGCCCAGCGGCTGGCCCAGCAACTGACCCAGCGCAATCCGGGGCCAAGTTATCCGCGTCGCCATCATAGACAGAATAGTCGGATGCATCCGGATAGCATCCCTCCGTGCCGAGTCCAATCCAGTCCGGGATGGCGTAGAACAGCGGTACTCCATATCCCCCCAAATAAGACCTCTGGTATCGATTGGGCCTGTAATAATCGCGTCCTACATAAGGCGCGCGAAAGCCGGAACGGTAACGCGGATATGCGGAGGAAGACCGCGAGTAGCGCCGGGCTCCATAACTATAGGGACGGGCAGTGAAACCTCGGGAAAAATGCGGAGCCGCAAAACCACCGTGGAATCCCGCGGCAGAATGTCCCGCAAAACCGCCGCCGCCGTGACCACCGCCACGCTGCGCGCACGCCGGAAGAGCAAGTCCGGCGGCCATCAGCGCTATTAGGGCGACCCGCATCATGGAGGCATTCTACTCCTGATTGATATGGACGTTGGCGGCCCGCAAAAAGCTCCCGGCAGGGCCAAAAAAGTTGGTTACCGATCCGCTCCGTGAAAATCTAATAGAAAGATCGAAAAGGACTTTCCGCCCCGGCACGAAGAATTGGAAAAATTTAGCGCTGGCCTCGCTGACACCCCTGAGCTGACACCCGGATCACTCCCAAAAGCAAATTTAATCTGTGACACTGTCCTGGAGCGCGAAGCGCGTATCCCCAGCCTGGCCTGAGCGAAGCCGAACGGGCAGGTCCCGCGTAATCGCCACCACGCTGATATCGTCTTCCTGCCCGAACGTCTGCGCAGCGTCAGCCAGTGCCGCGGCCGAGAGTGCGGAGTCTTCCAGCATCGCCTCCACGCGCTCAAAGCCAAAGAGCCGCCCATTCGCATCCATCGCCTCGGCAACGCCATCGGACACCATCACCAGCCGATCGCCTTCGGCCAGTTGGAACCGCGTCACGGAAAACGTCGCATCCGAAATCATGCCCAGCGGCAGCGCCCCCTCCATCGCTACAGGCTTCCCGTTCAGGTATGGAGGCAGATGCCCTGCATTGGCCAGCGTAGCCGCTCCATCCGCGCGGATGCGCATCGCAAGACACGTCGCGTGAGCATCGCCCCGGCCTATCAGTCGCCGGTTCAGCGCCTGCAGCACAAACTCCGGATCCCCATTCAGCTCCACCGTGCTGCGAATCGCTCCCACCAGCAGAGCCACCAGCATCCCGGCCTTCAGCCCTTTGCCCGTTACATCTCCGGTCACAATCAACACGCTGCCGTCGCTCGCATGCGGAATAATCTGGAAGAAATCCCCGCCCACTTCGCGCGCCGGCCGGTACTCGCTCTCAATCGCGAAACCCTGCAGCGAGGTAACCGTCTCCGGCAGGATCACCTGCTGCACCTCCTGCGCCTGTTTCACATCCAGCGCCATTTGCCGCTGCTGGCGAATGGAGAGTAGCAGGCGGCGCAGCAGAAGGACAAAGATGACCGCAGCCAGGGTCAGCGCGGCGGTCTGGGCAAGTCCGATCCGTGCGCCAAAGGGGAACCACTCGGTGCGGACGTGCAGAACAAGCAGCTCGGATTGGAACTGAGCGATTCCCACCAGCACGACGGCAGGCAACGCAAGCCAGCCCTCCCGTCCCTGCTCGCTGACGCCCTGAATCACAATAAACACCAGCAGAAACAGGAACACGGCCCGAATCCCCACAGAGGCAAGGTGAAAGCCTGCGCTTACCGGATGCGGGATGACGGTAAAAAAGAGGTCTTCACCCAACGCATCACTGACCCCATACAGCAGGGTCAGAACGGCGATAGCCTTCGGCATCCATGCCGGGTGGCGCAGCCGGAACCATGTCCACCACACCATCACCCATCCGCCTAGGATCAATGGGCTCAGAAAAACATCTGTCACTACGGTTGAAGCTATGATGCTCACATACTGTGTCCAGGAAGCGAGACACGTGTAGCAGGCCAGGATCGTAGTGAGGAGAAAAACGACAGCCAGCCATCGGTATGCCGGGTCGGAACGGTCGAACAGAATAAGTGCTGATGCCAGGATGGCCAGAAGGAGAAACAGCGCAGCTTCGACTATCCCGGATGCGTAGGTACGAAACAGCGCCAGTCTCGCCAACTGATAACTCGCTGCAACCGCATCGGCTTGGCCTAGGAGAGGGGCGTTATGCATTCCGCCTGCGTCGGGCGCCTCCTGCAGGTCGTTGGGCTCCATCCAGAAACGGAAAGCCAGAACCACTGTAGCCGGGCCGGTGCCCTGTGTCTCCGGTAGCCGGAACATCATCGGTTGGCTGTAGTAGGGCACGGGGTTTTGTCCGTGGCCCGGGAATTTGCCGAAGCCGCCCAGCAGTGTGCCGTTGGCAAAAACCTGGTAAACATCGTCTACATTCGCCGTGCCGGCCAGCGCCAGGCTCTCTCCGGGACGCGCATTTACCTGCACCCGGATGCGATACCATGCGTAGCCCCAGTAGCCCGGATGACCTTTGGCCGTCCAGCCTGGCACATAATTGGACCATCCAGTAACAGGATCGAAAGACCCCGCTTTGGGCGTAAGGTCCATCGTCTCCCACTGCGAATCATCAAAATTCGGATCAGCCCACTCCGGATTATCACCAATATGAAACTTCCACGGGCCGGCCAGCGGAATCAGCGACTGACCGACCGTAACCTGCGCCATAGCGGGGTTCTGCGCTGAAGCAGGCTGTGCCGCGGCCCGGGGACCCGAAACAAGGCTGGCAATAATCAAAAGCGGCAGACATAAACGCAACATCCGGTCAAAATCCTCTGCTTGCGGGGAAAACCACTGCCAGCAACTATACTGCCTCTGTAGCCGCACACATGCGGATTTTCAACATCGCGAGCCAACCTTGACACCATAAAAACTTGGCAACCGATCCGCTCCATGGAAATCTAATAGGAAGACTAAGAAGGACTTTCCGCCCCGGCATGAAGAAATGGAAAAATCTGGCGCTGGCCGCAGCACTCTTCTGCATGCCCGTTCTGGCGCAGTCGAACCCTGACAACTCCGCCCAGAATCCCTACGCTGGCAGCGTTGAGGCTGTAGCTGTCACCCCGGGCGTCCGTCAGCTCTCGCTCGGTGACGCCATCGATCTCGGCATCCAGCATAATCTGGCCCTCACGCTCGCCCGTCTCAATCAGAAAACGGCAGAGGCCCAGAAGCTTCAGCTTGAAAACTACCTGCTCCCCAACGTCTCGTTGCACGGTGAAGTCGGCGTTCATCAGATCAACCTCGCTGCCGCTGGTTTCCGGCCCAGCCTGATCACCCAATTTGGTTTCCCGGCCAGCGAAGCCAGCCAGTTTCCGCTCGTGGTCAAAGTCAATTCCCGGATCGGCCAGATCAATCTCACCCAGGCGCTCTTCACCTGGTCCGGATGGGATGCGTGGCGTGCCGGCAAAGCCAACGTGCGCGTCGCCTATTACAACACGCAGTCCTCGCGCGGCTTTGTCGTGCTGGACGTAGGCACAACCTACCTCAGGGCCATCGCCGACTCGGCACAAGTCGACTACGCCCAATCGCTTTTGAAGACCGACCAGACCCTCCTCTATCAGGCGCACCAGAAACACCTCGCCGGAACCGCCGCCAATCTCGACGAACTGCGCGCGCGCGTGCAGTTTCAGACGCAGCAGCAGGCGCTCATCACCGCACAGGACAATTTCGCGAAGGACAAGATCGCGCTCAATCGCCAGATCGGCCTCGCCCCCGAGCAGCAGGTTCAGCTCACCGACGCCGCGCCCTACTCCGATCTGACCGCCATCACCATCGAACAGGCGCGCCAGCAGGCTTACAACAATCGTCAGGATTATCAGGGGCTCAAGCAGGAGATTATCTCCGCCGAACTAGAACAGCGGGCCATCAAACATGAGCGCTACCCCAGCCTCAGCTTCAGCGGCAACTACGGAGTCACCGGCGTAGCCGGCCTCGTCTATCACGGAACCTTTACCGCCATGGGAACCCTCAACATTCCCATCTTCCACGAAGCAAAATTCCGCGGAGACGCCGACGTAGCAGAGGCGCAGGTCAACGAGCTCCGCTCCCAGATGAACGACCTGACCACCAAAATCGACCAGCAGCTCCGCGACAGCCTGCTCGATCTACAAACCGCGCAGCAACTGGTACAGGTCTCAAAAAGCAATGTGGACCTCGGGTCCACCGCGCTCGACCAGAGCACCCAGCGGTTCAAAGCCGGAGTCGATGACAACCTCCCTGTAGCCGAGGCCCAATCCACGCTGGCGCAGGCCCAGGCGCAGTACGTCAACAGCGTCTACCGGTACAACCTGGCCAAGCTCGGGCTCGCCCGCAACCTCGGCATCGTCGATACCCAGTACAAAAACTACATCCCAAACGGAACCACCCCCCAAGCCAGCAAGTAATTGGCAAGCCTTAAGAGGCCGATATTTCTGCATGGTCAGCTTCTCTCCGTCATTTCTCGATGAGGACAGCCTGCATCCGTGACCGGATAGCGAATTCACGGCCAACGGGAGTGGCTTCGCGAAGCACTTACCCATGCGGCCAGCACCCTGGACGGCTAGTCCTGAGAGAATAGAAACAGGAGCACCATCCGGGTCCCAACTCAATGCTGAAGGTCATCTCGTCCCACGTTTTTCTCCGTCACCGTCTTCATCCAGGCCTGCTTGACACCTTTCAAAAGGCCGGAGCGCAGGGCATCGAGCTCTTTGCCGCGCGCCAGCACTTCGACTACACCAACCGCGCCGAGGTGCGTGAGCTTTCCGGCTGGTTCAAGGCGAATTCCACGGAAGCTTTTTCCATGCACTCGCCCCTGTTTCCCGATCACGAAATGGGCCGCGGCGGCGCGCCTGCAATCAACATCATTCACCCCGAAAAGTCCCGGCGCATCGATGCCATGGACGAGATCAAGCGCGCCCTCGAAGTGGCCGAGCAGATACCCTTCCGCTTCCTCATCGTCCATCTTGGCGAGCGTGAGGACGCATGGAGCCCGCGCGCGCTTGAGTTCTCCATGACCGCGCTCGAGCACTTGCGCGCCTTCGCCAATCCGCTTGGCGTCAAGCTGCTGGTCGAAAATCTGCAGAACGAAGTCACGCATCCCGCCAATCTGCTGGAGATCATCCACACCGGACACTTCCGCGACATCGGCGTATGCTTGGACGTTGGCCACGCACACCTGGGTGAAGGTGTGGCGCCAATACTCGCGGAGTTAAAGCCGCTGCTGCGCTCCTCGCACCTGCATGACAACCACGGCGAACGCGACGAGCATCTGTGGCCGGGCGAGGGAACCATCGCCTGGGACGAAACCTTCGAGGGCCTCAAGACCGCACCGCAGACGCCCGCCGGAGTCCTCGAAATTCATTATTCTTTCGGCGATGAGCCGGAGACGGTAGCGCAAAAAGCAGCAAAAGCCTTTGAGAAGTTTTAGAGAATCGCATGACGGAAGAAACCAAGACAGAATTTGCAACTGCGGCTGTTACAGAATCCAGCCCGCTCACCACCATAGCTAAAATCGGTGAGCATGAAGGCCAGAGCGTAACCCTCCACGGCTGGCTCTACAACCTGCGTGAGAGCGGCAAGCTGCTCTTTCCCATCTTTCGCGACGGCAGCGGAACCATCCAGGGCATCGTGCCTAAAGCCGCCGTGCCGCCCGAGGTTTTCGACGCCATCAAGGGACTCACGCAGGAGTCCAGCGTCATCGTCACCGGCAAGGTCCGCGCCGACAAGCGCGCGCCCGGCGGCTACGAACTCGACGTGGAGGGCATCGAGGTCATCCAGCGCGTGCCCGAAGACACGCCCTTCCCCATCTCGCTCAAAGAGCATGGCACCGACTTCCTCATGGAACATCGCCATCTCTGGATTCGCACGCCGCGCCAGGCCGCTATCCTCCGCATCCGCGCGGAAATTATCAAAGCGGCGCGCGACTTCTTCGACGAGCGTGGCTTCACGCTCACCGATCCGCCCATCCTCACGCCCGCAGCCTGCGAAGGCACCAGCACCCTCTTTCCCGTTGATTATTTCGGAGACGAAGCCTACCTCACCCAAAGCGGCCAGCTCTACATTGAGAGCACCGCGCTCGCATTGGGCAAGGTCTACTCCTTCGGCCCAACCTTTCGCGCCGAAAAATCCAAAACCCGCCGTCATCTCACCGAGTTCTGGATGGTCGAGCCGGAAGTCGCCTTCTGTGACCTAGACGGACTCATGGAACTGGCCGAGCAGTTCCTCAGCTTCATCGTCGATCGCGTCCTCACCCGCCGCGCGCCCGACCTCAAAGTCATCCAGCGCGACACCGCTAAGCTCGAAGTCATCAAAGCCCCATTCCCGCGCGTCAGCTACGACGACGCCGTGGCAATGCTCAACGACGCGCACGCCAAAGGCCTGCTCGAACATCCCTTCGAATACGGCAACGACTTCGGCTCGCCCGACGAAACCTACATCTCATCGCAGTTTGATCGTCCCGTCATGGTGCATCGCTATCCTGCCGACGTGAAGGCCTTCTACATGGAGCCGGACCCCAAAAACCCGAAGTACGCACTCTGCGTCGACGTGCTCGCCCCCGAGGGCTACGGCGAAATCATCGGAGGCTCGCAGCGCATCGCCTCCTACGACCTGCTCAAGCAGCGCATCGAGGAGCACAAGCTGCCGCTTGAAGCCTTCCAGTGGTATCTCGACCTGCGCCGCTACGGCTCCGTCCCGCACTCCGGCTTCGGAATGGGCATCGAGCGCGCCGTCGCCTGGATCTGCGGTCTCGACCATGTGCGCGAGACCATCCCCTTTGCGCGGACCCTGAACCGCATCTATCCCTAAGAGAAATTAGCAAAAAGCCTTTCCATAATAATGGCCAGCAGAAAGTTTTTCTATGTCGAAAGTCAATGAACCCGCATCCGCCGAAAAATCATACAGAGGAGTCCAGTCCCTCCCGCCGCGCAAAATCAAAGTCATCGGCGTCCCGCTCGATCTCGGAGCCTCCCGCCGCGGCGTAGACATGGGGCCATCCGCCGTGCGCGTCGCCGGACTCGAAGCCCGCCTCGAATCCCTCGGCCACGAAGTCAAGGACGCAGGCAACATCAGCGTTGCTATCGCCGAAACGAAGCGAGTCGGCGAACCCAACGCGCGCTACCTCAAAGAAATCACCGACACCTGCACCAAGGCCGCGGAAATGGTGGAGAAGTCTCTCGAAGAAGGTATGACTCCCGTCATCCTCGGTGGAGACCACTCCGTAGCCGCCGGCAGCGTCTCCGGAGTCGCCGCCTTCTACCGCAAGCAGCACCAGAAGATCGGCCTCATCTGGATCGACGCCCACGCCGACTTCAACACGCCTGAAACCTCGCCCAGCGGCAACATTCACGGAATGCCGCTCGCTGCGCTCGTCGGCCTCGGCCCCGCGCCGCTCGCCAACATCCTCGGCTTCAGCCCCAAGGTCGCGCCGGAGAATGCCGTCATCATCGGCGTGCGCGACATCGACGCCACGGAAAAAGAAAACATCCGCCGCGCCGGAATCACCGAGGTCTACACCATGCGCGACATCGACGAGCGCGGCATGCGCACCATCATGGAAGAGGCCCTGCGCGCCGCCGGACGCGGCACCGCCGGCTACCATGTCTCGCTCGACATGGACTGGATCGACCCCGAAGACGCGCCCGGAGTAGGCACGCCCGTCCGCGGAGGAGCCACCTACCGCGAAGCCCATCTAGCCATGGAAATCATCGCCGATCACGGCCGCATGGTCAGCTTCGAAATCGTTGAAGTAAACCCGGTCATCGACGAACACAACCGCACCGCCGATTTAGCCGTCGAACTCATTTCTTCTGCTTTCGGAAAAAAGATTCTATAGAAGCTATCTGCCAACACCCACCGAGGTTCCCATAAAGGAACAAGAAAGGGTTTCAATCGTGTCGAACAGTCTTGAAAATTCCCCATTATTACCAGATAATTATCGGGTAATAATGGGGAATTGAATGGCGAGACCTAGAAGTGCTTCACGCGGTCTTCGGTTTGAAGTTACACTTGCTGAACAGTCCGTAGACATGCTCAAGGAGTTAGCTACGAAGGGCATCTATGGAAGAAGTCCATCTGAGGTTGGGGGGCGATTTATCGAGCAAACCCTCCAGCAATTTGTTGAGGCACCCAAACTGACAACGAAAAAGACATTGGCTCGTCGATAATCCGATGGCTAGGCCTCGACCACATCTCGCAAAAGCTCCAATCGTGGAAGCTTTAATTGACTTCCGGGTTTCACCGCAGGCTCAGATGGCCGTAGACGAGCTTGGCAGCATGAGTGCTGAAGTTGGCATGGAGTATTCAAAAAAAGAGCAGATAAATGTTTTCAGCACTCGCTTGGATTTAAACGAGGGGCGCTTGCATCAATCAGCTGCGGCTCACTCAAAAGTTGGCTGGCTGTATAAGAGTCAAAATCAGGTCGCCCAATTCCGGCTGGACGGATTCACCTTTAGCCGTCTTGAACCATACACGACTTGGGGGGAAGTTTTCGAGGAAGCAATGCGACTATGGAGGGTTTATGTCCAAAAGACTCAGCCCGCACAAATATCCAGAATCGCTGTCAGGTACATCAACCGTATGGAGCACGAGGGGCCAGCAGCGCTGAACATGTTTTTGACGGCCCCACCTGCACTACCCGAGCCGAGTCCTCAGACCATCCGGGACTTCTTGTGTCGAATCAATGTCGACGATTCAGCACGAAACGCATCAGCTACGGTAATTCAAGCGTTAGAACCACAGGTTAAGCCATCGGCTATCTCTCTACTACTCGATATTGATGCCTATCGTGATCGCCTTACATTGGATCCGAATGATCCGTCTATACCTCGGATGTTTGAGTCTCTGAGGCAACTAAAGAACGATATTTTTTTTGCTTGCATCACTGAACGAACCGCGGAGATATATCAATGACCACAGTTCTCGCACCAATGAATGGAGTCTCGGCTCTCATCTCTCCGACTAGGTCAAATGCCAGGAGCGAACCCGCCGATCGGTTGGTAGAGATGCAGGAACAAATTCGTGAGCAGA
Organism: Silvibacterium sp.; assembly: GCA_049799415.1. Taxonomy (GTDB): domain Bacteria; phylum Acidobacteriota; class Terriglobia; order Terriglobales; family Acidobacteriaceae; genus Silvibacterium. The sequence goes on from JBARHV010000224.1 coordinate 56,196, forward strand.
TGCTCAAAAGCTACTCGATTCGTAGTCGAGTCGATCAAGCGCGTGCAGACATCGAGGCTGTTCAACAGGAAGCCAGCTTCGATGGCTGGGATGGATATGGCGGAAAGGCGCTTGACGCAGAAGCCTGTGTCATTACGGCCAGTTTTCTGGAGGCTCTACCTACGACAATTCCGATTCCCGAAATCAGCGCGGACAATGACGGAGAGGTTGCTCTCGATTGGATATTTGCCCCCCGAAGGGCTCTAACAATCAGCATTGACGGACGGGGAAGGTGCTCGTACGCATGGATGCTTGGGCAGATTACCTCTCGCGGAACTGATTGGATTACAGACGGAATCCCTGCAAATATTGCCTATGCGTTGGCTCAACTCACTTCGTAATTATCTGCGCATTAAGGGCAGGCAGAAATCCGTCTCTACATCTGAAGGCTATGAGCTCGGGCCTCGCGACTTGGTCTCGCGGTTCATCTACTCATCCAAAACCTTGATTAAATCGCAGGGCCGAGTCAGACCGAGCGCATTCAGCCCCGAGCCCCACCCGAAACTGTCTGTACTTCACTCCAGCGGTCTGGAAGATCATGAGGTGTGGAAATGTGGTCAAAGAACATTGGGTACCAAAAGAGGGCGGGACAAAATCTATGGCCGTGCCGATATTACCGTTGGGAAGCTGATCGCACAAGAGTTAAAGGCAATTCGTGACGACGACCCCTTTGAGAGGCACACATCCGTTGTGGGGTGGCCTCAGAGCGACGACGCCGACCGGCGCAAGGCCGACATAAAAGCTATATGCTTGGAACTCAGCCAGGATGCAGACACTAAGGTTTTCATCCTCGATCAACCCCTTCAAAATTTCCAATGAAAAACTCCTCTTCGGCGGCCGCAGCGGCGAGCATGAAGTCTCGCTGCTCTCCGCCGCCTCCGTCCTCAAGGCCTTCAACCGCAAAAAATATCGATAGCCGGGTCCGGGGATCTCAGTTCCCCCTCATGTAAACTGGAATGCGTTTCCGGGGGTGTCCTTGCTCAAACGTGCTACGCTCCGCTTCGCCGCTGCCGCAACCGTGTTTCTCGCCTCAATGCTGTGTGTCGCGCAGGCTGCGCCGAATCCGAATGGCAAAACGGTCGCCGAACGCCTAGGATATCCCGCCAATTCGCGTCTGCTGGTGATTCATGCCGACGATTTCGGCATGATGCACACCGTCAACCACGCCATTGAGGACGCCTTTCAGCATCACTGGATCACCTCTGCGAGCATCATGGTTCCGTGCCCCTGGTTTCCGGAGGTCGCGCGCTGGGCGAAAAGTCATCCCGACGCCGATCTCGGCCTTCACCTCACCCTGAATGCCGATTGGACCTCTTACCGGTGGCGTCCGGTGTCCTCCCAGCCGAATTCCAGCCTTGTCGATCCGGACGGCTATCTTCCTCTGCTCACCGAAGATGTGGACCAGCACGCGAACATGCGGGATGTGGAAGCCGAGCTACGCGCGCAGGTGGATAAGGCCGAGGCCGCCGGCATCAAGCCCTCGCACCTCGACAGCCACATGGGAACGCTCTTCAGCACGCAGCCGCTCTTCCATGTTTACCTCGGCCTGGGCAGCCATTACCACATACCCCTGTTGCTCACCAGAGAACCAAGCGACGCGATGAACCCACCGCTGCCCGCCGGGTTCGATATGAAGACCGTGCCTGTCGATAAGGCGCTACAGATGATTCACAACGTAGGCCAGGACCATTGGCTGGCAACTTACGAGAAAATGCTCGCGCCGCTGCCTCCCGGAACCTATGAGCTGATCGTCCATCTCGCTTACGATAATGAAGAGATTCGCGCCGCCACCTTCGACCATCCCGATTGGGGGGCACAGTGGCGGCAGAATGATCTCAACACCGTCAGCAGTCCTGAGTTCCGAAAATTTCTCAAGGACCAGCGTTTCATTCTGGTCTCATGGGCGGACCTCGCCAAATCTATTCCGTCCTCTGCGAAGTAACATCTGGCAAGGGAGTCTTTTAGTTTCAAAAGAAACGTCTCAACCCTGATTATGAAAAAACTCCGCATCGGCGTTCTCTTCGGCGGCCGCAGCGGCGAGCATGAAGTCTCGCTGCTCTCCGCCGCCTCTGTCCTCAAAGCCATCGACCGCAAAAAGTACGAAATCACCCCCATCGGCATTACGAAAGAGGGCCAATGGGTCACCGCCTCCGACGCCCAGCGCCTGCTCACCGGAGAATCCGCACCCGAGCGTCACCTCCGCGCTGGAGATCCCGAAACTACCTCCACCGCTGCCGTCCTAGCGCGCGGAGAGTCCGTCATCGTCCCGCCCGTGCCCTCCGGCAACCAGACCGGAGCGCTCGTTCCCTTCGAGACCGAAGCCCGCGCCATGCATCCTGCGCAAAGCCCCCTCAACCTCGACGTCATCTTCCCCGTCCTTCACGGAACCTTCGGCGAGGACGGCACCATTCAGGGCCTCTTCGAGCTAGCCGGAATCGCCTACGTCGGCTCCGGCGTCCTCGGCTCCGCCACCGGCATGGACAAGGACGTGATGAAGCGCCTCTTCGCCGCCGCAAAGCTGCCCATCCCCAAACACGTCAGCTTCCTCCGCGTCGATTGGGAATCCAGCCCGAAGAAAATCCTCGCGAAAATTGAAGCCGCGCTCAAATATCCGCTCTTCGTCAAGCCCGCCAACCTCGGCTCGTCCGTAGGAATCACCAAGGCCCACGACCGCAAAGAGCTTACCCCCGCCATCGACCTCGCCGCCAGCTACGACCGCAAAATCGTCGTCGAGCAGGGGATTGGAAGCAAACGCAAAGCCCGCGAGCTCGAAGTCGCCATCCTCGGCAATGACAACCCCGCGGCCTCCGTCGTCGGTGAAATCGTCCCCAGTAAGGAGTTCTACGACTACGAGGCCAAGTACCTCACCGAAGGCTCCAACCTCATCCTGCCCGCCAAAATCACCAAAGCCCAGACCCGGCAAATCCAGCAGATGGCCATTGCCGCCTTCCGCGCCTGTGACTGCTCCGGACTCGCCCGCGTCGATTTCCTCATGGATCCCGGCAAGTCGCAGCGCATCTACCTGAATGAGATCAACACCATGCCCGGATTCACCTCCATCAGCATGTACCCCAAACTTTGGGCCGCCTCCGGCGTCTCATATACAGACCTCATCGACCGGCTCATCCAGCTGGCTGTAGAACGCCGCGCCGAAAAAGACCGCACCAATTACAGCCGGTAGCAACCAGGCGCAGCTCCAGCTCGCAATATTATTTGCGAAACAATACGTCTAAGCTGCGCGTCTACATGACCGGGACGATTCATAGTCCAGAAAATGAGGCTTACGATGCGCTCTCTGATTGTCAGCTTGTTTCTTTTTTCTGCCCTTGCCGTCAACGCACAGGATGCCAGCCAGATGGCAATGCAGTCCGCACAGCAGGCCAATCAGCAAGCCATGCAGGATGCACAGCAGGCAAATCAGCAGGCCATGCAAAATGCACAGCAGGCGAACCAGCAAGCCATACAAAATGCACAGGCTACAACCTACTGTTGCAGCGTGGTCAGGCCACGATTCTCTGTAAAAGGCGGCACCTATCCTTCCGCCGTTACACTGCGGATGAAAGATTCAACGCGCGGAACCTACATCTACTACACCACCGATGGCTGGACGCCAACGACCGCTTCCCGCCGCTATACCGGCCCCATCACGCTTTCTTCAAGCACCACGCTCCAGGCGATCGCCGTCACGGCAGACAATGGGCGCAGCCGGGTCGCCTTGGCGGTCTATACCATCCCCGGCACCGCTTCCAAAACTGTTTCAACCACGTTTCCGGCCAACGCGCCCGGATATCCCCTTCTGCTGCCTGGGACTCCGCTGCCGCTGGTCTTTACTGCCGCTGTCGCCTCCAAGGGCCTGCAAGTCGGCGATCCGCTGCCGGTCGCGCTGGCCCAGGACCTCACCATCGGCACAGTAGTGGTGGCGAGCAGGCTCACTCCTGTTTCAGCAACGGTCACGCAGGTCGACAATGGCGGAATCCAGGGCCAGCCCGGAAGTCTGACGTTTGCTGTGCACTCCATGAAGCTGAAGGACGGTACAACGATTTTGCTGTCCGGCACGGAAACGAAAGATGGCCAATCGCGCGTTGGCGAGGCTGTCGGCGCTTCCATCATTCCGCTTGGCGGCCTCTTCGTCCATGGTAAGAATGCACAGATCCCGTCCGGCGCCAGCCTGATAGCGCATGTGCGCTCTGCCGCAAATGATCAGGCTCAGGTCAATGCTCCAGATCCAGGGTCCCGGCAACAATAACTGCCCACTTTCGATAAGAAACACATTTGGGGAAACATAAGCTGGCCCGGCGGTGTCAAAATAAAGGGGACTGCTCCCCGTCGAAAGGACCCAAGCCGCCGATGACTCTGATGGATGCTCCCCAGTTCAACGCTCGCCGTGAGCGTCGCAACCTTAACCTGGGCATCGCCGCCATCATTGTGGCCGTCGTCGCCTTCGCCGCCGGAATCTCCTTCTACCTCGACATGCCCTGGCAGCTCTGGCATTGGCCCTCCGAGCACCGCGTCAACCAGTTCATAGCCACCGTCGAGTCCGGCAATCTCCAGCAAGCTTATGGCCAATGGAACAACGACCCCAACTGGCAGCAGCATGCCGGCCAGTACGCGGCCTACGACTTCACGCAGTTCCAGAAGGACTGGGGTGCAGCCAGCGACTACGGTGTCATCAAGTCCCACAAGATCGTCATCGCCAAGACGGTCGGCAATGGAACGGTCATGGGTGTCGACATCAATGGCGGTAAAACGCCGCTCTTTCTGCGCGTCGATCACAAATCCAAGACCATCGGATTCTCGCCCGTCGAACTCTACATGGGCCCATGATCTACATGACCTGATCCCCGTGACCTGATCTACATGACCTGATTCCCATGCATTGGCCGGCAACGCCGCGCATCCAATTCGCCGTTTCTGAATCTCATCCTGCGAAGGAAGTCCACAGATGCAACAACGCACATTAGGCGCACAGGGTCTGAAAGTGTCCGCGCTCGGCCTCGGGTGCATGGGTATGTCCGAGTTTTATGGCCCCGGCGACGAAGCCGAATCCATCGCCACCATCCATCGCGCCATCGAGCTTGGCATCACCTTTTTCGACACATCCGACATCTACGGTCCCTTCACCAATGAAATTCTGGTTGGCAAAGCCCTGCGTCCGCATCGTGACAAAGTTGTCATCGCCACTAAATTCGGCATCATGCGCGATGCCGACGGCACCCGCCGCGGCATCAGCGGACGCCCCGAATACGTCCGCCAGGCCTGTGACGCCAGCCTCAAGCGCCTGGGCATCGACACCATTGACCTTTACTACCAGCACCGCATCGACCCCAACACACCGATTGAAGAAACCGTGGGAGCCATGGCCGAGCTGGTCAAGGCCGGCAAGGTCCGCTATCTCGGACTCTCCGAGGCCTCCACCGAAACCATTCGCCGCGCCCACGCCGTCCACCCCATCAGCGCGCTCCAAACCGAATACTCACTCTGGAGCCGCGACCCCGAGGAAGAAATCCTGCCCACCCTGCGCGAGCTGGGCATCGGCTTCGTGCCCTACTCCCCGCTGGGCCGTGGATTTCTCACCGGGCACATCAAATCCCCGTCCGACCTTGCGCCCGATGACTGGCGCGCCAGCTCGCCTCGCTTTCAGGGAGAAAATTTTCAGAAGAACGTGGACCTGGTCGGCAGGATCGAGCAGCTCGCGGCCAGAAAAGGCTGCACGCCGTCGCAGCTCGCACTCGCCTGGGTGCTGGCGCAGGGCAACGACCTCGCTCCCATCCCCGGAACCAAGCGCCGCAAGTATCTTGAAGAGAACGCCGCCGCCGAAAACATCACGCTCAGCCCAGGCGACGTCGCCGAAATCGACGCCATTGCGCCCCCGGGCGTAGCGTCCGGCGACCGCTACGACGCAGCCGGAATGCGCGCCGTGAACCGGTAACCCTGAACGGTCCGGCAGCGGTTCCCGGCAGTCTGGGATCATGACCGGGTCATGCGGCTCGGCCCACGATGTAAAATAACCGCAGCAAAATGAATCCCTGCTCTTCTACCCACTTTCGCACGTCTTCCGTCCTTCTGTTTGCGCTTTCGCTCTCCGCTGTTGCTGCCTCTGCTCAGGCCACGCCTGCGGCTCCGGCGCAGCAAAGTCCTGTTACTGCCGCCCAGCAGCAGCAACCGGTGAAAAGCCAAAGCGACAACGGACAGCAGCAGTACACCATCACCAGGCAGGTCAACGAAGTCGATCTCGTCTTTACCGTCACCGACAGTCATGGCCGCTTCATCAACAATCTGCAGCAAGGTGACTTTGCCCTGCTCGATAATGGAAGGGCTCCGGATCGCATTTACAGCTTCACCCGTCAGACCAACCTTCCTCTGCGCGTGGGCATACTCATTGACACCAGCACCTCTATCCGCCAGCGTTTCCAGTTTGAGCAGCAGGCCTCTATCGCCTTTCTTCTGCAGACCCTTAAGCCCGAAACAGACCGGGCCTTCATCATGGGCTTCGACGTCACGCCCGACTACAAGCAGAACTGGACCAATAATCTCGACCTGCTCACCCAGGGTATCGATGCGCTCCGCCCCGGCGGCGGCACCGCCCTATTTGACGCTGTGTATAGCGCCTGCCGCGACAAGCTGCTCGACGTAGCCCGTGGACAGGAGCCCGTGCGCAAAGCCATGGTCCTCGTCTCCGACGGCGACGACAACCAGAGCCACGCCTACCTCGACGACGCCATCAAGGAATGCCAGCGCGCCTCGACCATCGTCTACACCATCAGCACCAACACCAGCCCCAGCCGCGATCGCGGCGACGATGTGCTCCAGAAAATCGCCGAAGCCACCGGCGGACGCGCCTTCTTTCCCAAGAGCCTCGACCAGATGCCGGGCAGCTTCAAAGCCATTCAGGAGGAGCTCCGCAGTCAGTACGCGCTGGTCTACAAGCCCGCCGATTTCCAGGACAACGGAGCCTTCCGCACCATCTATCTCTTCTGCCTCGATCGCCGTTACAAGGTCCGAGCACTCAAGGGATACTTCGCCCCCAAGGCCCCCTAATAGGCTGAAGATCGCCGCCGTTACGATCGCGCAAAGGCAGCATGGCGCAGAGGGTTCAGGATTGTTCGAGGAGGTCGATGAGACCTCTCTCGTCAATCACCTTCACGCCCAGCTCCCGCGCCTTATCCAGCTTCGATCCCGCATCTTCACCGGCCACAACGTAATGCGTCTTTTTGCTCACTGACCCGGAAACGCGCCCACCTGCAGCCTCAATCTTCGCCTTCGCGTCTTCGCGCGTAAGATTCGGCAGCGTGCCCGTAAGCACAAACGTCAACCCCTCAAGCTGCGACGACTTCTTCCGCTTCTCAGCCCTCATGGTCAAGCCGACAGACTGGAGCTTGCGGATCAGTTCGCGGTTCTTCTCTTCGCCGAAAAATTCATGAATGGCCTGGGAGACGCGAGGGCCGACTTCGTTGACGCGTTCCAGATCCTCAGTCGAAGCGGACATCAGAGCGTCCATGGAGCCGAATTCTTCGGCCAGCAACTGCGCTGTACGTTCGCCAATGAAGCGAATGCCGAGGCCGAAAAGGACGCGGTTGAGAGGCAGCTCCTTTGAAGCTTCAATTTCGGCGAGCAGGTCCATGCGCTCTTTAGGCCCAACGAGTGCCTGCGTGCGGGTTTTCTCCTGGCCGGTCTTCTTATCGCGGGTGGTGACGACGTGCTGAAGTTGCGCGAGATCGGCGTCGGTGAGGAAATAGATATCTGAGATACGGTTCACCATGCCGCGATCCAGCAGCTGCGTCACCACCGCCTCGCCCAGCCCCTCGATATTCATCACGCTGCGCGCGGAAAAGTGCAGCAGGCTCTCGCGCAGCCGCGCCGGGCAGTCCACATTCACGCAGCGGTAATCCACCTCGCCCTCAGCGCGCACAATCTCGCTGCCGCAATCCGGGCAGTGTGTGGGAAAGTGAAATTTCTTCTTCCCACGCGGATGGTCCTTATCTTCAACCACCTCAACCACCTTCGGAATCACATCGCCGCCGCGTTCCACCTTCACCCAGTCGCCGATCAGCAGCCCCAGCCGCTCGATTTCGTCGGCATTGTGCAGTGTCGCGCGACTCACCGTCGTGCCTCCGATAAAGGTTGGCGTCAGCACCGCCACCGGAGTAAGCTTCCCCGTCCGTCCCACCTGCACGCGGATATCTTCCACCTGCGTGATCCCCGCGCGCGCCGTGAACTTATACGCCACAGCCCAGCGCGGAGCGCGGCCCGTATACCCCAGCCGCCGCTGCAACGCAGCCGAGTCAACCTTGACGACCACCCCGTCAATTTCGTAACCAAGACTGTTACGTTTCTCCTCGGCGCGGTTAATAAAATCCATCAGCTTGTCAAAACTCTTGATCGCCTCGCGGTGCGGATTCACCCGAAACCCAGCCGTAGCCAGCGCCTCCAGAGCGTCCGACTGCTCCTCGAAGAGGTTTTCTCCCGCCACCGTCAGCGCAAAGTACGCATAGAAGTCCAGCCGCCGCTGCGCGACAATATTCGGCTCCAGCGTGCGAATGGTCCCCGCCGCTGCATTGCGCGGATTCGCCGCCGGAGCCAGCCCCTGCGCCTCGCGATCTTCATTCATCTTCTCGAATGCCGTCTGCGGCATCACCACCTCGCCGCGCACCTCGAAGTTCGCAGGCAACTTCGCCTTCTTGAGTTTCGCGGACGAAATCGACAGCGGAACCGATCGGATCGTCCGCACATTCCCGGTCACATCTTCGCCGGTCGTGCCGTCGCCCCGCGTAAGGCCGCGCTCCAGCCGCGCGCCGCCTTCTGCCTGCTTGTAATGCAGCGCCATCGACAGCCCATCCAGCTTGAACTCGCAGACATACGCAATCTCTGCATTCTCGCCGGCCAGCTCGCGCACCCTGCGGTCCCAGTCGCGCAGCTCCTCTTCGCTGTTCACGTTGTCCAGCGACAACATGGGCCGCGAATGCGCCACCTTCGCGAATCCCTCCTTGGGCTTGCCGCCAACACGCTGCGTTGGCGAGTCGAGCGTCACCAACTCCGGATGCTCCGTCTCCAGCTCTTTCAGCTGACGCATCAGAACATCGAAGTCTGCATCAGAAATCTCAGGCGCATCCAGCCCGTAATACAAATACTCATGGTGCCGGATCGTCTCCCGCAGCTTTTCAACTTTATGCTGCAATGCGGCGTTGCTCATAGAAGGAATTCTAGCGAAGAAGGGGCCTTCAAAGCAGCGCGTTGCCGTCTAGCCCGTCGAATCCGCGCACCACTCAACCGCTGACCGCTTTTTAGCTGACCGGACTTAAGCTAACCGCTTCACCAGCTGCCCGCATTACCAGCTATCCTTACAGCAGTGGAACCCGTTACTCATTTCCTGACCGGGGCATGCCTCAGCCGCGCCGGATTCAACCGCAAGGCCGCCTACGCCACGCTCGCCATGACGCTCGCCGCCGAGGCGCCCGATCTCGACGTTTTCTGGGGGTTCCGCGGCCCAGTCACTGGATTTCAGCACCACCGCGGCATCACCCACACCTTCATCGCCGCACCGGTCATCGCGCTGGTCACCGTAGGAGTTGTGTGGCTCATCCACCGCTGGCGCAAAAAACCGCCCGCAATCGCGCCTCGCTGGGGGCTTCTCTGGTTTTTCTCGCTCCTCGGCGCCCTCAGCCATTTGCTGCTCGACTACACCAATAACTACGGCCTGCGCCCATTCTTCCCCTTCAACGGTCACTGGTACGCGCGCAGCATTGTCTTTATCTTTGACCCCGTAATCTTTCTCGTCCTGCTTGCATCGTTTGTCATGCCCTGGATCTTCGGCCTCACCGACAGCGAAATCGGCGCGCGCCGCACCCGATTTCGCGGACGCGGATGGTCGATTGCCGCGCTCATCGTCATTGTGCTCTGGTGGTCGCTGCGCAATGCCGAGCATGCGCACGCCATCGAACTGGTCAGTAACGGCGGCTATGTGAATGAGCCCATCACGCAGATCAATGCCGAGCCTTCCATCGTCGATCCCTTCGCCTGGCGCGTCATCGCCGAGACCCGCGATGATTACTACGTCGTAAAAGTCCACACCCTGCACGACGACGTTCAGTCCGACACCGCTGAGACCATCTTTAAGCCGCAGGTCACCCCAGCCGTAGCAGCCGCCAAACAGTCCTATCTGGGCCGCGTCTATCTCGACTGGTCAAAATTTCCCATAGTCACCGACATCGGCACCGTGCCGGCTCCGGGCGCATGGCTGCCCCAACCCGGTTGGCACACCGTGGAGTTTCAGGACCTTCGCTTCGATACGCTCAGCTCCGGAGAAGGCGGAAACCCGCTCGCCGCATGGGCCTACATCGGCCCCGGCAATGAAGTCGAAGCCATGTTCATGAGCGGGCACGAACAGAAATAGCCGCCAGCGCGCTTTATAATGGCCTCTGATTCCTTATGAGCGATCCACAGAATGAAACGCAGCGAGTAACCGTTGACGATGTAAAGCGAGTGGCCGAACTGGCTTACCTTGAGCTGTCTGCCGACGAAGAAACCCGCATGCAGCGCGACCTCAACGCCATCCTCGACCACGTAGCGCAATTGAACGAGCTGGACACGTCCTCCATCGAGCCCATGGCGCAGGTGGCCGAGGTCCTCGGCGTCACTTCGTCCGCTCTGCGCGCCGACTCTCCACGCCCCTCTCTGCCGCGCGAAAGCGTGATGGTCTCCGCGCCGGAGACGGACGGCAGCTTCTTCAAAGTTCCCAAAGTGATCGAGCGCTAACGCCCACCCGCAACAGATGGATGGATTGCAGCATGACAAAAGTTGATACCGCACTTCCTACGATTCACGACCTGCGCACCTCTCTCTCCGCGCGCAAAGCGGCAGCCACCCAGGCCGCACAGTCCTGCTTCGAACGCATCGACGCTAAGGACAAAACTATCCACGCCTGGCTCTCGCTCGACCGCGAAGGCGCACTCAAAAAGGCCGGCGAAATCGACGCCGCAGAGGCAAAGGGCGAATCGCTGCCCGCGCTCGCCGGAGTCCCCATCGGCATCAAGGACGTGCTTACGCAGCAGGGTCTTCCCGCCACGGCAGGCTCAAAAATCCTCGAAGGCTATCAACCGCCGTACACTGCCACTGCTGTTCGCAGATTGGCCGACGCTGGCGCCGTGTTGCTGGGCAAGCTGAACTGCGACGAGTTCGCCATGGGTTCGTCCAATGAAAATTCCGCCTATGGTCCCGTGCGCAACCCGCATGCCACCGACCGCGTTCCCGGCGGCTCGTCGGGTGGATCAGCAGCCGCCGTTGCCGCCGGTATGGCCGTGGCCACGCTTGGCACCGATACCGGAGGCTCCATTCGTCAGCCTGCCTCTTTCTGCGGAGTGGTCGGCGTGCTCCCCACCTATGGCCGTGTCTCGCGCTATGGTCTGATCGCCTTCGCCTCTTCGCTCGATCGCGTCGGTCCCTTCGCTGCCACCGTGCGCGACGCTGCCACCGTGCTTGGCGTCATAGCCGGAAACGATCCGCTCGACGCAACGTCATCGTCAGAGCCTGTCCCCGACTACACGGCAAATATTGCTGCCGGTGTACGCGGACTGCGCCTCGGCGTTCCCGCCGAATACTTTGCCGAAGGTCTCGACCCCGAAGTACGCCAGGCCGTCGAGGCATCCATCGAGCAGTTGCGCGCAGCCGGAGCGCAGATCAAGCCCATCTCTCTGCCGCATACGCGCTACGCCGTGCCCACCTACTACGTCATCGCCACCGCCGAGGCCAGCGCCAACCTCGCCCGCTTCGACGGCGTCCGCTACGGCTATCGCGCGCCCGAGTCCAACACGCTCTCTGCCATGTACCGCCGCTCACGCGAAGGCGGATTCGGCCCCGAGGTCAAGCGCCGCATCATGCTCGGCACCTACGTTCTGAGCGCAGGCTATTACGACGCCTACTACAAGAAAGCCCAGCAGGTCCGCCGTCTGCTCGCCAACGATTTTCTGAACGCATTCAAGGAAGTCGACGCCATACTCACCCCCACCGCGCCCACTCCAGCCTTCAAACTCGGCGAGAAAGTGGACGACCCCATGTCCATGTACCTCGCCGACATCTACACCGTTACCGCAAGCCTTGCCGGCATCTGCGGAATCTCCGTTCCATGTGGCCAGTCACGCGAAGGTCTTCCCATCGGCATGCAGATTCTCGGCAAGCACTTCGACGAAGCAACGATCTTCCGCGTCGGACAGGCCGTCGAGAATCTACAAGGGCAATAAATCTGCCTGAACAACAGGATGGCGTAGCCCCTCCGACTAGTTCCCCAAGCGACAAACCTTAGCCAGTGTATTCCGATAAGGACACACAAAACCCGTCACCGCATCGGATGGCAGCAGGAGCCACGTTACGCCAAAGGGCCGGAGCCGGGAGATGCGTTCCTCGTCGCTCATCTGGTCCACTCCCAGTTGCGCGTTGCGCTGCGCTGCCCATTCACCGGCGATCGCCGGCGAAACGATGGCCGCGACTCCCTGGTCTTTATCGTCGGCGAGAATGCTGCGCTCGGTTGTCGCGCGAAACCCTTGCGCGTCCACGTCGTGAAGAAAGACCAGCTCCGGATTCGCGGCGAAGACAGCATTCGCCGGAGTGCGCTGCCGTATCCAGCGATAAGCCTGTTGCCACGGATTTTGCGGACGCACGCCCGGCCACTCGATATGCACCGAAAGTGGATAGGTTGCACGCTGCGCGGCAAACAAACCTCCTGCCGCAATGGCAAGCAGCACAAAAAGTATCCAGAAGGTGCTTCGTCCGTGCGCGAGCACTTTGGCCAGCCAGCCGCCCAGCAGCAGGACTCCAAGCAGATAGAGGATATGAAAGGCGCGAAGAAGTTGCACCCGCGCTACCAGGTACGGCCCCCAGGAATGAACGAAGAGAAATGCTGCTAGCGCGCTCGACAACCCCAACACCACGCATGCCACGCAGAGCTTGCGAACCCGGCCTCCCGCTTCCGCACGGTAGGCAGCCAGTGCAAAAAGAGCCAGCGGGGCGGCAAGGCCGAAATCCTCATACCAGGTCCACAGCGCAGGAAACAGGAAGGTGCGCACATGGCTGTGGATGGCCTCGAAATAAGCAGCTGAAACCGGCTCATGACGGGTAGCGAGCGTAAGCAGTCCCACGCCGGTAACGCCCGCCGCGCCCAGCAAAACCGCCCCGCGCGCATGACCTGTCTCGATCGCTGCATAGAGAAGCACGAGGGCCGCCACATAAAGAAACATGAGCGGATGCATGAGACCCATGAGCAATACGAACAAGGCTGCCAGTCCCCATCGGCGGTCAAGTGCAGCCGCGACGGCAAACAATCCGAGCGGCGTCGAAAACGACCGTGACGTAACGTAAGGGTCCATCAGGACCAGCGCCGTCCCGGCTGCGGGCAGAGTGAAACAGGCGGCGGCAAAGGCCACGGCAAACCAGCGCTCCGCTACGTCAGCAAAAACGCGGTGAACGATGCTCCAGCAACCCAGCAGGAAAACATAGATGGACGCAAGATACGTAATCAGCAGCACAATCGTCAGCGGCAGATGCGTGACCTGAACAACCACGGCCAGAAGATGTGCAAAGACCGAAAGGTGCGTATTCGCCATCACAAAGGGAGCGTCCGGCTGGTACAGAGCGGGGTTCACCAGTTTGCGAATACCGGCAACATAAATCCCCGCGTCATCCGCAAAGGGGTGATAGCCATGAATGAATAAGACTGCTGGCGTGAGCGCAGCCAGGCACAGCAAAGTTGAGCGACTGAAAGTGGTTTCGCGCACAACGGCGACCGGTGAATCCAAAACGGTTTGCGGCATGATTAACGAGCGTCCATCCTCAGCAGCACCTCTCGTGAGTTAGATGACGGGGGACTGGTCCCGGACGATCTCAGCCACAGATGATTTGAAAACTTTATCGCATCTTACGAAGAGAAAGCGATGGATTTCTGAGCGTTCGGCCACTTTTAAGGCAATTGAGCGCGGTCCCAGCCGCCGCCCAGCGCCTCGATCAGCTGCACACTGGCCGCGAACTGGCGCGTGGCGATGTCGTTCTGCGTTCTCTCGTCGGCAAGCTGAGCGGTTTGCGCGGTCAGCACTTCCAGGTACGTCGTGACTCCGCCCTTATAGCGGTTCGTGCTGATCTGGAGCGACCGCCGCGCCGCTTCCACCGCTGCCGTCTGCGTCTCGGCTTCGTTGTTCAGGATGCGCAGCGCAGCAAGATTGTCCTCAACCTCTTGAAACGCATTCAACACACTTTCGCGGTAGTTCGCCGCTTGCGCTTCGTAAGCATCGCGAGCCTGCGCCGTAATCGCATGGCGTCGTCCCGCATCAAAGAGCGTTTCAATCGCCGATCCTCCCAGCGACCACAGCGCACTCGGCCCCTGGATCCATGTACCCGGATTCGCGCTCTCAAATCCGCCCGCGCCGCCCAGCTGCACATTCGGATAGTAGGCAGAGATGGCAATCCCTATCTGCGCATTGGCAGCATCGGCCCGGCGTTCCGCCCCCGCAATATCCGGGCGTCGCTCCAGCAGCTCCGAAGGCACGCCCGCCGGAATCACCGGCAACGTCAGCGTCAGCGGCGCAGGACCCAGCGAGAACGTCGAAGCCGGCTGTCCCGTCAGCGTGGCAATGGCGTGCTCATACTGCGCGCGCGCCACACCCACATCGATGGCCTGTGCTTTCACCGTCTCCAGTTGCGTCTCCGCCTGCGCTACATCCACATCGGTAGCGACTCCACCCTTGAAGCGAACCTGCGTTAAGCGTAGATAATCCGCGTCGGCCTTCACTGTGTTGTTAAGAAGCAACTGCTGCGAATCGAGGCCGCGCATCTCGAAGTAGTCTGTCGCCAGCTCGGCATGCAGGCTGAGCGCGACGTTGGCAAGATCGGCAGCGCTGGCCTGGGCATTGGCGCGCACTTCTTCCACGGTGCGCCGCACCTCGCCCCAAAGGTCCGGCTCCCATGAGGCCTGCCCTTCAAGAGCGAACGTGTTGTATTGATAGTCTGTAGTGCCGCGCACGGTGTTGGGCTGGTTGTACGACTCGCGCGTACGCGAAACCGATGGCCCTGCCCCGAGCGTCGGAAAGTAGTTTGCGCGCGCTACGCGAATCTCCTCGCGCGCCTCGAAGTACTGCTCCATCGCGGCCTTCAGCGTCTGGTTTGAAACTTCAATCTTCTCCTCAAGCGCATTCAGTTCAGGATCGTTGTAAAGCTCCCACCATTTGCCCTTCAGCTGTGCGTCGCTCGGCTGTGCCTGTTTCCAGTTTCCATTGGGCAGATTCGGCGGAGGCAGCTCTTTGAAGGCTGCGGGCGGAGGCGGAACCGACGGCTGATGGTAATTCGGCCCCACCACGCAGCCGGTGAGTGCGGCCACGCACAGTGAGACCGCCATCCATAAAGCTGGCTTCACGGTCACTTGCCGTCCTCCGCCGATGCTTTGCTCCCGCCCTGCGTAGCCTGCCCGTGCGGCTGCACGACATGCACCGTCTCTCCGTCAATCAGAGAATCGGGCGGAGACTGAATCACTTCATCGTCCGGTTGTAGCCCCTCAACCACTTCAACCGTATCGCCGTCATCGCGGCCAATCGTAATCGGGATAAGTTTGGCCTTGTTGCCGTTCACTACAACGCCAACCCGCAGCCCTTCCGACCGGAACATCAGCGTCGACACCGGCAGAATCAGCGAAGGCCGCGTGTTATCCAGCTTGAAGTGGACCTGCGCGTAAGCTCCGGGATAGAGCGCATCCGTCGGGTTCTTCACATCGACTTCAACCAGCAGCGTTCGCGATGCGGGATCGATGGCCTTCGCGGTGCGCACGATCTTGCCTTCAAAGTTTTTGCCCGGAAACTCTGCAAGCGTAAGCCTGGCTGCGACTCCCGGAACACAGGCCGGAGAATAAATCTGCGGCACGTTGACGTAAACGCGCAGCACGTTTTCCTGCGAGAGATGAAACAGTTCACGCCCCGTTCCTGAGTTGATCAGCGTGCCGATATCTACGTTACGGGCTGTGATAGTTCCATCAAACGGCGCGTAGACTTTCTCAAACCCCACCAGCTGTTCCAGCCGCTGCACATTCGCAATCGCCGACTTCACCTGTGTGTTGGTGGAAGCAGCCTGGGTCGTGAAGTTGTCCGTATCTTGTTTCGAGACCGCATTATTTTTGAGCAGATCTTGGTAGCGCGTCGCCTGGATCTTCGCGTTGCCCGCATTGGCCTCCGCCGTCGCCAGATCGGCCTTCGCCTGTGCCAGTTGCTGATCGACCTCAGGGCTTTCGATCAACGCCAGCAGCTGCCCTTGCCTCACGTGCGCGCCAATGTCGAAATACCACTTCTTCAGGTAGCCGTCCGTGCGCGCATAAATGCCGGAGTCGGTATAAGCCTCGATGTTTCCAGGCAGCACCACCTCCTGCGAGGGCTGGCCCGTTAACGCCTTCGCCACAAGAACGCTCGGCGCGGCGAGCGCATCCGTTTGCTGTTGCAGCTGGGTGCGCGCACGCAGCCGCGGCACAATGCCCAGAACAGCGATTACCACTGCAACCACCAGCACAACAAAGAGCAGCAACAGCGCCTTGCGTCCGGAGATGGGCGGCTGTTCACCGCTGGAATTCTGTTTCGGCGAATGTTCGGTCATGTCTAGTTCTCCGCCATGGCTGGCTGGTTTTTATGGCGCCGGGCTTCACGCTCTCTGCGCCGTTTCTCAAGCCTGCTATGTACCACACTGAAAAATGTCGGAACAAAAAATAACGTGGAGACGGTTGCGAACAGTAATCCACCGATCACCGCGCGCCCCAGCGGAGCATTCTGCTCGCCACCGTCGCCCAGCCCCAGCGCCATCGGCACCATGCCGATAATCATCGCCAGCGCCGTCATCAGCACCGGACGGAAGCGCACAAAGCCCGCGCTCAGAGCGGCAGTGCGCGCGTCGCCCACCGTCTCCTCTAGTTGTTCTCGCGCAAAGCTGATCACCAGGATCGAGTTCGATGTCGCCACTCCCATGCACATAATGGCTCCCGTAAGCGCGGGCACGCTGATGCGCGTGTGCGTAACAAACAGGAACCACACGATGCCGCAGATGGCGGCGGGCAGCGCCGAAATAATGATGAACGGGTCGAGCCACGACTGGAAATTCACCACGATCAGCAGGTACACCAGCAAAATCGAGAAGATAAGCCCGCTATACAGGCCGCGGAACGAAGTCCGCATCGTCTGCACCTGGCCCCGGACAACAATCTGCGAGCCGCGTGGAAGCTGGCTCTTCGACGCCGCAATGATCTTTTCAATCTTTTTGTTCACGCTCGCCAGATCGGTATTGACCACGTTGCCATAAATATCGATGACAGGCGCAATGTTGTAATGGTCCACAACGCCCATCTCCGCGCCCGGCCCGACAGTAGCGACATTGCCGAGAATCTGCACCGGAGTTCCACCCATGGGCGTGCCGCCCGGTTGCGGAACAGTGCTCGCTGCACCGGTAAGAGGAATGTTCTTCAGGTCCTGCATGGTGTCCAGCGCATATTGCGGCGACTGCACGGCGATGTCATAGCTCACGCCGTTTCTCGGATCGAGCCAGAAGGTGGGCGACGTCTGAAAGCTGCCGCTGGTCGCCACCAGCAGGCTCTGCGCTATGTCCGCCTGCGTCAGGCCAAGCTGGCTGGCCTTGGTGCGGTCCACGTTAATCGTCAGGTTCGGATTATTGAAGGGCTGCTGAATACGCACATCGGCAGTGCCCGCGACCTGCTTCACCTGGTTCAGTAGCTGTTCGGCAAAAGCTCGATTGCCCTGGATATTCGATCCGACGACCTGGATATCGATCGGCGAAGGAAGTCCGAAATTGAGAATCTGCGTCACCATATCCACCGGTAGCGTGTAAAAGGTGACTCCGGGAAATTCGCGGTTGAGCTTGACCCGTAGCTCCTGCACATATCCATCCGTAGGATGGTGCTTTTCCGTGAGCGATAC
Organism: Silvibacterium sp.; assembly: GCA_049799415.1. Lineage (GTDB taxonomy): Bacteria > Acidobacteriota > Terriglobia > Terriglobales > Acidobacteriaceae > Silvibacterium. The sequence continues at coordinate 74,174 of JBARHV010000224.1, forward strand.
CTGAATATCAGCGTCCGCCGGGCCAATCGGCGCGGAGTTTGAATAGACGTTGTTGATGCCGCTGTAGGGCAGCCCGATATTGTCGATGATCGTGACCAGTTCCTTCTTCGGAATGGTCTCGCGGATCACGTCATCGACGCGATCGCACAGCGCAGCGATATCTTCAATGCGCGTGCCCGTCTGCGCGCGCAAATGCAGCTTGAACTGGCCGCTGTCTACAGATGGGAAGAAATCCTGGCCAAGGAAGGGATAGAGCGCCACGGACGAAACAATAATGAACGCCAGGAAACCGATAAGAAAGATCGCGGAGTGGTCGATGCACAGCTCAAGAATCCTGTGGTAGCCGCCGCGAAACCTCTCGAAACCCCGCTCGAACCCCATCTGAAAACGCACCAGCGGATTGCTGCTGGCCTGCTTTCTTTCGATGGCCTCGTCGTCGTGCTCCTGCAGCATGTACTTGGCCATCGTCGGCACAACGGTACGCGAAAGAATGTAAGACGCGAGCATGGCGAAGACCACCGCCTCGCCCAGAGGAACGAACAGGTACCGCGCCACGCCCGTCAGGAAGAACATCGGCACAAAAACGATGCAGATGGAGATGGTCGAAACCAGTGCCGGAACCGCGATCTGCGATGCGCCATCCAGAATCGCCTGCTCGATGGCCTTCCCTTCTTCAAGGTTGCGATTGATATTTTCTATTTCAACCGTGGCATCGTCCACAAGAATGCCCACAGCCAGCGCCAGTCCGCCCAGCGTCATAATGTTGATCGTCTCGCCCAGCGCGCTCAGCACCAGCAGCGACGAGAGCACCGACAGCGGAATGGACACCGCGATAATCAGCGTGCTGCGCCAGCTTCCCAGGAAAATCAGGATCATGATCGCCGTGAGGCAGGCAGCAATCACGCCCTCGTGTACTACGCCGTCAATCGAGGCGCGCACAAAGATCGACTGGTCGCTGAGCAGCGTAATCTTGAGCGCCTCCGGCAATTGCGGCCGGATCTGAGTGAGCATGGCGCGGATGCCCTTCACAATGTCCAGCGTGGAAGCGTTGCCGGTCTTCAGGATATTCAACAGCGAGGCGCGCTGTCCGTCCACGCGCACAATGTTGGTCTGCGGCGGAAAGCCATCGCGCACATGGGCCACATCGTGGATATAGACCATCGCGCCATTCACTGACTTGATAGGAAGATCGTTCAGCCCCTTTATGGTTTCCGGCGCGCTGTTGGTCTCCACCTGGTATTCAAACTTGCCGATTTTGATGGTGCCCGAGGGCAGAATCAGGTTCTGCGCGGCGATAGTGTTGACAACATCAGCCGGTGACAGCCCTTTGGACTGAAGCGCGGGGAGGTTGAGATCCACCTGCACCTGGCGCTGCTTGCCGCCATACGGATACGGAATGCCGGCTCCATCGACCGTAACCAGTTGCGTGCGGATGAACTGGAGCCCCAGATCATTGAGCTCCTGTTCGGAGAGCCCTTGCCCGGAGAGGCCGAGCTGAAGAATCGGAACGCTCGACGCGTTGTACTGAATGATGAACGGCGCTGTGGTTCCCGGTGGCAGCTGCTTGACCTGCGCCTGGCCAATCGCGACCACCTGCGCCACGGCGTTGCCGATATCCACATTCGGCTGAAAGAAAATCTTGATGATGGATCTGCCGTTGAGCGACTCCGATTCGATGTGCTCGACATTATTGACCGTTGTGGTGATCGAACGCTCGCTGAGCGTGGTAATGCGGTCGGCCATCTCCTGTGGCGAGAAGCCCGTGTACTGCCACACCATGGCAACGACCGGAATGTCGATGTTCGGAAAAATATCCGTCGGCGTATGAAAAACCGCGATCGGGCCGAGGATCATCAACAAGAGCGCAAGGACAGCAAAGGTATACGGCCGCCGGAGCGCGAGGCGAACTATCCACATATGATTTCAGCTTCTCCTGTTTTTCATTCGGCGACGACGCGGGCGGATATAGCTACGAAGAAACTCCGGTTCAGGAGCACCAGGCTCCGTAAATTCCGGAAACTCCATCTCTCAAAAAATTAGTAGTTTGCACAGAATGGAGAAAACGGGGCATCTGCGCACAGAACTTGGTCTTTTCTAGACGATTCAGGGCCGCGAAAGGACTCCGGAGCCTGCTTCTAAGGCTATAAAGAGAACTCCGGAACACATGTCCGGTCTCTTGAAAGATGCCGCAAACGGCCTTCGAGATTCAACTGGACTTCCATTCAGCTCCATCTTTGCTTTTTGCAACGTGGCCACAAATCCACGCCAACGCGAATGGCTACAAACGCCTGCATCACGAAAGCGGCGAAGCCGCGCGTCGTCAGACGCGCAGTCCCTCACACATTGAGTTTCTTAAAAATCTTGCGTGGGATCATGCGCAGAATCAGCAGAATGACCGCCCAGAACGCGGGAAGATAGACCACATCCCGGCGCTTCTCGATCGCTCTCACAATGCCCTGCGCCACCTGCGACGGCCGCGCAAACAACGGCCCCTGCGCCAGGTGCGCGGTCATCGGAGTGGCCACAAATCCCGGCTTGATCGTCAACACCTGCACACCGGCACGGTCAATGCGGTTGCGCACTCCATCAAGAAAAATATTCAACGCGCCTTTTGATGCCCCGTAAACGTAATTGCTCTTGCGTCCCCGGTCTCCCGCTACGGAAGAAATGACCGCCAGCGTTCCCTGGCCCATCGACTCGAAGTAATTGGCAAGCCAGGTAATCAACGACACAGCGGAGAGGAAATTCGTCCGCAGCACCGCCTCGGCAGCCGGATAGCTGGCCTCCGCTTCCTTCTGGTCGCCCAGAACCCCATGCGCCAGCAGCGCCAGCTCGATCGTCCCAAGGGAGTGAGCAGCCGCCGCCAGCATGGCCGGATGCGCTGCCGTGTCATCCAGATCCATTACATGCGTGGCCACGCCCGTAGCGCCGCGTGTCCGCAGATCGGCGCTGACTGCATCCAGCTTTTCCTGGCTCCGGGCCACAAGATAAAAGCGCGCCCCGCGCTCCGCCAGCAATCGCAGCGTCGCTTCGCCAATCGCTGAAGTCGCGCCCAGAGCAAGAACATTCGTGGGAAAGGGACGTTCCGGCATCAGGCCGTCACCCTCTGCCAGAAGGCGGAATCAAATGCTGGATCAATATAAGCGGCAAACTTCTTCCATTGCGGATAAAAAGCCTGGAACTGGGCTGCGGTCATCGTCGCATCCTTCGCCGGATACATCCGTCCGCCATGATCCAGCGTAATGGCGGCCAGCCGCTCCAGCAGGTCAAAGCTGACCTCCTCACGGATCGGAAAATCGAGCGCCAGCGTAATCCCTGGCTTCGGGAACGACATCATGCCCGGCGAGGGCACATTGCCAAAGACCTTCAGCACGGCCAGGAAAGACGCCAGCCCCGACCCTGCAATGGCTTTCAGAATCTTCACCAGGCCCATCTCGCCCGCCTCGCGCGGCAGCACGCACTGGAACTGCAGCATGCCGTTTTTCCCATACATCCTGTTCCAGTGCTGCAGCTTGTCCAGCGGATAAAAGAACGGCTCGTAATCCATCAGCGCGCTTTTGATCTTGCCCTGCTGCTTGTTGTAGTAGAGCGTATTGAACAGGCCCACCGTCCGCCGGTTCAGCAGGAACTCAGGGAAGTCTACGGGCAGCATGAGCTTCGCCGGCTTGCTGCGCTTGAGCGGCCCCGGCTCGGAAACATGGCCGCCCACCATAAAGATGCCGCGCGCAAAATTGCGCCCTGTCGCAATGCAGTCAATCCACGAGACCGTGTACTCGCTCGTGGCATGCGACTCGGAAAGCTCAACAAATTCCTCGATGCCGCAAAACTTGATCCCTGTGTATTGAATCTTTCGCGAGACGATAGGCCGCAGCCGGACTTCAGCCCAGGTGATCAGCCCCGTAAGTCCCAGGCCGCCGATCGTGGCCGAGTACAACTCCGCATGTTGCGCCGCTGAGCAAATCCGCTGCGTTCCATCCGAGCGCACCAGCTCAAAACGCGGAACATGCCGTCCAAAGGTACCCGCCACATGATGGTTCTTGCCGTGAATGTCATTGGCAATGGCCCCGCCCACCGTCACGAATTTCGTTCCCGGAGAAACAGGCAGAAAAAATCCGCGCGGCACGGCAAAGTCCAGGATCTCCCCCAGCGTCGTCCCCGCTTCGCAGCACAAAATTCCGGCCGCTGGGTCAAAGTCGAGCAGGCGGTCCATCCCGCCGGAAAGCCCCGGCCCGCGCGTTCGCAGCAGCGTCCCATGCCCCAGCAGGCAAACGTCTCCATAGCTGCGACCCGCTCCCACCGGCAGCATGCGTGTCGCCGGCGGAGGACGCAGAGGAAAATCGCAGGTCCAGTTCAGCGGCACAAGGCTCGCGTCAAGCTTTGGATAGCGTCCCCAGCTTTCAAAGCCCGGGCGAGCGGAGTTTTGCGGCATCAGTCTTCCTCTTCTATGAGCTTAAACGGTGGCCAGCGCCGCAATTACGGCAATGCCCGCCCAGATCAGCAGACTCATGCGGTCCGTAACCGCAAAGATCACCGGGTCTTCATCCAGTTCGCCGCGCGAGGCCAGCAGCCACACGCGAAAGATCCATAACAGGAGCAGCGGCAGAATCAGCCACATGCGCTCTGGGTGTTGGTACAGTCCCGTAACGTCTCCGCCGTTGATATACAGCGCAAAAATCACCACCGCGCCCAGGCCGCTCATCGTGCCAAAGCTGCGGAGCTGCTCAATATCTGTGAGCAGATAGCCGCGGCCATTCGCAGGCAAACTGCCCTGCGCGCGGATATTCTGCAGTTCGCTGAAGCGCTTGACGATGGCCAGCGAGAGAAATAGAAAGACGGAAAACGCCGCGAACCACGGAGAAATCACCACGCTTACCGCCGCCGCTCCAGCCAGCAGGCGCAGCGTATACAGCCCGGAGAGCAGCAGCACATCCACCAGCACCACCCGCTTCAGAAGCAGTGAGTAAGACAGCGTTGCAACCAGGTAAACCAGCAGCCACCACAGATAGGCGCGCGGCAGAAAGGCTGCTCCTGTAAACGCCGCCGCAAGCAGGATCGCAATCATCCCAACCCCGGTGGCGACCGATAGATCTCCTGCGGCAAAAGGACGATACTTCTTTTTCGGATGCCGACGGTCGGCATCAATGTCCAGCAGGTCGTTGAAGATGTAGGTTGCTGAAGCGCACAGGCTGAAGCAAAAAAAGGCCAGCAAAGCAGTGAGCACCAGAGGCAGCCGCAGCGCGTGCGCCAGCAGCAAAGGCACAAAGATCAGAATATTTTTTGCCCACTGATGCAGCCGGATCGCCTTCAGGAACGACCTCCTGGTGGCAGCACGATCCACAAAGCTGCGGCTTACCGTAATCTTCCGCGAACGTATCTGCCCGCGCAGCGACCGCGTGGGATTCGCCACCATCGCCTCGCCGCACTCCGCCAGCACCAGCCCATCCAGCCCTGCGTTGCCAACGTAATCGAACCCTCCGGCAAAACGCTCCTGAAGGCTGGCCAGCTTATGACTTCCTGTATGGTTCGTCTCGCCGTCGCTGGCCAGGACATCTTCAAATAATCCCAGATGGTCGGCGATACGCTGGGCCAGCCGCGCATCGGCCCCGGTTGCCAGGTACAGCTTGCGTCCTTGTGCGTGTTGTCCGGTAAGGTACTCAAGCAGTCGCCGATTCCATGGCAGGTGATCCACATCAAGCGTAACCCGGGACGCCACCTCAGCCTTGAACGCCGCCTTGCCGCCCCTCAGCCAAAGAGGGGCCCGCACCGCCTGCAGCGGCTGCCCCCGCAGCAACACGAGAAGGGAATCCGCAAGCGTATCGCTCTTCACCAGCGTGCCATCGAGGTCCACGCACAGCGGACGCAGCGTGCCGGTTTCGGAAGCGGACCTTAGCTCGATAGTCTCAGACATAGCCTTGAACCGGATTATAAGGGCCGAACAAAAAAGGAATGGCCTGGCTACACCATTCCCAGAGACAATGGACTCCAGCGCCCGCGCCAAAAACAAAGCTGACCGCTTCTCAGCCGACCGGACTTAAGCTGACCGGCCCTTAGCTAACCGGTCTTTAGCTGACCGCCTTCAGTCGACGACTAGCTGATAACCGCTGGCTCCACCTCCGCCGCTTTGCTGTTCACTGCGCTTTCCGGAAAATAAGCATTCAGCACATATTGCTCGATCATGCGCTGCGTGTTGAAGTACGACCCGTTCAGCGCAATGGTTGAGCGCATAATGCGCTGCCACTGCTCCGGATCCCGGGTATACAACGGCAGAATCGTCTGCTCCAGATGTTCGTAAAGTGACGCCGCTTCGCCATCTTCCTCGTCCCGGTCAGCGATGGCCCATCCTGTGACGCCCTCAATCCATCCCTCAATCCACCATCCGTCCAGAATGCTCAGGCTGGGAACGCCATTCAGCGCCGCCTTCATGCCGCTGGTGCCGGAGGCCTCATAGGGCCGCTTGGGCGTATTCAGCCATAGGTCCACGCCGCCCGTCATCAGTGCGCCCAGCGTCCACTCATAGTTCTCGAGATACACAATCTTCAGCGCATCCGAGTTCAGCTGCTTCGCCATCTCGATCACATGGCGAATCATCGCCTTGCCCGGCTCATCCGCTGGATGGGCCTTGCCCGCATACACAATCTGCAGGCCCCCGAATTCGTGCGCCATCCGCACCAGTCGCTCGGGGTCGTGGAACAGCAGGTCGCTGCGCTTGTAGGTTGCGGCCCGTCGCGCAAAACCCAGCGTAAAGATATCCGGACTCAGCGCTTCACCCGTCCGCTCCTTCACCGCGTCCAGCAGTGCGCGCTTTGACTCGGCATGCGCCGCGGCAATTTCGCCCTCCGGAATGTCGATGGCATAACGCAGCGTGAGATTGTCCTGCCGCCAGCGCGGCATATGCCGGTCAAAGGCCGCCTGAAACGATGGCGCAGTCCATGTGCCGGCGTGAACGCCATTGGTAATGGCGGTAATCGAATATTCCGGAAACATCGCGCGCGACACTTTGCCGTGCTGCATCGCAACGCCGTTCACAAACCGCGAAAAGCGCAGCGCAATGTAGGTCATGTTCAGCAGTCCGTCATGGAATGCACCCACGCGTTCCAGCAACTGTGTGCGCTCATGGCCAAGAATCCGGTAAGCCTGCTCCGGCGAAAATCGATCGTGCCCCGCCGGAACCGGCGTATGCGTCGTGAAGACGCACCGCTGTCGCACTGAGTCAATGTCCTCATCGCTGGCGTTGTCGATGTTCCCGCCGTGCCGCTCCTGTTCCAGCAGAGCCACGGTAAGCAGCGCCGCGTGCCCCTCGTTCATGTGGTACACCACCGGTTGATAGCCCAGCGCGTCCAGAATCCGCGCCCCGCCCATGCCCAGCACCGCCTCCTGCCGCAGGCGATGGTCCCCATCGCCGCCGTAAAGGCGGTCCGTCAGCGTACGGTCAATCGGGTCGTTCTCTTCAAGATTGGTATCGAGAAAATAAATCGGGATCACGTGTCCGGTCACGCCCTCCAGGTCATAGCGCCAGGCGCGGATCGCAACCGTGCGGCCCTCGACCGTCAGCCTGACCACCGGCGCTTCTTTCGCCAGAACCTTCTCCGGACTCCACGGCTGCGGCTCTTCCGTCTGCGCGCCGTCCGGGTCCAGATGCTGCCGGAAATATCCGAGCCGGTGCACCAGCGTGACCGCCACCAGTTGCAATCCCATGTCGGCGGCTGCGCGCAATGTGTCTCCGGCAAGCACGCCCAGCCCGCCGCTGTAAGTCGGAATCGCCGGGGTTACGGCGATTTCCATGGAAAGGTATGCAACAGGAT
>JBARHV010000225.1:0-1825 GCA_049799415.1 Silvibacterium sp.
GATCTCTTCATATCTCTCGCTTCATTTTGCGTCGCATGGTTTGGACTTCCATTGCGCCCTTTCGACGGCTGCTAGTCCCTTTTGAGCAATCGACGGCCATTCATAGACTTCTCCTATGGTCGCAACTCGGCTACTTCCCAATCTACAAGGTCCTGCCAATCTCTGTTCCGATACTTCACATTCTGGCCGCCGAAGAACCCGATCTAAGCGACAATCGCGCGCGGTTCGGATGGAGAACGGTTGCTCGGCGAGGCATCGAAGAGCGCGTGGTTCCGCTTGATCATAGCAGTCTGTTTCATGAGTCAAATCTACCCGGAATCGTCAAAGCTCTCATCGAATGGATCGGGCCCGGACCCGAAGTGGACATGCGCCAGAGCGCTCAGTCATCTAAACAGCGATAGCCTCGGTTGCGATGCCTGAGCCCACCTGGGCAAGACACCAACACCGCATTACGACTGGACGAGACTTGCAGGCATTCTCTTGCCACCTGGCTGCGGATTACGCTGCAGAAGCGAATCGTAAAGGGTCGCCATTCTCTCCGCCATCTTGGAGTTCGAAAACTCCGCGTGAACCCGTTCCCACCCTCTTTTTCCCATCATCGCTGCTCGTTGCCGATCATTGGCAAGTCCAGCAACGCTATTAACCAACCCTTCCGTATCTCCGGGCGCAAGCAGAATGCCTGTTACGCCGTCGACCACCAACTCCGAAAGGCCACCGACGCGACTCGCCACCACTGGCCGGGCCGCGGCCATAGCCTCAAGAGCGGCCAAAGGAAATCCTTCGTGCATTGAAGGCATCAAGAGCAGATGCCACGACTCCAGGAGTTCGGCGACATCGTTTCGCCAACCAAGGAATCGCACACGATTGGCTACCCCGAGATTTTCAACCAGCGCTCGCAACGAAGGTTCCGAGGGGCCACCGCCGCCGATCTCTGTTTGAATGTCTATACCCATACCCGCGATGCGCGAGGTTGCATGGATGACCGCTTCAATATTTTTTAAGGGAACGAGTCGCGACAAAACTCCAACTCTGAATGGTCCTGACGGAGGCGCCTGGATCGGAGGAAATGAGAGTGTGTCGATACCGGCGTACACAACTTGCGCTCGACATTCGTCAAGGCAATCGGCAACAGCCTGGGAACATGCAATGACCGCATCAGCCGCACGAAATTTTAAGTGCGACACAGACAAAAGATCCGGCTCGAGCACCTGTCCATGGACATGCTGCACTACGGCCTTCGCCCCCGTGACTCGACACAGCGTCCGTGCCGAAAGTCCGCCGTGATGCAGATGCACGATGTCTGCGGGGTGTTTACGCAACCACCGCCAAACGCGCCCTACTCCGGCAAGATCGCTTCGTCTCGCTTGCCATTCGACTGTGCCCGACGGTATTCCGGCTTTTCCGATTTCCTGCCGTAGAGGGCCGTCGGCGAGAAAAAGAACTGAAACCTCATAGCCGTAGGTCCGTGCGTGTTTTGCGAATCCATAAACGATCCGCAAAATTCCAGTGCACTCAGGCTGAGCGCTCTTGATGATATGGAGGCAGGTTGGCACCACTCCCCTTTCCAATAGGCGAAGATCGGCGCCAAGGCGACAGCCAAATCTTCTTATGCCATCCTATCGCTTTAGGGTAATGACTGAGGCGGGACGCGCTGCTTTGTCGCGCTTTTCAGTCACGTCGCTTTGGTTTGGTTCGCCAAACCTCTAAATTTGTCAAGGAGCGAGATCTACTCATCGCGCGGTTTCGGCGTCTTGAGAAAAAGCAGCAAGCCTGTTAGGGCCGCCTTCAATTTCACTCGCCAACCGCTATTGATAATATCTCCGGG
>JBARHV010000226.1:0-7133 GCA_049799415.1 Silvibacterium sp.
TGACGTGGCAAGAAGTGCAGAATCGAGTCGTCTCCGAACGCTGGATGTGAGTGTTCATGCCTCCCACGAGACAAAGCGCGGGGAGAATGGCTAATCCAATGAAAGCCACGATTTTGCCGGCGGGACCGACGGTGATCGAAGGACGAATCAAGAAGACCAAGGCCAGCAGAATGGTCACCCCAATTTGAACGAGCAGCAACCACATCAATGGCGTCACGAAGCCTCCTCATGCCACTGCCAGGAATGGAGACAGAACCATTCCGGCCTCAAGAATCGCCAGGATTTTACTTTTTCTTCGCGAGATCCCGAATAAAGCCAACGAGCCCCTTGATCTGATCGTCGGTCAACTTGCCTTTGTATGCCGGCATGGTCTTGCCCAGGCCGTTGGTTATGAAGCCAGTCAGCTCCGCGTCCGACTTGTTCTGCACTTCGTCCGAGTGCAAGTCCTTGGCTCCCAATTTCTTGCCCATGACGCAGTTGCCGGTGCCATCCGGCGCGTGGCAAACGGCGCATTTCGTTTTATAGAGAGCAGCCGAATCGTCGGCTCGCGTGGAAATATTCAAGACGAACATAAACATAAACGCAACTGCCAAAAGCAACACCCAGTTGATTCGACACAATAAACACTTCATCTGACGCCCCCTCGACATGAAAAAAGTCATTGCTACTGCACTCTTTGGATATTCGCCTAGAACGAATACCGAAGAGAAAAGGTAATGTTGCTTCCGTTAAAATCCTGCAACGGTATCGCCGCCAATCCGAACGGGTTCGTGTCTCCAGTCTCGTTGAACCCGTAATAATTCCAGCCGAGTTTGTAGCTGAAGCCTTTGCCGGTATCAATAACAATTGAACCGTACGGCATCTGGTAGTTGTAATCGAGCGTGCCGGAAGGCGTGAGCGGATTGAGAAAGATGGTGTTGCCGCGCACGAAGCTGCCGCCATACCCGAGGCTGGCCGTAACGCGCTTGACAGGCTTCAACATCACATCAGCATGCGCGAAGTGATCGTTGCTGGCGTAGGTGGAAAGAGCGCCCAATCCCGCTGCGCCGACCGATGCTCCGGCGATCGGGCATGCCGTCGTTGCTACGCCGGGAGGCGAGCTACTTACGGGCAGAGTTCCGAGGGGCGGCGTTGGGTTCGTGGCAGTGATGGAATAGTTAAAGCAGATGTCCGACTGCGTGTACACATCCCAATAATTGTAGCCGAAGCTGACTGCCAAGCGTGGGTTGGGCACGAGCATCGTGCTGAAGCTGTACATGCGGTCATGTTCCAAATTGTCGACTGTGTAGACGTTATCGCGATTCTCGTGGATTTCGACCTCTCCATCCACGGTTGCCCACGGCTTCGGCGTATACGTGGCATGCAATTTATAGCTCTGCACTTGCCGGGGATCGATGCGCGTGAAAGCAGCATTGTTGTAGCCAAAAGAAAAATCTCCATTGAGAAGAAAAGTGTCGACAGGACGAGCCCTGAAACCTAACTCCACGGAATCCTCGCTGATGTCGACCACATCCACCGTCGGAGGGCTCACCGGGGTCGTAGGCGTGAAAGTGATTGATCCGTCCGCATTCAGCACGCAACCAGCCGGAAGCGCGCCCGACACCAGAGCGCAACTTCCGCGCGCGGCAAGGAAGTCATTCGCCGCAGAGGCGGTCGCGCCTCCCGGATAATAAATATCCGCTGTGGTGTAGCTGAGAGATGACATTACGATGTCGCGATGCGTGTACAAGTATCCGATGTATCCGCTGATCCGCTTGCTGAAGTCGTAATCGAACTCCAGGGAATTGGACTTCATGTCCTGCTTCAGGAAATTCGCATTATACGCATCTACCAGATCCGCGGCAGACGTGACAGTGTGGTCAGGACACGTGGAACCGCTAAAATTGTTAGAGGCATTGCAATTGGCGGCCACAAAATACCCGACCGGAGCACCCAAACCCAAGCCTGTTCCTGCGACAGTATTGAACAGAGAACCGAGCTCACTGTCCCACATTCCCGGACTACGCCAGTTGTTGTAGTGGAAGAAGTCCTCGATGCGGAAGTTGTCGGTCACTGCATAAACTCCGGACCAATCGCCGTCTACCGAATCGCGCTTGGCTTCCGCAGGGCCTGCCGTGGTGCCACCGGGAGAAGCGGTGCGCGTGGTCCAGCCGATCACCGTTTCGTTGAAGTTGGGAATCGTGTTGTCCGAGCTGCTGTAGCCGAACGAACCGGTCATTTCGAGTCTATTGAAATAATCGGACTGGAAACGCAGCCTCTCAGTCGGCATGAAATCCCGCGGCTGGCCCACTTGGCTATAACTCACGAATCCGTTGCAGTTGGCATTGGCTGTGGGGGGCGTAGTTGTGGCGTTTGCGATGGGCGCGGCGCAGGGCAATACTTCCGCAGCGGTTTGCGTACTCCAAATGAAGCCGAGATCGACCGGAACGCCGTTTGCTTGATAGCCGTATTGCTGCGGCGTGGCCGTGGGATTTTCCGTAACGGTGTTGTCCTGCTTGAAGTAGCTGAAGAACTGGTCAAAGGAGATCGTGGTGCGGGGCAGGACGCGAAAATCCACGCCCATACGGTACGCGTTTGTCGTGTAGCTGTAGTTTTCAGGAAAATCGCTCAGCGTCCCACCGTCGGTGGTGAAGAAGCCCGGCCCATTATCGCTGTCATGCGAAAAGCCGAGGCGAAACCTTATCTTGGACAGCGGCAAAAGCGTCAAGTCGTAGTCCTGCATTCGCCGCACCAGATCAAGCGCATGCGGCGAATTCGCCACACCGATGGCCGGGTTCGAGCAGTAGCCTGGAAGGCCCGGATTGGCCGAGGAAGGCGGGCTGACGATGCAGCCGGTACTCGCCGAACCCACTTGATTCAGCGCCGCGGGGTTGAGCGGGTTAGCAAAGAGATTGTAGTCCCAGAAATTCTCGTCGCGGCGGAACAGCGCACTGAAGTCGTACACTTTGTTCATGTCGATGTGCAGCCGCGAAACATCGTTGGGATCGCCACCGTAGCCAAAGTTGCTGAAATCGAGGTCATCAAAGAACAGCCCCTGATGGTTCAGGGAGCGCATGTCCAGCGTGTAATCAAACAGGCGCATGCCGGATCCGAGATTGACAAACGTGTCGTAGGTGTCGTAGTTCCCGCCGATCTCGTTTAGCCGGTACCCAAATTCGATGTTTTGTTGAATGTTGTAACCGCCGGAATTCACGCCCTGCGTTTCACCGGAGCTTTCCTGAGCGCTTGATCGCAATGGCAGCCACATAACTGCCAGTAGCGTCAGCACGAAGACGATCCGGCAGTCGTTCATAGCCTTGGCCCTGACTGCCTCCTCACCGCACGATGATTTTCGCAAGCTGCTCATGGCGTTCCTCATTTGAAGAACGTGGAGCTGAAATTCGAGCCGTGGATGGCCACGTGGCACAACGTGCATGCCTGGAATAAGCTCGCTTGGTTGTGGAAGGAGGGGGCACCCGGCGCGCTGCTGAAGCTCGACGTTGTGTGGCACTGCAGGCAGAGCAGATTGACGTTGCTTAGCTTCAGCATGTGCGCATTGGGTCCGCCATGGACGACATGACAGGAAGTGCAGCCGTCCACTTTCACCGGCGCATGCTCATAGACGAACGGACCTTGCTTGTCCGTGTGGCACTTGAAGCACACTGCATCCTGCGTCGAAGCCATCCTCACTTGATGTGGGCCTTCAGTGCCATGCGGATTATGGCAATCCGTGCACTGGATTAGGCCTTCGTTTACGCGGTGGTGAAAAGGCATTTCAAATTCGGCCTTCTTTGCCAGATGGCAGGAATAGCAAAGCTCGGGCTGCGACTTGGCCAGTAGGAACTCCTTGGTTTCAGAATGGTGAATCGAATGGCAGGAGGTACAGCTTACTCCGTTCTTCGCGTGGACTGAGTTGAGCGCGTTCATGTGCTGAGCGTCCCCGGCGTGGCAGACCAGGCAGCGCGCGTTGATTTCTTTTGATGAAGCTTTTTCGAAAAGGAAAAGCTTTGAAGTATCCGTTGGGTCTGCGATGTGGCTCGCGGCTGCGCCGTGGCACGCTTCGCAGCCTTGGTGCGAGGGGCCTTGCTTTACGTCCAGGGTCGTCTTCCAGTGCGGGGAGTCTGCCCACGATTTATATTCGTCCGCGTGACATGCTTGGCAGGCGTCCGAGCCAGCGTAGTCGGAAGGCGCCGCGGGTTTAGCGACGGCGGTCTTTTCTTGGCTGGTCGATGCGTGGGAATCGGTCTTTGGCGGCGCTTGCTGGGCCTGCGCCAAAGCGACGGCCGATAACAGGCCAGATAAAATGAGCAGTCCCAGGCCTTTCGAGACCCCGACGCGTATCATCGACCTCCTCCGGTCGTTCTCAAGAGAAGCGATTCTCTCGGTAGCAGCGTGATACTTAGAGTAGCGGCACTCGCAGTCGTGAGGTTGGGTTTCACCGATGGTCGTCGGTCTTTCGTCAAAAGGCAGTAATCGTAGAGGGACTGACAATGCACGGCTGTTCAATATTGCACACTTGCCGAAATCAGTGAGGGAAAGAGCCATTGTAAATGTCCTACTTACCGATTCGGATTCTCCCAGCGCGCGAACCCTCGGCCGATTGCTGCATCAAACCCGACCGAGTGCGACCCCAGCACTACGGAAGCCATGGAATGTGGCACGGAATTTCCCCGACCGCCATCAGGAACGACGTTCCTACTCGGGGTATACTACGCGAAAGAATTTACTTGTCAGTGATTCTGGTCACTAACCGCTGTGACGATGATCACACGTCTGTGGATTTCACTTCCGTACCGATAGGCTGAGTTCAATTCCCTGCCAAGTTTTCGAGTCCCGTTTTACTACGGATGATAAGTGTCGAGCCTTTGATCTCCAATAGCTGCTTTTTTTTGAATTCAGTGAATAGTCTAGTCACTGTCTCCCGAGAGGCTCCTATCATCTGCGCGATCTCCTCATGCGTGAGAGCCAACTTTGCACGAATCTCTGCTTTGCCGTTACCGCGGCTGGCGCACCAGTCCAGAAGAAAGCGAGCGAGTTTTTCTGCAGCCGAGTGTGAAAGTCCAATAGACCGCATCTCCGCAATCGCTGCGTGATAGGTTTCACCGAGTTGCTGGGCTACTCGAAGTGCAGCCTCACCATTCTCGCGAAGAAAGCTCAAGAAATCCGTTCGGGAGATGAAGTTGGCTTGTGTGGGCTCGATCACGTCTGCCGTCAGTTCGTAAGGTTTTCCGGTTACACTGGCGGGCAAGCCGAGAACTTCCCCCGGGTCCGCAATCCTTACGATTAGGGTCTTCCCGTCCGTAGAGGAAGTAGAGAGCTTCACCCGGCCATTGCACAAGATGAAAACGCCCCGTGCCGCCTGCCCTTCCACGAAGAGCGTTGCACCCTTCGGATAGGACGAAGCCGAGGTGATTGTAGAAAGGCGCTGCAACCCGGCGGGCGAGAGATTGCAAAATACCCTGTCTCGCAAGAGCGGGCAAGCAATGCAATTCTCGATGATTTCGAGTCCGTAAGGGGAGCGCATACGGGTGCCACGCCACATTGTACACCCCTTCCCTCGCGCAACAATTCTGAACCCGCTCGTGGGACTCTCTGCCATTTTGCAGTGCCAGTGTGCTCTGTACCTGCGGGCCTGCAAGTGATGGGGGTCACCTCATTTCGTGACAGAAGTCACAGCAACCTCTCAAAGCAGAGTCCACAGTGAAGTGTGGGAGAAATCGACATGCAAAAAGACGAAAGAGATCTCTTGGAAGTGTTAAAGGCCGAGCTTGAATTCCTAAACAGCGGTGGTTATGCCCGAGCGCCGGGATCGTCCTGGAGACCGGCATTCATCTTTGAAGATTCGCCGGCGTGCATGAACCACGATTACGAAGTTAATCCGGGATCGTGCGGTGACTGTGTGTTGCTCCAACTTGTGCCGCCGGAATTCCGCTCGGCGAAATCTCCCTGTCGATACATCTCCCTCAACAGTGCAGGAGAAACACTCGACTCTCTATATCGATACGCGGACGATCACGAGATCGAAGATGCTGTACGAAAGTGGCTTCAAACAACGATCGCCACCCTCGAAGAGCAAAAGCGAATTTCGGTCTTGGTGACCACGAACAGTCTTCGCTGGGCAGTGGACAGAAAGGGACCGCGCTGCACGATAGCGCAAAATGCGCAAACCCGGCGTGCCCGGTAACCTTTGACTGGCACAGAGGTGGCAAGTTTTTCCGCTTCCGGGAAAAACTTGAGCAGGCGGCTGAGAACAGTGTTAGCAGACCGCCGGTTGGTGTTCACGGAGTGAGGCACTTCTGGCTATGCGAACGCTGCTCGCATGTCTTTACCCTTCTTTACGAGGAACAGTTTGGCGTCGAACTCAGGTTGCTCATGGCGGACCTTGCAACAGGTAAAGCTGACAAGGCACTCACGACACATAACTGACGTGTGTGGACCGCGCTCGAATGGGTTCTCTAAATGCATAGTTGGAGAAAGGAGACCGACAATGAAAGTGAAAGACGTTATGGTAGCAACACCGGCTTGTTGCACTGCGGAAACAAACTTGGGAGCTGCCGCAGAAACCCTCTGGAATCGGAACTGCGGAATTCTTCCCATCGTGAATGCCCAGCAGAAAGTCATCAGCGTTGTGACCGATCGCGATCTGTGCATCGCGCTGGGGACGCGCAATCGGTTGCCGGGCGAAATCACGGTCGACGACGTCACAACCAATAAAGTTTTTGCCTGCAAACCGAATGACGATGTCCGTACTGCCCTCGCAACAATGGCCCAGGCCAAGGTACGACGGCTGCCCGTAGTCAATACCGAGGGCTGGCTCGAAGGGATATTGTCGATGGACGACGTCGTGCTTCACTCTCAGACCAAGCTTCCGGGCAGACTTCCGACCTCTCGCACGACGAAGTTGTAGAAACACTGAAAGAGCTCTACCGGCCCGAACTACCCCAGCTTGTGCGCCAGAAAACCGTTGCTGCTTAGCGGGAACCAACCGCGATTTGCGGGCGGCGACTGGAAGGCTCGAAGGGGCAAGACGCACTTGTGGTCTCAGGGAGTGCTCCCGTTGTGGGTAGTCGGAGTATGATTGTGTCGCAGCCCTAGCACGGAGTTCGTCCTGAAAAAAGGGGGTTGCATATGGCTTCAGCAACTGCATCAGGATC
>JBARHV010000227.1:0-4657 GCA_049799415.1 Silvibacterium sp.
AGCATAGAGTTTTGTAACAGTCTCAAAGCCTGCCCTGAGCGCAGCCGAAGGACAGGCTTGATCGAATCAATCCCGCGCGAGCCTTCATACATAGCCAGAAAAAAGAATCTCCCCCGCCTCGAAAAGACAGGGGAGCTCGAAAAAGCCAATGCCCACAAAGAACCAGGTTCTGAGCCCTGAGCCCTGTGTTCTGAGCCCTGAGCCCTGTGTTCTGTGCCCTGAGCCCTGTGCCCTGCACCCTTACCTGGACAACGCCTCTTCCGCCACCTGCGCCGGAGCCGGCTCGCTCAACCCATCCCCCAGCACATGCAGCCGAAGGAAATTCGTCGAGCCTGACTTCGTCCGCGTCCCCGCCACAATGCCGATAATGTCATGCGGAGCTGCGTATCCAGCGCCTTCGAGCAGCCGTTCGGCCATATCGACCATCTCTTCCGTCGTATTGGCCTTGGAACATTTAATCGGATGCACGCCCCACAGCAGCCCCATCCGGTTGATCACCACGTCAATGCTCGACAGAGCATAAATCGGCGGCGTCGGGCGATACTTCGAGAGCTGCCGCGCCGTCGTGCCCGTCTCCGTGAACACCGCAATCGCCTTCACATCCAGGTCATGCGCCGCGTGCGCCATCGACTCGCAGATCGTCTCCGCCACTGACAGCCGCACATTGCTCGGCCGCGCTTCATGCGGAGCCAGCTCCCGAATCTGCGACTCCGACTCCACCACAATCCGGGCCATCATCGTCACCGCTTCCACCGGATACTTGCCCGCCGCGCTCTCCCCCGACAGCATTACCGCATCCGTGCCGTCGTAAATAGCATTGGCAACGTCGCTCGCCTCCGCCCGCGTCGGCCGCGGATTCTCAATCATCGACTCCAGCATCTGCGTCGCCGTAATCACCGGCTTGCGATGCTCCGAAGCCCTGCGAATAATGTGCTTCTGGATCGCCGGGACCTTCTCCGGCGGAACCTCCACGCCCAGGTCGCCGCGCGCCACCATAATCCCATCCGCGGCTTCCAGAATCTCCTCCAGATGCTCCACCGCCTGCGGCTTTTCGAGCTTCGCAATCACCCACGTGTCCGTGCCCAGCGCGGCAATCCGCTTCTTTACCAGGTGAACGTCCTGGCCCGTCCGCACAAACGACACGGCAATCGCGTCCACGCCGTTCTTCACCGCAAATTCCAGATCAGCTTCGTCCTTCTCCGTCAGCGAAGGCACCTTCACCGCAATCCCCGGCAGGTTAATGCCCTTGTTCTCGCCCAGCAGTCCGCCGTTGATCACCTCGCACTCTACGTCCACGCCCGTAACCGCCAGCACGCGCAGCTCAATCAGTCCGTCCGAAAGCAGAATCCGCGCTCCCGACGACAGGTTTTCCGCCAGCGTAAGAAATGTAGTGGAGATCACCTCTGCGGTTCCAGGAATATCCCGCGGAGTAATCGTAAGTTTCTTCCCCGCTTCCAGCTGCACCGGGGTGCGGTTCACCAGCTTCCCCGTGCGGATCTTCGGCCCCTGCAAATCGCCGAGGATGCAGATGTCCTTGCCCTCTTCCGCCCCCACCTTGCGGACCATCTCGATCAGCTTCAGCTTCTCCGCATGCGTCCCATGCGAGAAGTTCAGCCGTGCAACATCCAGTCCAGCGCGCACCAGCGCGCGAAACATGGTCTCAGTATTCGATGCGGGCCCCAGTGTGCCGACAATCTTGGCCCGGCGCGGAGCATCCTCCTGCGCGGACCCCAAACCTGTACCCAGGCCGGTAAGCGTAACGTTCATCCATCCCCCAACTGCGATTCTTTTCGTGCAACCACTTTCAATTTTAGCAGCCGTTATCTTTGCCCGCGCCGTCTCTGCCCTGCGAAGCCCTGGCGCAGTTTTATTCCCGCGCCGCTCGCGTCTCCGGAAAAATCTGCGCGTTGTATTCCGCTCCTACCAGAATGCTGATGCACACCATATACAGCCACACCAGCGTGGCAATGCCCGCCGCCAGCGATCCGTACACCACCGAGTAGTCCGCATGCAGCGTCACATACCAGCCGTAAATCAGCGTCACCAGGAACCACGTAATCGTCGCCATCAGCGCGCCCGGAATCACCTGCTTCCACGGTCGCCTGCCCGGCGTCCCAAAGTGATAGATCACGCCCAGCACCGTCACGCTTGTCGCCGTGGCGATCACCCAGCGCGCGGCCCGAAAGAAAATCACCACCCAGAACCGAAGATCATACCCGGTATTGTTGATCATCCAATGCTCGATCACGTGGCCGAACGCCACCAGAATGGTGGCAAAGATCATCGGCACCACCGTCCCCGGAACCAGCGCCACCGCCGCAATCCGCTCTTTCCAGAAGTCCGTCTCCTTGCGCGGCAGCTTATACGCCCGCCGAAACCCCTCCATCAGCGACAGCATCACGCCCGTCGCCGCCGCAAAGGTCACAAAGACGGAAGTCACCACAATCCGCACCGTGCGCGCATGGTTGGTCTGGAAATAAGCCTGCACCAGCGACATCGTATCCGCCGGCAGAATGCTGCTGAAGGCCAGCCGCAGGTCGCCCCGCAAAGTGTCCGTCTCCGGAGCGAACGCCAACAGCGTCGTCACCACCAGCAGCGCCGGAAAAATGCTCAGGATCGCCGAGTACGCCGCCGCCTTGGCGTTGGTAAGAACGCTGTGTCCAAAAGCCTCCCAGACCGCCCGGCGCAAATGATGGAAGTGACGCAGCATCATACCGTCTCTGAGACTAATCGAAATCCACCGCTCAACGATAGGTCATTCATGGTTCATTGACTCGTGCTTTAAGGCTCATGACTCATTGCTCGATAGATCGTAAACGTCTGCGCCGTCCCCCCGTTGTCGCCAGCAAGACTGCAATCAGCAACCGCATCGCAAGCTGCCTCTACAGCAAAATCTCCGGCAGCTCCTTCTCAAACGTCACCACCGCGCCCGCTGCGCCATATCCCGGCCACGTCCGCAACCGCTTCAACACCTTTCGCGCCAGCCCCGTCAGCGGAAGCGTATGCAGCGCATCCACCGCAAACCACTTCCGCACCGCCTTCCGCTTCGGCAGCCTCCGTTGTTCCGTCGCGTCCAGCTCATAAATCGTCACGTAGTAGTTCGTGTCCGTAATTGAGTGACGCAGCGTCAGCGCCTTTTTCTCTTCTGCAGCAAGCCCCGCATCGATCGCCGGAAGCTCCCACATCCCCGCCATCAGCGACGCATCCGCCTTCCGCTGCTCCAGCAGAACCTCCGCCGCCGGCGTTCCCGGCGAGCGCCGCAACAGCGCATAGGCCTGCTCCTTGCTGTGCATCTTCTTGCGCCCCGCCACCGAGTGCTCGCCCTTCGTCCTGCACAGCTCCTGCACTGGACACTGCAAGCACAGCGGCCCGCGCGGCAGACACACTACCGCGCCCAGCTCCATCATCGCCTGGTTAAAATCGCCCGGACGCTCGCCCCCACAATTCCCGTCCAGCAGCCGCGCTGCCTCCACCCGAACCTTCGCCGCCGTCCCGCGCCCCTCGTCCCATCCGCACAGCCGCCGCACCACGCGCTCCACGTTGCCGTCCACGCACGCTACCGCCTCGCCAAACCCAATGCTGGCAATGGCCGCGCACGTGTATTCGCCCACTCCCGGCAAAGCCCGCAGCCCCACCGCCGTCACCGGAAGCCGTCCCTCCAGCTGCTCCGCCACAAACCGCGCCGCCTTGTGCAGCATGCGCGCGCGCCGGTAGTAGCCCAGCCCGCTCCACTGCGCCAGGACCTCGTCTTCCGCCGCCGCCGCCAGATCATGCAACGCAGGAAAGCGCAGCATGAAGCGCGCATAATGCTCCAGCACCGCCGCCACCCGCGTCTGCTGCAGCATGATCTCTGAAACCCAGATAGCGTAAGGATCGCTCGACCGCCGCCACGGCAGGTCACGCGCATTCTCATCAAACCAGCCAAGAAGCCGTCTACGAAACTCCTGAGAATCGGGCCCGTTACTCACCGGATGATTGTAGTCAAGAACTGCGCGTCCAGCGACACACACTTCGCGCATCAAAACAGAATGGTCACCCCAACCAAAGCGACCGAGCGAAGCGCGGTCAAAAGCCTGCCCTGAGCAAAGCCGAAGGGGATCTGCTGTTTCTCAACCAGCCACCAACCTCGGGTGCCCCACATCTCGATTTTGAGATGTGGGAGAACACCACTCTCAACGATGCCATTCGTAGCGCAGAGCGCAACCCACCTCACAGATGTCATCCTGAGCGAAGTTTGGCGCGCCCGCGCCAAACGCAGTCGAAAGCCAGCGCAGCGCGAAGTCAAAGGATCTGCGGTTCCTCACCCAGCCGCCAACCTCGGGTGCCCCACATCTCGATTTTGAGATGTGGGAGAGCACAACCCCCAAACGCGATGTCATCCTGAGCGAAGTCGAAAGCCTGCCCTGAGCGAAGTCGAAAGCCTGCCCTGAGCAAAGCCGAAGGACCTGCGGTTTCTCACTCAGCCGCCAACCTCGGGTGCCCCACATCTCGCTTTTGAGATATTGGAGACCAGTGAAACCTGAGAGAGAAACCGAAGCCTCGCAAAGCGAGGCCCGGCAGAAGCCCCGGGCTTCAGCCCGGGGATAGAAAGTCCGGCCGCGAGGCCGCACCTCGCTGCCGCAGGCCGGAGCGCAGCCACAGGCGAAGCGACTTAAAC
>JBARHV010000228.1:0-1542 GCA_049799415.1 Silvibacterium sp.
GTGCGTGGTGAACCATTGCGTCGCAGAGCCAGTTGCGTGTGCGGCATCACCGAGGAACGTTCCGGTCGCGAAAGCCAGAAATCCGATCGCGCCGCAAATGCCCACGAACCAAAGGAAGGCCAGGGCAAATCCGGCGTACGGGCCGAGCCCGCGCGTGAGCCAAACGTAGGTGGCCCCGGCGCGCGGCATGACGATCGAGTAGCGCACGAAGAGCACGACCTGCGGGATCAGCACGATGCCGGCGACGAGCATCGCCAACGGCACCAGTCCCTCCGCGCCGGGATAGCTCTCGAGGCTGTGAGGCATCACGAAGTTGATGCCGCTGCCATACTCCTGCGCAACAGCGGACAACGCCACTACAACGACCCCGACGGCCCGAACCAGGCCACCGCCGGCAGGAGCGACTGGCTGCGGCGTCCCGGGTTGGGTCCTGTTGTCAACGTGCATTACTGTCGACATCGGCGGTCCGCGGCCTACCGAGAGTCTCGCGTGCCAGAAACCTGTCCATGCGCGCCATGCAGCCGAACAGCCCGACATTGCCGCCGGTATGCAGAAACAGGATGTTCTCGCCCCTTCTGAACTGGTGTTTATTCACAATGAGATCTATCAGACAGTGCATGGCCTTACCGGTGTAAACCGGGTCCAGCAATATACTCTCGTATCGCGCGACGGTCGTGACGGCAGTAAGCGTACTCGTCGTGACAGTGCCGTAGACATCGTCGACATAATCGGCATTTACCGCAACATCGCCCCGCGACGGAGTTTGCCCGAGCCCGAGATGCTCCGAGGTTCGCCGGACCAGGTCGTATACCTTCTGTTCCTGGGCGGACTTTGGCAGCCACATGCTGACGCCGAGCACCGGAATCTTCACTTCCGCCAGCTGAAAACCGACGATCAGGCCGGCCTGCGTTCCGCCGCTACCGGTAGCATGAACAAGGCGGTCGATCCGTAACCCCTGCTCGCGGAGCTGATTCGCGATCTCGAAGGCGCAATTGACGTAACCGAGCGCGCCGATCGGGTTGGATCCACCGGGCGGCATGATGTAGCAGCGCTTACCGAGCGCTTCGTACCTCTTTGCCAGGCCCAGCGTGGCTGACTCCATATCGAAGCCGGCCGGGAAACGATGGATATCGGCGCCGTACAGACGATCGAGCAGCACGTTGGCGGAGCCCGAGTAGAAATCATCGTCGCCGTCGGTCGTGTTCTCCAGGGCCAAAGCGCATTGCATGCTCAACTTGCTGGCGATGGCGGCGGTCTGGCGAGCGTGATTGGACTGGAGTGGGCCGTGGGTGATGACCACATCTGCCCCGGCGGCAATGGCGTCCGCCATGAGGAATTCCAGTTTCCTGGTGCTGTTTCCCCCGGTCGCGAGCCCCGTACAGTCGTCCCGCTTTATGAACAGGTGAGGGCCGCCCAGGTAGCGCCCCAATCGGTCCATCGGCTCCAACGGCGTCGGCAGGTGAGAGAAGTGCAGCCGGTCATGTTCACCGGTCGGATTCACGCATTTTTCCTCCTGGTCACCGTATAACCGCGCTGTAACCC
>JBARHV010000229.1:0-15081 GCA_049799415.1 Silvibacterium sp.
CTCCGCGTCCTACTGCAAAAAGGTCCTCCGCGAATACGAGGAACGGCAGGTGGCCATCGAGGCCGGCCTCATCGAACCGTTTAAACCCGAACCCTTCGGTCCCGATCACCCGATGTCCGTGAACCTACGGCGCCACGAAGAGATCGAGGCCCGGATCGAACGCAACAAGCAGATCGGCAAGGAAATCTGGGAAAGAAGATTCGCCCACCTCCAGGAAAACAAAACAAGCCAACCGCAATCCCAGCAATCCCCGAACAACAACAACGAACCATGGATGACAAACGGCTGAGGACTGAAGACTGGGGACTGTGGACTGAGAACTGGGGACTGACAACTGAGGACTAACAACTGGCAACTGAGAACTGTGCCCTGATTCCTGCGCCCTGACCTACTCCTGCGGACTCCTTAGCGATTCGCGACAGAGGCCTGGGTCATGGGGTAGACCTTGATCCAGTGACTCCTCATCTGTGGCGTCATCCTCTTGCCTTCAAAATTGAATACGATCTGGTTCGTGTTCTGCCTGGGCATGTGGCAATCAATGCAGTTGTTTGTGACCGGGTGGTCCGGTTTTGAGAATGTCGCAGAGTCAGGCTTGTGGCAAGTCAGGCATTTACGGGAAAAATAGGCCGGGTCGTGCTGCGTGACATGAACATCGTGGCAGGTGGAGCAGGTCATATCCGACGAGCGGAAGCAAAGGCTCCTCTCCAGCATCCCCACCTGGTTGCCATGAACGTCAGGCGGGGCCAAGGGACCGGGTGGCGGAAAATTAACGTACTTATCCAGCGGATCATCGGGACGGTAGGAAAACGCCGGGAGCAGAGGCCAGCCAAGTCCGGCATGACAGTAGGCGCAAAGATCCATTTGGCGGTCTCGCGAGAATCGCGCCGGATTCAGTATGCCGGAAGCTGAGTGAGGGGCCGGCTTCGACTCCTCTTGTGCAACGTGTTCTCGTCCCGGCCCATGACACACTTCGCACTGGACGCCAAGCGAGTAACCCGCGGGGCTATACCGGTTGATGGGCGGTGGGCGGCCCTCAAAATAAGTTGCGTGACATTCCAGACATCGTGGAATGATCAGCCGTCCGAAATTGGCGACCCCATCGCGATAGCCAGGACTGTTGACCCAGCCCAGTGTCGCCCAATAGGAGACGGGCAGCTCAAATAATCGATCTCCCTTCCAGTACAAATACGTTTGGCCCTTTTCCCCGGACCCAATCACCACAGCAATGCGCTCTGTTTGCGTGTTTCCGTCGGAAGGTTCTCCTTCCACTGCAGTCTCAGAAAATGAGGCTCGGCCCCCATCCGTGCGCTGCTCATCCATCCTGAAATAAAGTCCCGGATTCGCCGTTTTCAGGATGTTGTTGCCGGACGTGAACTTACCAAGAATGGAGGTTTCGCTTGCTTCACTGGAAGTCAGATAGTGCGTAGTCCGGTGAAAGGAAGCGACCGTTTCCGCATGACAGCGCAGGCAAGCACCATCCCCTACGTACCCATCGCGCGCATGTTGCTTTGCGCCTGTCGCGGCGGTGGATGGATTTTGCCAGCCTGGCTCAGCGCTCAACGGTGCAGCCAGCACCAAAGCAACGACGATCGCGACAGCTCGACTCTTGTTTTGAGGGGACGCCACTGACCGATATGGTATCCCGGTAACGCGGTTTTGTCGCAGCGGACTCCCGGCACAAAATCATTGAAGTGGGCAACCGGCCCCTGCTTCGGGTCCCAATAGGCATCGGCAAACAGGAAGCAAAGATCTTTCAGCTCGGACCGCTCTTTGGGTTCATAAACCAAAGATCTTGTTTTTTGGCTATTGGGGGAGCGATGGGTTCAAACTGACTCTCTACCCAACAACCGCAAATCGGCTGACCACCCTGGCAACTGAGAACTGGCAACTGCGCCCTGATCCCTGTGCCCTGTGCGACTGTGCGACTGATGTGGGAAGTCTTGTCCAGTCCAGCAAGCCGGAGTAGGCTGATTGGCTGGATTCATAACCTCTTTACCGCTTGCTTGCGAGGCGTTACGACTGGCGCTCGTCATGAAGTGAATCTATAAATGAGAGTCGGAGTTTACGTGTATGGCCCGGCGACCGCCGCTGCCAGGATTTGGAGATGACTGATGATGAATCGTGCAACATCATGGGTAGTTGCCGCTGCGGTAATCTGCCTCGGTTTCATGACGCCGGCAGCAAGCAGCCAGGCGGCGAGTGATCGAGCCAGCACTGGTGACCCAGCAGCGATTGGACAAATCAAGGAGATGCTGAGGAAGTACGAAGTCTCTATCGACAAGATCGACCTGAATCTTGCGAACCAGATATGGTCCCACGCCCCGGAAGTGATCCTCATTCAGCCACGCGGTACGGAGCGGGGTCTTAGCTCCATTGAGAAGGACTTTTACGAACAGGCCATGGGACACACCTTTACTCAACGGCAACTTCTGATTGAGAGCCCAGCCATCCACGTGTACGGCGATACGGCATGGGGCGAGTTTACGTGGACGTTTCACGCAACCACTCGCGACGGGGGCAAGCCGATCACAACCCAGGGGCGCGAATCTCAGGTCTACCACAAGGAAAATGGAACGTGGCGCGTCGTATGCGACCACTACTCTGGTTTGCCGGTGACCGGCGCACTCAAGGGCTACTAAACTCGACTTCCCATGGATGAGTGGTTTCATAAACCAAAAGTCTTGATTTCTGGAGATTCGGGGAACCGTGGGTTCAAACAGATCCCCTACCCAACAACCGCAACCCAGCGGACCGATCCTGACAACTGAGGACTGGCAACTGAGAACTGTGCCCTGATCCCTGTGCCCTGTGCCCCGCTTTATCCTGTACCCTGACTCTCATGGCCTTTGCCCTCGACCGACTGGATCATCTTGTTCTCACTGTAGGCAGCATCGACGCTGCCGTTGATTTCTACACCGAAGTCCTCGGCATGGAAATGGTCGTCATCGAAGGCCGCAAGAACCTCACCTTCGGCGTGCAGACCATCCAGCTGCACCAGCGCGGACACGAGCTTAGCCCGCATGCCGCGCACGCCGCGCCCGGCTCCGCTGATCTGTGCTTCGTGACCGCGACGCCGCTCGAAGAGGTCATTGAATACCTCAGCGCGCTCAAGATTCATGTTGAGGAGGGTCCCGTTCAGCGCACCAGCGGGCTCGGCAAACTGCGCTCCGTCTACGTTCGCGACCCCGACCGCAACCTCATCGAGATCTCGAACGATCTATAACCAGATAGCAGGCTAAAATCGCTGCATGTCCGACAATGACTATCTCCAGGTCCTGGAAGTCCAGGCCCGTGCCCACAAAATCAAGCTCTTCCTCATGGATGTAGATGGAACCCTCACCGACGGAGGCGTCTGCCTCATCTCCACGCCCGGCGTTGAGGGCTTCGCCGAGATGAAGGTCTTCGGCGCAAAGGATGGAGCCGGCATCAAGCTCGCAAGCATTATGGGCATCCGCACCGGCTTCATCACCGGACGCAAATCCCAGGCCGTGCAGCAGAGGGCTGACGAACTGTCGGTGGACTACGTCTATCTCGGCCAGGAAACCAAAATGGCCGCCTTCGAGGAGTGCATGAAAAAAGCCGGAGTGACGGAAGAAGAAGTCGCCTACCTCGGCGACGATCTGCCCGACATGCCGGTCGCCCGCCGCGCCGGACTCGCCGTCGCCGTAGCCGACGCCGCGCCCGAGCTGAAAGCGGTCTGCCACTACACCACCGAGGCCAAAGGCGGCAAAGGAGCCGCACGCGAGGTCGTTGAGCTGATTCTGAAATCGCAGGGCCGCTGGGACGAGGCTGTGTCGAAGTCGGTAGCCTGAGGACTGCTATTCGCAGCCGGCGGGTAATAACGGTTGGCGATTGTCGAGCCGCCATTTATCCTCGTTGTATGCGTTTTTGTCATGTTCTGGCCTGCGGTTTAGCCTTGCCGCTCTTTGTTGTTCCCGTTTTTGCTCAATCCACACAGCAACAACCGGCACCCGCCGCGACCCAACCTTCGACGCAGTTTTCCTCAACGGATTCATCCGCTCCGAGTCAGCAGTCCGCGCCCGCGCCGAATACGGCAGTTCCGCCCCTGCAGCTCCATGACCTGGCGCCGGAGCCGCACACGCCCACGCCGGCGGAGCTGGCCGAGCAAAAAGCCGCGCAGATGCGCATGGCGCTTACCAACCTGGCCCGCGCCCAGGCCAACTGGGGCCCGGCGGAGTCGGCTGCCGGCATGTCTTTGAATTTGAAAGAGACGGCGCGCGCCAAGACCGCCGCCGGAACCGAGATCACCTATCAGCTCATCGGCAAAGGCTTCACGCCCGACATGCAGTTCACCCTGATCCGTTGGCCGCTCAACCAGAACATCACTCCGGTGATGAGCGACATCATCATCAATGCCGCCGGAACCGCCGTCTGCGGCATCGGCGCTTCCGGCCTCGCGGCGCCCACCGATACCGCGTCCAAAGTGCCACCCTGCACCAGGACCATGCAGCCGGGCACGCCCATCGCCATCACCACCACCGCCGCCAAGGGCGAGGCCATCCGCGTGGCCCTCGTCGCCGCCGACCGCAAACATGGAGCCGCCGTCAGCCTCGTTCCCTTTCCCATCGAAGGCCAGAACAACGGCTGCAAGATCTCGGTCGTCCTCGGTTCAAAGGCCGCCGACCTGGTGCTGGTGGAAGGCAGCGGTTTCAAACAGGATGCGACCTACACTCTGGGCACGGAGTCCTGGGGCGAGAAGCATACGCTCAATGTGGCCATCAACCCGCAGGGCAGCTTCGCCGCCGCCCTCACCCCGTGGGTCAACGGCCACGACACCGGAGACACGGTCGTCTACTACCAGAGCAGCAGCTGCACTCCAACCGTCAGCTTCCACTGGGGCAAGGACACTTACAAGCCGGAATAGACCCGCAAAGTACAATGACTGTCTGACCGAACTGCGGAGAAATGGCACTGCTCGACCATCTCGCATCCATGCTGGCTCGCCTGAATATCACGGTGCAGATGCTCGCGCTCTTCCAGCAGCGGTTCGGCTTGCGACACTATCTCCGCTACCACTACGGCGACCATACCTTCGAGCACCTGTACCAGTGGAACTGGTTCGATGCTTCGCTGCTCATCCCGTACTTCGTGGTCATGGTGATTCTCGCCTTCTACGGCATGCATCGCTATCAGCTGGTCTGGCTCTACTACCGGAACAAGAAGAACGCCACCAAGGATCCGCCGCGCCACTTTGAGCAGCTGCCTCGCATCACCGTCCAGCTTCCGATCTTCAATGAGCAGTTCGTCATCGACCGCCTTATCGAGGCCTGCAGCAAGCTGGATTACCCGCGCGAACTGCTGGAGATTCAGCTTCTCGACGACTCAACGGACGAGACCAAAGAGGTCGCCTCGGCCATCTGCGAGCGATACCGCGCCCTGGGTATGCCGATCGTCTATATTCACCGGACCAATCGTTACGGCTACAAGGCCGGAGCGCTCGACGAGGGCCTGAAGGTTGCGAGCGGCGAGTTTGTCGCCATCTTCGACGCCGACTTTGTGCCTCCGCCCGAGTGGCTCATGCAGGTCATCCACCACTTTGCCGAGCCGGAAATCGGCATGGTGCAGACGCGCTGGACGCACCTCAACCGCGACTACAGCTTTCTGACCCAGGTCGAAGCCATCATGCTGGACGGCCACTTCATCCTGGAACATGGAGGGCGCTCCCGGTCGGGAGTCTTCTTCAACTTCAACGGAACCGCCGGCATGTGGCGCCGCAACGTCATCGACGAAGCTGGAGGCTGGCAGCACGATACCCTGACCGAAGATACCGACCTGAGCTATCGCGCGCAGCTCATCGGCTGGAAGTTCAAATACCTCCAGCATGTGGTGTGCCCCGCCGAGTTGCCCATTGAGATGACTGCCTTCAAGACGCAGCAGGCGCGCTGGGCTAAAGGGCTGATCCAGACTTCGAAAAAGATCCTGCCCAGCGTCTTCCGGAGCGACGCGAACTTCCACACCAAGATTGAAGCCTGGTATCACCTCACGGCCAACCTCAGCTATCCGCTGATGATCGTGCTCTCGGTGCTGCTGATGCCGGCCATGATCATCCGCTTCTATCAGGGCTGGTTCCAGATGCTGCTGATCGACTTCCCGCTGTTCATGGCGTCGACCTTCTCCATCTCATCGTTCTATCTGGTCTCGCAGAAAGAGCTCTACCCGGGGCGGTGGTACAAGACATTCCTGTACCTGCCGTTCCTGATGTCGCTCGGCATCGGCCTTACCATTACCAACACCAAGGCCGTGATGGAGGCCATCTTCGGTATCAAGAGCGCCTTCAAACGCACACCCAAGTACCGTGTGGAGAAGCGTGGACAGAAGTCGCAGGCGGCCAAGTATCGCAAGCGCCTGGGCATTGTTCCGTGGATCGAGCTGGCCATCGGCTGCTACTTCGCCATGACCATCTGGTACGCCTGGGTGAACGACAACTTTTTCACCATCCCGTTTCTGCTGCTGTTCGTCGTCGGCTACTGGTATACGGGCCTGCTCTCGCTCTTTCAGGGGCGCTTTGAGCGCTGGCGCTCGGGCGCAAACCTCGACGAGTCCTCACCGAAACCGTTCCCTGTTGGGGTTTAGGGACTGCGCGTCCGGCGACACGCGCCTTTGGCGCCTTCCTGGTGCTGACTTTATTGGCGCTCCCTTTGGTCGCGGGATTGGATTGTTTTCGACACGGTGATTACTCCACCGTACAGATCAGGCATTTCAGGTATTCGGTTTCGGGGATGGTCAGGATCACGGGATGGTCGGCGGCTGCGCCGCGGCGCTCGACCAGCCGCACGCGCCTTCCCGCATCACCCGCGGCGGCGGCAACTATGGCGGTGAAGTCGGCCAGCGAGACGTGGTGCGAGCAGGAGCAGGTCACGAGAACGCCGCCCGGGCGCAGCATCTTGAGCGCGCGCAGGTTCAGCTCCTTGTATCCGCGCAGCGCGCCTTCGACTGCGCGCTTTGACTTCGCAAAGGCCGGAGGGTCGAGCACGATGGTGTCATACTCCGCGCCTGATAGGCTCCAGTCGCGCAGCAGATCGAAGGCATTGGCCTCCACCCAGTCCACTTCAGCCTTGAATGAGCTTTGATTTGCCACCAGATTCTTCTCTGCCACTTCAAGCGCGACCCGTGAGACATCAATGCCCGTCACGCGCGAGCAGACCCTTGCCAGATGCAGCGCAAAGCCGCCCTGATAGGTACAGACGTCGAGGGCATCTCCGTGGGCGTGGCGGGCTGCGGCGGCATAGTTCTCGCGCTGGTCGAGAAATGCGCCCGTCTTCTGCCCTGCACCCGCATCGTAGTAGAACTTCAGCCCATTGAGCAGGAACTGCGTCTGCAATACAAGCTCGTCGCGAACGTACAGCGGAGCCGCGTCCAACGGCACGCTCAACTGCTCCAGCTCGCGGATGCGGGCGTCGGGCCGTTCGACGATCAGCTCCGGGTGCAGCTCCTCTCGCAACACGTTGGTCGCGACAATGCGGACTGCCTCGTTGTCGAGAGCCCTGGTCAACAGCTGCAGCACGATCAGATCTCCGTACTTGTCGGCAATCAGGCCCGGCAAGGCGTCGGCCTCGCTGAAGACGAGGCGGCAGGCATTGGTTTCAACACTGGCCAGGATGTCGCGCCGCGCGGCGATCGCAATCCGTAACCGGTCTTGAAGCACCTGAAGCCACTCTGCCTCTGAGGCAATCTCTCCTGTGGAGATGAGCCGCAGCGCAATCTCTGACGACGGGCTGTAGAGCGCTGTTCCCAGCATTGCGCCGCGCGCGTCAGAGACGGCGAGCAATCCCGAAGCGTCCTCTGGAACTGCGGTCACATCCGACCGGTAGACCCAGACATGTCCGGCGCGGAGATGGTCCGCCGCTCTGCGTGTGATGATCGCCGCTTCCCCGTGCTTAAGAGTCTGCGGTGCAGCCTCTGGTTTCGCGCGGTCTTCCTTGGATTGTTTGCCAAATCGTTTTGATGCCATCGAGCCATCTTCGCACAGTGCTGCAACAGCGACCGTATAGAATAAGATATGGCGGCTACCCAGACCTCCGTGGTCAAAACCGGGCCTCATACAGATCCCGGCAGCGAGTTGTTTGCGGAGAAATTCCACAAACTTATCGCCATGGTGCGCGCCAACCGCCCCAGCGACGACACCGAGATCATTCACAAGGCCTGGGAGTTCTGCCTGGAGCACCACAAGGGGCAGCTTCGCGCCTCGGGCGAGCCTTATGTCCTGCATCCGCTGGAAGTGGCGCTGGTGCTGGCTGAGATGAAGCTGGACTCGACGGCCATTGCAGCGGGGCTGCTGCACGACGCCGTCGAAGATACGCCCGTCACCACAGAAGACATCACAGCGAAGTTTGGGGAGCCGGTTGCGCACATCGTTGAGGGCGTGACCAAGATCGACAAGATCCAGTTTGCCAACCGTGAAGACCGCCAGGCGGAGAACGTCCGCAAGATGCTGCTGGCCATGGTGAGCGACGTGCGCGTGGTGCTCATCAAGCTGGCTGACCGGCTGCACAACATGCGCACGCTGGAGCACCTGTCGCCTGAGAGGCAGCAGGCCATCTCGCGCGAGACGCTCGATATCTACGCGCCGCTTGCGCACCGCCTGGGCATGGGCAAAGTGCGCGGCGAGCTCGAAGATCTGGCCTTCCGCTACGTTGATCCCTTTACCTACGATCAGGTGCACGAAGCGGTGGAGGCGCGGCGCAACGAGGGCGAGCAATTTCTGGCCGGAGTGGAAGCGCTGCTCCGGGAGAAGCTGACCGAGAACAACATCAAGGCGCGCGTGGAGTGGCGCATCAAGCGCCTCTACAGCATTAATCAGAAGATTCTGAAGTCGAAGATTTCCGTTGACCAGGTTTATGACCTGCTTGCGTTGCGCGTGATTACTGCCAGCGTGCAGGACTGTTACGCCGTCTTCGGCCTGATCCACAGCATCTGGCGCCCGGTGCCCGGCCGCATCAAGGACTTTATCGCCATGCCGCGCCCGAACCTCTACCAATCCCTGCACACCACGGTGATGGGCGAAGGCGGGCACCAGTTCGAAGTACAGATCCGCACCGAGGATATGCATCGCATTGCCGAAGAAGGCATTGCGGCGCACTGGAAGTACAAGGACAGCGGCTCGCCGATCAGCGCGCGCGACGAGCAGCGGCTGGCATGGGTGCGGCAGCTGGTGGAATGGCAGCGCGAGATGACCGACCCCAACGAGTTTCTCTCGACGCTGAAGATCGATCTCTACCCGGAAGAGGTCTACACCTTCACGCCGAGAGGCAAGGTGGTGGTGCTGCCGAAGGATGCAAGCCCACTCGACTTCGCCTACTCCATCCACACTGAGGTGGGCAACACTTGCGTGGGCGCGAAGGTCAACGGACGCATTGTGCCGCTGCGCTCAAAGCTGCGCAACGGAGATATTGTGGAGGTGGTCACGCAGAACGGCCACACACCCAGCCGGGACTGGCTGACGTTCGTCAAGAGTTCGCGCGCGCGCAATAAGATCAAGCACTGGCTGAATGAACACCAGAGAGAACGCGCCATAGAGATTGGCCGCAAACTGCTCGAACGCGAAGCCCGCAAGTACAAGATTTCGCTCTCGAAGTTCGACGAAACAGATTACGACCGCGTAGCCGCTGACTACAGCGTGGCCACGCATAGCGACCTGATGGCCGCCATCGGCTTCGGCAAGTATTCTGCGCGGCAGGTGCTGAACCGGCTGAGCCCCGGCGTCATCAGCCAGCCCAGCGCTGAGCAGGAGCAACCCGTTGCCGAGGTTTCCGATGCGGTGCGGCGCGTGTCGCTCAACAGCGGCACCGACTCGCTGCAGGTCGAGGGACAGAATGAGCTGCTGGTGTATCGCGCGCGGTGTTGCAATCCGATCCGTGGCGAGGAGATTATCGGCTACGTGACACGCGGCAAGGGGGTCGCCGTGCATGCGCGCAACTGTCCCAATGTGCAGAACCTGCTGTATGAGTCTGACAGACGGGTTTCGGTGGAGTGGGCGCGCCCGGCGGACGAAACGGTTTCCCGGAAACAAACCTATCCGGTGAGGCTGACGGTATTTTGCGACGACCGCACCGGCATGTTGAAGGAGCTGACCGCGATCATCAGCGATGAGGATACGAATATTCGGACGGTGGATTCGCGACCCGGCCCAAACGACGATGCCATTGTCGAGTTCGTCGTCGACGCCGAAGACGTTCGCCATCTTACGCGGCTAGTGCAGGGCCTGCGCCGCGTTCCGGGCGTGCGCGATGTGCAGCGCTCACAGAAGCTGTAGCTCGGATTTGCGCGGCTGCGCTACACGCGTCACAATCACGGTATGAGCTCGCATAAGACTGCTGTCTCCACGCCCAACGCCCCGGCCGCCATTGGGCCATATTCCCAAGCTGTCAAAATCGAGAACCTTCTCTACACTTCGGGGCAGGTTGCGCTCGATCCGGCTACCGGGCAGCTTGTTGCTGGCGGCATTGCTGAGCAGACTACGCAGGTTCTCGAGAACCTGAAGGCCATTCTGGCCGAGGCTGGCTGCGATCTTAAGAACGCGATCAAAACTACCGTCTTCCTGAAGGACATGAACGACTTTGCGGCTATGAACACGGTTTACGGGCGGTATTTGGCTCCTGAAGGCATTGTGGCTCCGGCACGTTCTACGGTTGAAGTGGCGCGGCTGCCGGAGGATGCGCTGGTTGAAATCGAAGTGATCGCGCGGTTGTAACGATTTGGCTCCCATGCACATCCAATTGAGAGAGGGGTGAATGAATGTCCGAGACCAACGTAGAGAAGATTCAGAAGACGGACGAGGAGTGGCGGGCGAAGCTGACCCCCGAGCAGTATTTCATTACGCGACAGAAGGGCACGGAGCCGGCGTTTTCGGGCGCGCTGTACCACAACCACGACGATGGAACCTACCGCTGCGTGGCCTGCGGCGCGGAGCTGTTCAAGTCGGATACGAAGTTTGAGTCGGGCAGCGGTTGGCCGAGTTTCTTTCTGCCCGCTGACAAGAGCGCGATTGAGACGCATGAAGACACGAGCCACGGAATGCGGCGGGTGGAAGTGACCTGCGCCCGCTGCGGTGCGCATCTGGGGCATCAGTTCCCCGATGGCCCCAAGCCGACGGGGCTGCGCTACTGCATTAACTCCGCCGCGCTGGATTTCGAGAAAGCCAAGTAAACCCATGCCGCAGGACAGGCGGAGCTTCTGTGGGCTGCTGCTGGCGTCGGCGGCGGCGGCATTGCTGCCCGATCGGTTGGGAGCGCAGCGATGGACTCCGCCGTGGCGGCTTTCGGTGGCCTCTTCGCACACTATCCGCGTTGGCGGCGCTTCCATTCAGGTTGATTTCAGCTCGGGGAGCATTGACCTTGCCCCGAATGACATTTTGCAGTGGGTGCAACGAGCAGCACAGGCTGTGACGACTTACTACGGGAGATTCCCTGTTCCGCGCGAGCGCGTTCTGGTGGTGTTCGCGCCGGACCGGAGCGGCATTGGCGGCGGCACGACGTGGGGTGAGGTTGGCGGGTTTCCGGCGTTCACGCGCATTCATGTGGGGCAACACTCTACTCAACAGGACCTCATTGACGACTGGATGATGACACACGAGATGGTGCATACCGCGTTTCCTTCGCAGGCGGATGAACACCATTGGATTGAAGAGGGCCTGGCGGTTTACGTTGAGCCGGTTGCTCGAGTGCAGGCTGGCTTTCTTCTCGCTGAAAAGATATGGAGTGACATGGTGCGGGATATGCCGAAGGGCGATCCGCAGACGGGCGATCAGGGGCTGGACCGGACGCATACCTGGGGGCGGACCTATTGGGGCGGGGCGCAGTTCTGCCTGCTGGCGGATGTGGCCATTCGGAAGAAGACCGGGAACCGCAAGGGGCTTCAGGATGCGCTGCGCGCAATTGTTGACGCGGGCGGCACAATTGACACGGAGTGGCCGCTGACGAAGGTGCTCACGGTTGGCGACGAGGCTACGGGGACGACTGTGCTGATAGACCAGTACAAGCAGATGAGTGATACGCCGGTGACGGTTGACCTGAATGCAATCTGGAAGGAGCTGGGAGTTGTGCCGGTTTCCGGCGGCGGAGTGCGCTTTGACAATGCGGCTCCGTTTGCCGCGATCCGCGAGGCGATTACGAAGACAGCAAAAAGCCCGGGCGCATGAGCGGCCGGGCCTTCGCGTAGAAGCTAAGCCTTGGCGACTTTGCCGCTCTTGATGCAGCTGGTGCAGACGCGCAGCTTGCGTGCTCCGCCAGAAACCTTGGCCTTGACGGGACGCAGGTTGACGCTCCAGCGGCGGCGGGTGATGTTGTGCGCGTGCGAGATGTTGTTGCCGAACTGCGGACCCTTGCCGCAGATTTCACAGACCTGTGCCATGACCTGACTCCAAAACCCTGAATTGTTCGTGCGTACCCGAACCCGCTGTTTTCGATACCGCAGTGCGGCTGGAGCGGGTGAAGAAGACATGATGCATGTCCACTCTAGCGCCGAATCTTCAGTTTAGACTATTTTGCCGGCCTGCATCAACCTGCATGTGCATTTTCTACCGGTATCCATTGACCTTGAGGCTTCTTCCCCGGTAAACTTAACTGGTTTGGCGATTCTGCCTTTCGCTCGGTGTTTCATCCGGCTCACTCCATACATTTGAGTTCGAGCACGACGCCCGGGTAAGCATGTATCGGCCCAGCTTGAGATTAAGATTGCGCGTCCGCAGCAGCGGACGTTCGGAGGAACTATGTACGCGGTCATTCGCACCGGTGGTAAACAGTATCGCGTCGCTCCCGGCGACGTGGTGAAGATAGAAAAGGCAGCGGCGAACGAGAAGGGCTCGCTTGAGTTCAGCGAAGTGCTTTCGTTCTCCGGCGACTCCGGCTCAGTGAGCCAGCCCGCAGGGGCGAAGGTGCTGGGAACCGTGGTCGGCGAAGGCCGCGGCGACAAGATCCTGGTCTTCCACTACAAGCGGAAGAAGCAGTACAAGAAGCTGCAGGGGCATCGCCAAAGCTTTACCCAGGTTCGGATTGACTCGATCCAGGTGGACGGCAATACTTACGGCGCGGCGAAGTAACGCGCTTCTGTTGCCGTGAAAATTTTATACGTAATACATAAATAAGGACTTGCCCAATGGCACATAAAAAAGGTTTAGGAAGCTCGAAGAACGGTCGCGACTCCAATGCGCAGCGGCTTGGCGTGAAGGCGTTCGGCGGCCAACTGGTCACCGGCGGCTCGATTATTGTGCGGCAACGCGGGACACCGCTGAAGGCCGGCCAGAATGTTGGACGCGGCAGCGATGACACGCTCTTTGCCAAGATCGACGGCAAGGTGAAGTTTGTCGACCGAGGACGGTTGGGACGTTTTGTCGCCATCGAGCCGGTCTCAGTCTCGGCCAGCTAACCCGGAAGACTACGGACGATCGCATCCCATAGCATCCGCCCATTCGACAATTTAGTTTGCATGAAACCCTCCGTTTAGCGGAGGGTTTTTTTTGCAGGCGGCGCTTCAGCGCATTGGAGTGCATCTGATCGCGCACTTCACCTGGGCAGGCTTCTTCTTTATCCCCTCTCAATAAATTCTCCAAGTAATAGAAAACAAATGTTTTGCTTTTTCGCGCCAATATGCAATTCATAGAAAACAAAGATTTTTCCCTGCAGCATGGAAAATGTAGCTTTGAGGAAAGATGTGTTCTGTTCTTCTGATGTAAGCGCGTGTTCAGACTGCACTCTGCGAGCGATCTCGTTCGAAAAAAGAGGCGCGGCTTTTGGCCGCGCCTCTTTTTTCCATCTAATTCTATTTTACAAGATCCGGGAAATTCGGGGACAGAGTGAAGATACTTTCATTTGTTTTACTTGCAGTTCACTACTCTTGACAAGAACAAGCGCCTTTGCAAAATCGGGGCGCCGGGTTGAATCCCCCGTCGATCAGGGAGTCTTGGTGAGGAACTTGTCGACGACCTGTTCGACATCCTGGAGGAAGAAAGCTGAGGACGTGGCTCCGAGGGCTACATGAGCGGGACGCTGACCCAGCGCACTGGCGATGTCGTTCCAGCGAAGGAGCGGCGAGGTGACAGGCAGAGTGATCGGGTTGCGTTCCTCTGCCGGCTCAGGAAGCAGGAAGTAGGCGGACCAGATGAGGACAGCAGCAGTGCCCGCGCTCATGAGGAAGAGATTGGCCAAGGACCAGATTGGCCCCGGCTTTGAGTACATCAGGGAACTGATCAATTCTCCAACAGCCTCCAAGCCAAATCCAAGACCGACGCCGAAGAGCCTGCCCCGGAAGGACCTTCCCAAGCTGTGAACAGTAAGGGCCAAATACGCCAGCAAGCAAATTTCCAGAACTGCGATGCAGCGCATAATCTGCGTGGTCACTGTCGTGAGAAAAATATCAGTAACGCCAAGCCGGTGGTTTGGCATAGCCGTCATCCCGAGCACGAGAACCACAGAGGCGATACTTACCCAGCGAAAGGCGATGAGACCGAGACGCTGGAGACCGGGAACCGGCTCCATGACTGCCGTAAAAATCTCCTGGAGCACGAAGAAGATAGCCACGGCTCCGAGCAGATAAAGAGCCCAATAGGCATAGATATAGGTGAGTGTCTGGGTGCGGACGCTGACCGCGATGAAATGATGCTCTTCCAGGATGAAATACAGGCTGGCATCGGTGAAGCAGCGCAAGGCGAGATAAATTCGCATTGCCGGGAAACGCCGAGACAACCCCGCTTTGAGCAGAGCCATCAAAGCAACGAGATTCAACCAGGGTTCAATTTCGACCAGTACGTGCAGTAACGGTTTCATCCAGATCATAAGGCGCACCAATGAGACAGGTTTTTATCATAACCTTATTTGGTGCACCTTCAACTGGAAAATCACCTTTTTTGTACCCATTCAGGGCGTTACTTTGGGGCGTTACTTGCCGGTCTGAGAGCGAATGTCGCAGCTGTTTGGGCCGCAGGCCGGGCCGGGCATGATGGACGAAATTACTTGGTGGCTGAGTGCGGCACGCTGGGCTGAAGCGGAGTGATTGGGAACGAAGCCGGCAACGAGACCTGCTACGGCGAGAGAGAGAACGGAAGCGCGAACCAGGGTTTTCATAAGT
>JBARHV010000230.1:0-1575 GCA_049799415.1 Silvibacterium sp.
CGTGATGTACTTGGATTTCCTGACGCGCTCGTAGGCCTCGTCGTCGGTTTCATCGTTGCGCTTCAGCCCGCTCGCCAGTTCCCTGACCTGCTTGTCGTATTCTTCAGTCATCACCGGCTCAGGGAGCAGGCTGGACTGGAGAGACTCGGCCTCGTTCGCCCGCTGCTCCGCCTCGCGGGCCTTAGCCTTCGCCGATTCCGTCGCACGGCTGGACCAATGCTGCTCGATCCTGCTCTTGACGTTGCTGAGTTCCTCCTTGATCTGCTTCTTGATCAGGTCGGTGACGTAGGCCTTCAGGCGGACGCCCTGCTTGTTCACCGCGACACCCATCGCTTCGTCCAGGGCCGCGGGGAAGTCTATTTCCAGGCGCCACCAGGGATCCTTCGATCCCATCTTGCCGGTGATGGCGGCCAACGCTCCCATGTGAACCTCCCGGCCGTTCCGCATGAAGGAAACGCCCGTGTCTTCAAACACGCGCAGGTCGTTCTTCAGCACCTTCCTCGACAACTGGTCCCAGGTCTCGATCGGCAGGATGAACAGTCTGACGCTGATATCCCTGGTGACCTCGCTGTCCTCTTCCACCGGAATCGCGATTGTCCAGGACTGGACCAACCGGCTCCGCTTCTCGCCGAGCTCCGCGATGCTGGCGTGGGTCGCCTCTTCCATCCGGTAGGTCGGATCGAAGGGGCGGACGCGCCTGTTGTTGATAAACAGGTTCCGGCCGTCTTTCAGGTAACGGCGATAGATCCGGGCCATTTCCTTGGTCGCATGGTCGACGAGGGTTTTTGAAGTCCGGTGGGTCAGCCGGTCGCAATCGGGAATGTAGACGATGGTTCCCGAGGCGCCGAGCCGCTCCATCAACACTTCGTCGCTCTCCGCGAGGATCTCCTGCTCCGCTGCGTTCTTGGGAAATCCCATCGGTTGGACCAAAATCTCCCTGACCTCCGGCGGCAGCGTGTCAACGAGCACGGGCTCCGGCA
The DNA here is from genome assembly GCA_049799415.1 of Silvibacterium sp. Classification (GTDB taxonomy): domain Bacteria; phylum Acidobacteriota; class Terriglobia; order Terriglobales; family Acidobacteriaceae; genus Silvibacterium. The sequence goes on from JBARHV010000230.1 coordinate 981, forward strand.
ACTGAACGACGTTAGTGTTTTTGTTTGAAAGGTCCACCGTGTCGAGGATCATGCGGTAGATGGCGCCGGATTCCTGCCACGAGTAGATCTCCAGCACCGGCCCCATGCTCAGCGCCGCCGCCTTCATGCCCATCCCGTACTTGCCCACGGTTTCGCGGTTGTCGTAACAAAGCGAACCGCCGAAGGCCGTGACGGCGCGGAGGACATTCGGCGACATGCCCACCCCATTGTCCAGGACCAGAACGTCGATCTTGCGGGCGTCCTTCTTCTTTCCGCCCTTCTCATGAAAGTAAAGGCGCACATCCTGGCCACCCCACTGGAATGAGTTGTCCACGTGCTCGCAAATCGCGGAAGTGGTGTTATTGTAGCCGAGGTCCCGCAGGGCGTTGATCATTGTCTGCCCCACGAAGAGAGGGACGTTCGCCCCTTCCTTAATAATGCGGGAGAATACCGCGCGCGCTCCTTTTGGCGCGTCAGGCCCCCATTGTGTTTCGGAGGAAACCGGGGTTACCCCGAGTTCCGTCTCCATCGTTTGCTGCTCCATATTGCTTCTCCTTAGTCTGTTGTCCAGCTTTGTGCTGAAACGATTGGAGGG
>JBARHV010000231.1:0-5909 GCA_049799415.1 Silvibacterium sp.
CGGCGGGAGCGAATGTGACCTATATCGGCACCTTCGATTCCTACACGCAGAATCCTGCCATGATCATCATGAAAGATGGCGGACTCAAGCCGGTGCCAAAGCCGGTTCACCACACAACCACCCGCCGCCGCTCCAGCGGAATGTAAACAGAAACATCAACGCAAAGGGCAGCCTGCAATGGCTGCCCTTTGTCTTTTGGCTCAGGATCAATCTTTGCATCAGAATGGTAGAGTGAAATTGCGATGAAGATGTTCCCCCCATGGACGGCCGCCCTCGCTGTAGCTCTCGCCGCGCCGCTGTTGCTGCCGGCAAATGCTCAGACGGCAGGTTCCCCGCAGCCGATCGTGCATCTTGCTCCTGAAGCGATGAGCACCGCCGACCGTGCCGCGCTCGATGCCCGCCTGGGTGAGCTCGCGGAGTCAGCAAAAATCTACGGCTACAACCTCCAGGCAGGGAACTGGTCGTACGAGCAGACGCTCTGCCCGTCCATGCCCAGTACGGTTCTGCTGCACTACTTCCAGAGATTTCCCGACGGAACTGAATCCCTGTTCACGGCAGCTATACCGCGCGGGCCGGGACGCCTCCGTATCGTGCCTGTGCTCTACCACAATGCAGCGCCCTATGTGCCCGCTCCCCGCAATCCACGCAACTACGCGCTCTTCAACGAGCTCGTGCCCTCGTCCATCGCCAGTGCGGACATTGCCTCCAACAAAAGCTGGCTTGAACTAAGCGCCTGCTACGCGGAACTGACCGGAACCAGCATCAATTTCTCCTCCAACCGCACAGCGGATATCGGTATTGCGGAAGCTCCCTCAGCCACCATCCACGTCGACGCAAAGGGCAAAACTGCGCATGTTATGTTTGCCGATCGCGATGGTTCACAGGCCTACAGAATGTGGAGCATCTCCTTCAACCATGAAGGCAGAGTGATCGCCGCCGGAACCGAAAACTACTCCGTCTACGCTGCAAAGGCCCAACCCGAAACTCAGCTTCAAACTTCGGTACAGACTCAGGCACAACCCGCCACAACCGCCGAGACCCCAACACCAGGCCAACCTGTCGAAGCAACGGAGCAAGCTCCAGAACAAAACTCGGAGCCAGCCAAAGAACAAGCAGCCGGCACTCCAGCAGTACCAGCAGTCAGCACTGCAGCAGTACCAGCAGTCAGCACACCTGCATCACCAGCGGCCAGCACTCCTGCAACACCAGCAGCCAGCACTCCTGCAACACCAGCAGCCTCAATACAACCAGAGCAGCCGGTAGCAGGAGCCAGCCGAATTGCCGCTGCTGCCGCACCGCCGGTTCCATCTGCCACGGGAGCCAGACAGCAGACGCACGAGACGGGCTGGAAGTTCATCCCTCAAGCGTCGCAACCAGCTTCAAAACTCGTGCCGAATGCGCCGCCGCCACCTGAAAAAATGATGCCGCAACCGCCCGACCCCTGGAAAGATTCCGCGCCTTCAGATCAGCAACAGGAATAAAAATTCCGCCGCTTAGAAATCGCAGAGAAAAAGAAGAAGCGAGCCAGAAAACTTCAGATCAAGCCTCTCAGCCAAGCCCAATCCTCTGATACACTAAGCAAGGTTCGGCAGGAAACAGCGCCGAACATATAACCCATCCGGGGACGTAGTTCAGTTGGTTAGAACGCTGCCATCTAACAGTCACTAAGAAAATAAAGACTTTACCTTCTTGGTGTCTATGTTGGTGTCTGCTCTGATAGGCTAATGGCCTTACGAGGAGGAGATTCCAATGCCTGCTCTGATGCCCCGCAACCCCCATCGCAACGCTCCCGAATACGCGGATCGCGTCAACCTCATCAAGAAGATCAAAGTCGGCAAAGACTGGCGCTTTGCTCCTGTAGTTCCCGAAGCCAACGGACGGCTGAAGGACAAGGTGCGCGTCAGCGGCGAAGTTGAAGTTCACCTCGAAGGTTCCTACTACATCGAGTGGTGGGTATCGGGACGCCGATTCCGCGAGGCGACGACGCGCGAAGATGCCATCGAGTGCGCCCGTCACAAGTCGGTCGAACTTCGCGCCATCCGAGCAGGCTTGATCGCCGCTCCAGAGCCGCCGCCTATGGCCCCGGACAAGACGGCTATCGACGATGCCATCAAGGATTATCTGCGCTACGTGAAGATGCAGCGTAAGCCGCGCACCCATCTGACCTACCGTTACACGCTCGACGTTCTGCTTCGCGCCTCGTACAAGAAACAGTATGTCGAGGACGCTACCCGCGACGATGCGATCGAATTCATGACGTACTGCTATGAGCAGGGGTTGGGAGCGCGCACCGTCTATGACAAGGTCGTGACGGTGCTTCAGCTCTTCAAGCGGCACGGACGCACGGGTCTGATGGAAAAAGGAGACTGGCCGAAGTTCGTCGAGGCCATCCGGCCCATCTATGAGCCGGAGGAACTGATGGCAATGTTCCGGGTAGCGACCGAAGAGGAAGCGGACATGCTGAAGTTCATCCTCGGCTCCGGTTTCCGCGACCAGGAGATCCGTTACATGGAGTACGTGGACCTCGATTTTCATCACGACCTGGCGCGGGTCACGGCCAAGCCGAGGTGGGAGTTCACACCGAAGAACTGGGAGGAGCGTGTCGTCCCTCTCCCCCAAGGTCTGATGGAACGCCTCAAGCGACGGAAGAATCGAAAGGAGTCGCGGCCCCACGATCTTGTCTTCGGCAACACCAGAGGCAACCCGGATAGCGAGATGGACATGGTGGTCAAGCGCGTGGCCGAGCGTGCTGGCCTCAACTGCGGCCACTGCGTCACCGAACATGGAAACAAGTGCGCGGAAGGACCCTACTGCATGAACTTCTTCCTGCACAAGTTCCGGCATACGTTCGCCACCAATCACCTGCGCGACGGAGTAGACATCCGCACCGTGCAGACATGGCTTGGACACCGCGACATCAAATCCACGATGGTCTACCTCAAAGGCATCCGGTCGAAGGATGCAGCTCATAAAGTGAACAGTGGCGAACTCGCAGGGCTCGTTGCCTAACGATCCAAAACTATCGGTAGAAGCCGGTGCGAACGACGCATCGGCTTCTACCGTCTATTGCCCGTACACCGACTGCGACATTCCTCTGAGTGAAAGTAGTCAAGAGCATATTATTCCGCTGGCCCTCGGCGGCATGAATGGATTCACCATCCCTGTATCCAGAGACTTCAACTCTCACGTCGGCTCTGAGATTGACGGAGCGCTTGCCAACGACTTTCTTGTGATGAGCAAACGCGATAAGCACGCAGCCAAAGGACACAGCAAAAAACATCCCGAAAACGTCTTTCCTAATGCGTCGAACGCCGACACGGGCGAACCTCTGCATGTAACGCTCGGACAGGTTCGAGGGCTTCGTCTATGGGACCCGAAGCAAAAGCGCGATGTGACAGGTCAAGGCCAGAAGGTCAACATCGGGTTCAAGATGGATCTTGATGTTACGCACCGCTTCGTAGCCAAAGTCGCGCTATCCGCCGGATACCTCGTGTATGGAGATCATTTCCGGAAGCATGTGAAGCATGAAGACTTTCGAAAGATCATGAATCAAAGACCGGCCGAGATGGGAGATGTCCTCAAGACAATCGAGGCTCAGTACGATGATCGGTTCTTAGAGCCTGAGTCTATCAATCAAAAAATCTTGAGGATGATGATGACCGGATTCGGCCCCCATTCAGCCATAGCACTCATACCCAATTCGCGCAGCTTGTCTGTTGTGGTCTCTGTGTTAGGCGATTACATCGGTATGCTCAGCGTGCCTGCCGACACGAAAACATTCCCGAACACTGATGAATATCGACAGGGACAATTCTTCGTTCTCAAGAAGCCCGTTCCCACACGCGATTCCATTTGGAATCTAAACCAACGAATGCTTGCGAGACTGGAAGAGTTTCTCTCGAAAGGAAAGTGAGCCTGTGCAGACTGTTATTCTGCCATCTCAATTAGAACGCATACTTAAGACGGGTTGAAAGCTATGGCAGAAATTCAGACAAGAGATGCGACCCGTCTTCTGAGCCTCATTGTCAAAGCCGTCACCGACGGCGAGCTGCTGACGTATTCGGGAGCGGCGCTCGCCATGAACAGGACGCCGCCACAGGATCACGCAAAAGCTGTAGCGCAGATGTGCGATCTGCTCGACGCTGCTGCGTGCTTAGCCGGTGTACCGTTGCTTGCTTTAGTAGCAGTGCGTGAGATGTCGGGAGAGATCAACCCGAAGGCGTGGAAAAAGGAATATGGTCCACGCCGTGATGCAATCATCGCGCGATCCCAAGGCTATGTCTTCGGACAGAAAGACTTCACGGCGGTTCGATCGGCAATCGATGATCTCGGTGGCAGAGGAAATACCAAGGCTTGGCAGTATCTCCAAAGTATTTACCCTGGCGACCTTCTATTTCGGCGCCTCGTTGGCGAGTACACGATTCCCGAATCAGACGCGATCAATGACCTTGGGACTGACTTTCCCACTCGTGAGCTTTCGCAATCTTGGAGCTATCCACGCGATCCCAAGGTACGGGATGCCGTGCTCGCACGCGCAAAGGGGTGTTGCGAGTTCTGCGGCACTCAAGGATTCTTGAAACCGGACGGAAAGCGATACCTGGAAACCCACCACATCATCGCGCTGGCGGCCGATGGTGCCGACCGGGTAACGAACGTGATTGGCCTCTGCCCTAACGACCATCGAGAGGCCCATTTCGGCGAGCGTCGGCAAGCTCTTGAGAAGCAAATGATTGACAAGCTAGCCGCCATCGCAGTCTCCGCATGAGGGCATATACGTACATTTATAGATAGACATTACTAGCCTTATTGTATATCTTTAGATTGACGTGGAGCGTCTATTTGTCGATCTACAAATAGACGCTCAGAGGTCCTTATGAGAGAAAACTTCCGCCAGTTACGCGCCCAACAACTCGACCGGATGGTACAGCCGCTCCGTGCGCTCAAATTGCCGCGCCCGCAAAAAGGTTGGATTCGTGCGCTCCGCGAGGCAATGGGAGTCTCCTACGCTGAGTTAGGCGAACGGCTTCAGGCCAGCCGCTCCCTCGCCGCACAGCAGGAGAAAGCTGAGGTCGAAGATCGGATCACTCTTAAGAGCCTGCGCACCTGTGCCGACGCCCTCAACTGCGATCTTGTCTACGCCTTTGTCCCTCGCGGGGTGTCCGTCGAGGAGACACTTGCTGCGCGCGCGCGCGCCGCTGCATCGCAAACAGTCAGGCGCGTCGAGCATTCTATGGCGCTCGAAGACCAAGCGAGCGGTAACGTAGACCGAGCTATCGACGCGCAAACAAGGCGCGTTAGGCAGAGCGGTAAGAAGCGATGACTCTCTTCACTACTGGCGAAGGCAATACGCCTCTCGCACCAGACGAACAGGCCGACCTTATTCCCAATCTTGCGACCAAAGAAGAGTTAAACCAATGGGAGCGAGAGAACATCCTTATCGCGTATTCCTGGGCTCTCAATCCGAGAACCCTTGTACGCGAAAACGCATTGTCGGAACCCTACATCCGCTCATTGCATCAACGGATGTTCGATGAGACGTGGAAATGGGCCGGCCTGTATCGCACGAGCGAGAAGAACATTGGCGTGCCTCATCATCAGATTCGAGAGCAACTGGCAATCCTCATCGGAGACACGAGCTACTGGATTGAGAACGCCACTTTCCCGCCCGATGAGATCGCGATACGCTTTCATCATCGACTCGTCTTCATACATCCGTTCGCGAACGGGAACGGGCGGCACGCACGCCTCATGGCCGATGTTCTTGCCAAACTACAAGGCCGCCCCGAGTTCACTTGGGGCGGCGCTGACATTGTCGCTCAGGGGAACATCCGGCGAGGCTACATCGAAGCTCTGCAAGCCGCAGACAGAAATAACATTGAGCCATTACTGAAGTTTGCGAGATCTTAAAT
>JBARHV010000232.1:0-6254 GCA_049799415.1 Silvibacterium sp.
CTGATCCCTGCTCCCTGATCCCTGCTCCCTGATCCCTGCTCCCTGATCCCTGCTCCCTGATCCCTGCTCCCTGATCCCTGCTCCCTGATCCCTGATCCCTACTCCCTGCTCCCTGATCCCTGATCCCTACTCCCTGATCCCTGATCCAAGTCTTAACAGGCCCTAATCTCCCTCCGAAATTTTGGCCCTCCTGTTGCTCCTTCCCCGGCCAGAAGGAGACACGAACAGTGAGCAGCGGTTTCTACGCGGCATTTTCCGGCTGGCTCGCCCGCTCTGAGGCGCTCGATGCAGCGTCCAGCAATCTGGCCAACGCCGGAACGCAGGGCTTTCGCGCCGAGCGCGAGTATTTTCGATCGGCCCTCATGGGTCCCGGAGCCACCGGCGACCAGCTCGACAGCACGGTCAACAACTTCGGCGTGCTCGGCGGCAATCAGCTCGATCTCGGCCAGGGCGCGCTTACCACCACCGGCAATCCGCTCGACGTGGCCATCGAAGGCCAGGGCTTCTTCGCCGTCCAGACCAGGAACGGCATTCGTTACACCCGCGACGGCAGCTTTCAGCGCACCCGCGCCGGCCTGCTCGTCACCGCAGAGGGCGAGCCGGTGCTCGACGCAAAGAACCAGCCCATCCAAATTCCCACCGGAGACACCACCATCGGCGCCGACGGCGTGATCTCGGTCAATGGCGCCGTCACCGGATCCCTCGCCGTCTTCACCTTTCCCTCCGCCGCCTCCATCACGCCCGAGGGCGCCAGCCGCTATGCGCCCGTCAACGGAGTCAAGCCGAAGCTATCCACAATCGCCACGCTGCATCAAGGCGCGCTCGAAGGCTCCAATCAGGACGTCATCGAGGGCACGCTCGATCTCATCCTCGCGCAGCGCCAGGCGGAGATGATGCAGAAGGCCCTGGTGCTGTTCGACAGCGACCTCAACAAGACAGCATGCGAACAGCTGCCCAAAGTTTAAGGAAGCGTTCGAGCAGAATCCGAATCGTTTTTTAAGGAGAAGCACTTATGATCCGAGCCCTCTACACAGCCGCCAGCGGCATGAGCGCGCAGCAGTTGAATCTCGACACCATCGCCAACAATCTGGCCAACTCCTCCACCGTCGGCTTCCGCCAGCGCGTCCTGCAGTTTCAGGACATGATCTATCAGAATCTGGTCACCCCCGGCGCCGCTGAAAGCCAGCAGACGGTCGCCGCCGGGCTGCAGGTCGGTCTCGGCACCAAGTCCGCCGCGAGCGAGATCATCATGACCCAGGGCGATATGAACCAGACGAACAATCCTACCGACCTGGCCATTCAGGGCAGCGGATTCTTCCAGGTGCAGCGCCCCGACGGCACCATCGCCTACACGCGCGCTGGCAACTTCTTTCTCAACAGCCAGGGAACGCTGGTTGACTCGCAGGGCGATCAGCTCATTCCCGCCATCACCATTCCGGCCAACGCTACCGCCGTCACCATCACCCAGTACGGAGTGGTGAACGCCACGCTTCCCGGCCAGACCAACCCGCAGCAGCTTGGTCAGATTCAGCTCGCGACCTTCGCCAATCCCGGCGGCCTGGACAGCGAGGGTTCGAACCTCTATACCGCAACGCTTTCCTCCGGCGACGCCGTGCTCGGCAACCCCGGCGGTCCGGAAGGGCTGGGCATGCTGCAGCAGGGCTATCTCGAAAACTCCAATGTCGATGTGGTCGGGGCCTTCGTGCAGATGGTGCTCGCGCAGCGCGCCTATGAGAGCAACTCCAAGGTGATCACCGCCGCCAACGACATGTATAGCGAAGTCAACAACATGGTGAAGTAGTCATGCGCCCGCTCGCCATTCTCGTTTTCTCAACGACCCTCGCCGTCCTTCCGGCGCGGGCTTCGGTCTGCGCGGCAGCATCCGGAACAAACGCCGCAGGACCGCGCTGGAAGCTGGACCATTACCTCTACGACGCCTCGCTCCATAAGGATTGGGAGGTGCTGATCGACTGCGATCACCCAGCGGCCCCGGCTCGCATGCAGCTCGTGCCGAACCTGCGCGCACTCCCTGCAAGCGCAACCCATACCACAGCAAGACTCGCATCCAAAAGCTCTCTTCCAGTCGCACCCATCGGGATCAAGCTTGGAACCACCGTCGAGGTCTCAAACCGCCCCGGCGCACCGGCCAGCATTCAGTTATCGGGAACCGCCATGCAGTCCGCCCTTCGCGGCCAGCACATCCGCGTGCGCCTGAGCGCGAACGGAAGCTTTGTAAACGCGCTGGTCCGCGGCCCTCATTCGGTCGAGCTGGCCGCCGCCGCCAAACCCTCCTGGGGGCAGCCATGAGCAACTTCGCAACCCGAAAATCCGCCGTCCTCGCTCTCTGCCTGCTCCTGTTCACTGCTGCTGCGGCGCACAGCGCGACGAAGAAGCCGTCCAGCCCCAAACTTAGCCCACCCGACGCCGCACTCAACGCCTACATCGCGCGTGTCCGCGCTCAGAATGCCGCCGAGGTGCGCACGCCCGGCTCCATCTGGATCGATGACGGTCTGCTCACCCGCATGAACACCGACGTCAAGGCCACGCAAGTGCATGACCCCATCTCGGTCGTCGTGGTCGAAGCGCTGTCCGCCTCGACCGACGGAACGGTGAAGAACTCGCGCGCCTCCAATGCCAGTTCGCAGATCTCCGCCCTGCTCGGCAAGCTCGGCGCCGGCAACGCGCTTAATAACCTGCTCAACCAGAATTCAAGCTCCGGCCTCAACGCCCAGGGCCAGAGCGTCACCGACTCCAGCCTGACCACCACACTCGGCGGCGAGGTCGAGGACGTTCTCCCCAACGGCATGCTGGTCATTCAGGCCGTCCGCCAGGTCGCTTTCAATCAGCAGACCGAGCTGATCAAGCTGCGCGGCCTGGTCCGGCCCGCCGACATCAACGCGCAGAACCAGGTGCTCTCGACCAACATCGCCAACCTCGAGTTGGAAGTCGTCGGCAAGGGCATCATCAACGACTACACCTACCGCCAGAACGTGGTGGTCCGCCTGATCGAAAAGCTTCTGGTCTTCTGAGAACCAGCTGCCGGTATTTAAAGGGCTGTTATGACCCGATTCGTCTCCCAATTCGTCCCTCACGCGCTCGCGCTCGCCGTGCTGGCCGCCGCGCTTCCGCTCTGCGCCGACAGCACCGCCGCGCCAACCTCCGAACTCTCCCGCATCAAGGATGTGGCCACCATCGAGGGCATCCGCGACAACCAGCTCGTCGGCTACGGCATCGTTGTCGGCCTGCACGGCACCGGAGACAGCCAGCAGACCGTCTTCCCTTATCAAACGCTGATCTCGACGCTCGAGCGCATGGGCGTCAACCTGCCCCAGGGGCAGGGAGCCACGTCGCTGCAGGTGCGCAACATGGCCGCCGTCTTCATCGCTGCCACGCTGCCGCCTTTTTCCCAGCCCGGCAACAAAATCGATGTCATCGTCTCATCGGCCGGAGACGCGCGCAGCATCGAAGGCGGTTTGTTGCTCATGACCCCGCTCTATGGCCCCGATGGTCAGATCTACGCGCAGGCCCAGGGCCCCATCGTGCTCGGCGGCTATTCCGTGCAGGCCAACGGCAGCAGCAAGACCGTCAACGATCCCACCACCGGACGCATCCCCTCCGGCGGCATCGTCGAGCGCGCCGTGTCGCTCGACCTCGACCACATGCGCAAACTCTCGCTGCTGCTCAACGATCCAGACTTCCGCACCGCCGAGCTGGTCGCCTCGTCCATCAACAAAGCCTTCGGACGCACCGCGGCCCATGCCGCCGACAGCCGCCGCATCGAGATCACCGCCCTGCCCAGCGACGATATTCCCGAGCTGCTGGCCCGCGTCGAGTCCATCGAAGTCCAGGTCTTTCCCCGCGCCCGCGTCGTCGTCAACGAGCGCACCGGAACCATCGTCATCGGCGGCGAGGTGCGCCTGCAGCCGGTCTCCATCCTCCACGGCGGGCTGGTGGTCAACGTCATCAGCCGCACCGAGGTCTCGCAGCCGGGCGCGTTTTCGTCCGGCACCACGCAGGTCGTGCAGCAGACCACCATTCAGGCCCAGGACAAGCCGGCCAACCGCATCGAGCTGCGCGAGGGCGCAACCGTCGACGACCTGGTGCAGAGCCTCCAGCAGATCGGAGCCACAGCCCGCGATATCATCTCCATCCTCCAGGCCATGAAGCAGGCAGGAGCGCTCGAAGCCGACCTCGAAGTGATGTGAAGAAACGGAAGGGAAACGATATGAACATTGCGAGTCTCCACCCCGCGCTCACCGGACACACCACCATGTCCGCCGACGACCCTCGGCTCAAATCCGCGGCCCATGAGTTCGAAGCCAGCCTCATGCAGGAGTTCCTCAAGCCGCTGCAGGAGGACCCGCTCTTCGCCCCCGACAACTCCGGCGATTCCGACGGACTCGGCGGCTCGGGCGACGATCAGGGCAGCTCCGCCGCCCTGATGAGCTTCGGATCAGAAGCCATGGCCAAGGCGATCTCCGAGCGCGGCGGCTTCGGCATCGCCACCCAGATACTGAATCATTTCAGGACAGCGGCCAAAACCACGCATCCCGCAACTCCAGGCAAAATCTAAGGATTTTCTAAGGATTGCATTGCTACACGGTACTAAAGTGCTCGCTTTTTTTGCCGATGGACGTAAGTGAGGAGAACCGTAAGGCATGAACATACGCAACGATCTTCAACCCATCCAACCCGTCCTGGGCGACACCCAGGTCTCCGCTGCCCCGAAGACATCGGGCAGCGCCGCCGCAGCCTCGTCCGTCACCAACAGCGACCAGGCCCATTTGAGCGGAGCCGCCTCGCTGGCCAGCCACGCTGCCTCGTTGTCCGACGTGCGTTCTGAAAAGGTCGCGTCCATTCAGGCGGCGATTGCCGGCGGCAGCTATAGCGTCAGTTCCACCAATGTTGCCCAGTCGATGATGGGCCACATGCTCGGCAGCCAGCAGTAACGCAAAAGAATCAGGAGCTGTCGAAATCGCAACGCAGTCAAGATCACAGAGCGGCGAAGATCGCAACAGTCGAGATCGCAACGCAGTCTAGATCACACCGCAGCCAGGGCATTCCCCGGCGGGCTCGAAAGCAAATGCACGCGCCTGTCCGGGTGCGGCAACCGAGGTACGGAGCAGGCATGAACACAGCACCACCCATTCCGGCAGATCAACTCCTGGCCCATGTCATCAGCGCGCTCATCGTTGCGGACGCCGCAACGCTCCGCCAGCTTGAATCCGCCGCGCCGTCGGTCACCGCGCCCCATAGCCGCGTCCAATACATCCATAAGCATGCCGTCTTCTCCGCGCTGCTTGAAGCTTCGGCGCGCAACCTGCGCCTGCTGGGCCGCGCCGCAGGCAAGCGCGACGCAAATCTCTATGTATCAGGCCGGCAATAAGAAATATTGAAAGGAAACTCCTCCGATGGCGACGCTCAACACAGCCTTCAACATCGCAACCGGCGCGCTCAATGCCGATCAGGCCGCGCTCACCGTTGTCTCGAACAACGTGGCGAACGCCAACACCACCGGCTACACACGCGAGGTGGCCACCTTCGAGGAGAATGATCCGGTCACCCTCAACGGCACAAGCTACGGGACCGGCGTCACCATGACCGGAGGCGTCTCGCAGCGCGACCTCGTGCTCGAACAGGCCTTGCAGCAGCAGGGACAGGTCGCCAGCGCGTCCGGCGCGCGGCTCACCGCGCTCCAGCAGGTTGAGACCATCTTCAACCAGACCACCACCGCCGACTCCAGCTCTTCCACCGGAGCCACCAGCGGCATCGGGCAGGACCTGTCGTCGTTCTTCGATTCGCTCTCCTCCCTTGAATCGAGCCCCGCCGATACCTCACTCCGCCAGCAGGTGCTCACCAGCGCAACCGATCTTGCCGGTGACTTCAACACCGCGTCTTCGCAGCTCTCCGCGCAGCAGAGCTCGCTCGATCAACAGACCTCCAGCCTGGTCACGCAGGTCAACTCGCTCACCCAGTCGCTTGGCCAGCTCAATCAGGAGATACAGTCCGCAGGCCCCAACTCTAACGACGGAACCCTCGAAGACCAGCAACAGGAGGACATTCAGCAGCTCTCGCAGCTCGTCGGCATCTCTCAGGTTCAGACCGAGAACAACGGTATCGAGATCACCACCTCCAACGGAGCCTTGCTGGTCTCCGGCTCGCAGTCCTTCTCGCTCTCGACCGCCTCAGTGGACGGCTCGCTCCATGTCTACGACTCGGAAGGCAACGACATCACCACCAGCCTGGTCTCCGGC
>JBARHV010000233.1:0-1536 GCA_049799415.1 Silvibacterium sp.
TCGCGGGTGTAGGGCAAGGCTTTTCGTTCACCGCGCCGGCCGACACCACTACGCGAACTTTGATTGTGCACGTAGGAGGGTGGGAAAGCGGCGGGACGCTGACGGCGCAGTTGTCGGACGGATCGGCGGCGCCCTACACCGACGTGACGGCGAACGTGAACGGGCAATACGATCGGAACTACACGCTGACCTATGCGGCGGCTTCGGCGGGACAAACGCTGACGGTGAGTTGGGTGATGAGCGCGGGCACCAACGGAAATGTCACGTTGAACGCGGCGGCGTTGAGCGCATCGTCGGGGTCGAGTTTGGCGGGGAGCGGGGGGACGCCGCAGAGCACGGTGATAGACACCGCATTCCCAACGGCGCTGCAGGCGACGGTGACCGATAGCGGCGGGAATCCGGTAAGCGGGGTGAATGTGACGTTCACGGCGCCGGCGAGTGGAGCGAGCGGGACATTCGCGGGCGGGGCGACCACGGCCAGTGTGAGCACCGACAGCAATGGGGTTGCGACGGCTCCAACGTTTACAGCCAACGGCACGACGGGAAGCTATTCGGTGACAGCCAGCGCGTCCGGCGTAACGGGAACGGCGAGTATCAGTCTGACAAATACGACCGGAACGGCGGCGAACATCGCGGCGTCAGGGGGCAATTCGCAAAGCACGGCAGTGAATACATCGTTTGCGACCGCGCTGCAGGCGAAAGTGACCGATAGCGGCGGGAATCCGGTGAGCGGGGTGATGGTGACGTTCATAGCGCCGGCGAGTGGAGCGAGCGGGACATTCGCGGGCGGAGCGACCACCGCCAGCGTAAGCAGCGGCAGCACTGGGGTTGCGACGGCTCCGACGTTTACCGCCAACGGCACGACAGGAAGCTATTCGGTGACGGCCAGCGCGTCCGGCGTAACGGGGACGGCGAGTTTCAGTCTGACGAACACGACCGGAACAGCGGCGAACATCGCGGCCTCGGGCGGAAATCCGCAGAGCACGGCAGTGAACACCGCTTTTGCGACCGCTCTGCAGGCAAAGGTGACCGACAGCGGCGGCAATCCGGTGAGCGGCGTCATGGTGACGTTCACCGCGCCAGGGAGCGGAGCGAGCGGAACATTCGCGGGCGGAGCGACCACGGCCAGCGTAAGCACCGGCAGCAACGGGGTTGCGACGGCTCCCACGTTTACAGCCAACGGCACAACGGGAAGCTATTCGGTGACGGCCAGCGCGTCCGGTGTAACAGGGACGGCGAGTTTCAGTCTGACAAACACGTCTGGGGTTACTAGCGGGAACTTGAGCGGTTCCGGGACCAGTTCTGCGACATTAGTAAATCTGACGGCGGAAGGCGCGTTGGACTGGGAACATTGGGGCGACGGACCCCTGAACCGAAAGGCCGGGGTGACGGCGCAACTGAGCACCTACACGCTGGTGGGAAGCGGGGGTGCGCAGAGCTACGGCAACGACCTGCGGCCGATCAGTTGGACGGATGGAACGCCGCTCGCCAGCAGCACCAGCAATACGAATGGTCTGTTCATCGCGGGTGTAGGGC
>JBARHV010000234.1:0-7988 GCA_049799415.1 Silvibacterium sp.
TCACCATCCGCCTCATGGGCGGCTTGCTCAGCAGTTATCAACTCACCGGAGACAAGCGCCTGCTCGCGCTCGCCGACGACCTCGGCCAGCGCCTCATGCCCGTCTTCAACTCGCCAACCGGAATGCCCTACGTAGAAGTCAACCTGAAAACCGGGGCCGTCCGCGGCGTCGATACAAATCCGGCCGAGATAGGCACTGCGCTGCTTGAATTTGGAACCCTCAGCAAACTCACCCACAAGCCCATCTACTACGCAAAGGCCAAGCGCGCCGTCGTCGCGCTCTATGACCGCCGCTCCGCTATCGGCCTCTTCGGATCAGAGATCAACGTGCAAACCGGAGCATGGACCGGCACCGTCAGCAGCGTAAACGGTGGCAGCGACTCCTATTACGAGTACCTGCTCAAGGCCTGGAAGCTCTTCGGCGACAAGGACTGCGAGCGCATGTGGCAGACCAGCATCGACGTCATCAACAAGTACGACGCCGACAATGCGCCCACCGGCTTCTGGTACGGAGAGTCAGACATGAACACCGGAGCCCGCGTGGGTACCGACTTCGGCGCGCTGGCCGCCTTCTTCCCCGGAACCCTCGCGCTCTCTGGCGATCTCGACCGCGCCGCCCGCCTCGAAGACTCCTGCTACAAAATGTGGACCACCTTCGGCATCGAGCCGGAAGTCATGAACTACGACACCATGAAGATCGTCAGCCCCGGCTACGAACTCCGCCCCGAGATCATCGAGTCTGCCTACTACCTCTACTACTACACCCGCGATCCCAAGTACCGCCGCATGGGCATGACCTACTTCAACAGCATCGTGAAGTACTGCCGCACACCCGCCGCCTTCGCTGCCCTCAGCAGTGTTCAAACCATGACCCAGCGCGACGACATGGAGAGCTTCTTCTTCGCCGAAACTCTCAAGTACCTCTACCTGCTTCTGGGCAACCCTGACAGAGTCGACCTGACAAAGACCGTCTTCAACACCGAGGCTCATCCCCTCAATCGCATTTCATAGACCAAGTACAATATTCTTGCGGCGCGAAAGTGGCGAAATTGGCAGACGCACCAGACTTAGGATCTGGCGGGGCAACCCTTGGGGGTTCAAATCCCCCCTTTCGCACCAACCTTCCTTCTCAATTTTGCTATACCCTGAAGGCACCATGAACAGCACTCATTCCCAGCCTCAAATCCAGCTCAGCAAATCCGCGGACTACCGCGAAACCTACGCCAACAGCGTGCAAATCCGTGTAAGCGTCTGGGATTTCTTCCTCAACTTCGGCGTTGCGCATCAGGAGTCGCCCGACCACGTCACCGTCGAGAATAATCACGGCGTCTATCTCAGTCCGCAGCAGGCCAAGGCGCTTTGGAATATGCTCGGCCAGAATCTCGCCCAGTATGAGCAGGCCTTCGGCATCATCGCGCTTGAGCCGCAGGGCCCTCCGATGCCAATCCCCACCGGCCCTGTTCACTAGCGCATGGCTCGCGCAAGCATATTGGTACACTGACGCGTGTCTCAATCGCACCAGCCTCAATCGTCATCCTTCTGGAACCGCTCTCCATCCTGGGCGATCTTCCCCATCACCTTCGTCGCCGTTTTTCTCGCGCATTGGCCCCTGCTGCGTCTCCCCTACTATTGGGACGAGGCCGGCTACTACATCCCCGCGGCCTTCGATTTCTTCCGCACCGGCTCGCTCATTCCCTTCTCCACGCTGTCCAACGCGCATCCACCGCTGCCCTCGATCTATCTCGCCGCCTGTTGGAAAGTCTTCAGCTTTTCCCCGTTCGTCACGCGCACGGCCATGTGCGTCATCGCCGCGCTCGCGCTCACCGCTGTCTGGCGAATCGCGCTGATTGTCTCCCACCGCCGTACCGTCGCATTCGCTACGCTCCTGCTCACTGCGATCTATCCCGTCTTCTTCGCGCAAAGCTCGCTGGCCCATGCCGATCTCTTTGCTGCGGCCGCCACGCTCTGGGCACTGGCATTTTTTCTCGATGGCTCGCGCCTCTGGCCGGCCGTCCTCTGCTTTTCCCTCGCCGCGCTTTCCAAAGAAACCGCCATCATCACCCCCTTCGCCCTCGCCGCATGGCAGCTATGGCATGCGCTCCGCACACGAGCCTTGAAACCAGCGCGCACAGCCGCTCTCTTGACCATCACAGTACTGCCCCTCGCCCTCTGGTACGCCTGGTACCATCACCGCACCGGATTCCTCTTCGGCAATCCGGAATACCTTCGCTACAACGCAACCGCAACGCTCTCGCCCCTGCGCATCCTGGTTGCGCTCTGGCACCGCACCAATCAGCTCACGCTGCACATGAATCTCTTCGTGCCCGTGCTGCTTGCCCTGGCGTGCCTCCTGCTCGACCCCATCCCCGAAACAGAAGCAGACGGCACCATCCGCAAGCCCATCGCCAGCGAAGTCCGCACCGCATTCCTCGTCATCCTCCTCGCCAACCTCGCCTTCTTTTCCGTCATCGGAGGCGCACTGCTCACGCGCTATCTTCTGCCGCTCTACCCGTTGGTGATTCTGTTCTGCGTCCTCACCTTTCGCGCGCGCCTCAAACGTTGGCCGTGGCTTATCGCCTTCTCTGCCGTTGCCTTCGTAGCTGCGCTGTTCGTCAATCCGCCCTACCGCTTTGCGCCCGAAGACAACCTCGCCTACGCCGATATGATCCACCTGCAGCAAGATGCCATCGCTCAGATCATCACCCGCTATCCGCATGAAACCGTGCTCACCGCGTGGCCAGCATCCGACGAACTGACCAAGCCCGAGCTCGGCTACGTCATCCATCCCGTCGACGTGACCGCCATCGACAATTTTTCGTACGGACAAATCCAGCGCGCCGCCCAACCCGGCGAAAACTACACTGTGGGCCTGATCTTCTCGACCAAATATGCGCCAACGCGGAGCCTGAACTTAGGCAGGCTTAACCGAAGGATGGACACGCGCTTCTTCGGCTTCCACTACGATCTTCCCCCCGCCGTGATTGCGCGTCTGCTCGATGGCCAGGTGGTCTGGCAGGAACAACGCCATGGCCAATGGGCAGCCGTGCTCGAATTCAACCGCCCGCAGGACGCACACCTGCTGTTGCCCTGAAATGCGTAGCGCAAAGATGCGCGAACTATAATCCATTGGGTGTGGCAGATGTTTCGATTTCGATGGCTCCTCCCGGTTTTTCTTCCGGCCCTCCTTGTTTTTTCCGCGGGAACGGCACAGGCGCAGCCAGCCTCAACCTCTCCGGCGGCAGAAGCTCCGGCTCACGGCCGTCTCCTGCTGGTGCTGCCTTTTGAGAACCATACCGGGCAGCCGAATCTCGACTGGATTGGCAAAGGCGCAGCCGACATCTTTAATCGCAGGCTCGATGCCGCTGGCTTTTTAACCATCAGCCGCGATGACCGGCTCTATGCTTTGGATCGGCTCGGGCTGCCCATAAATTTTCAGCCCTCGCGCGCCACCACCATTCGTATTGCGCAGATGCTCGACGCCGACTTTGTGATCATCGGCTCATACACAGAGACGGGAAGCCAGCTCGCGGCGACCGCGCAAATTCTCGATCTGCATCAGCTATCAATGAGCGCCCCGATTCAGGAGCAATCCGATCTCAAGAATCTGCTCGACACGCTGAATAGTCTCGCGTGGGATGTCGCCAGAAAACTCGACCCAGCCTACTCCGTCGCCAAGCAGACCTTCCTTGCGGCAGATACGCCGCTGCGTCCGGATGCGTTCGAGAACTACATTCGCGGCACGATCGCTGAAGCGCCTTCCGACCGGATCGTTCACCTCCGGGAAGCGATCAGGCTCAGCCCCAGCTTCTCTCCGGCGCTGCAGGAGTTAGGCCGCGCCTACTTTGCCGATCAGAATTACGAAGAGGCTGCCACCACATTTGGACAAATGCCCCGCAACGACCCCGATGCGCTCGAGGCCGATTTCTATCGCGGCCTCGCGTTTTTCTACACCGCCAATTACCTCAAGGCCGAAGATGCGTTCGCCTTTGTCGCAACGCAACTTCCGCTGCCCGAAGTGGTGAACAATGAGGGTGTGGCCGCCAGCCGCAGAGGTCACGATGGCGCGCCGTTTTTTCAACAAGCCATCGCCTCAGATCCTAGTGACGCTGATTATCACTTCAACCTCGCCATTGCCCTGCGAAAGCGAAATGACATTCCCGGCGCCACGCGCGAGATAGACGCAACCCTGAAGCTGCACCCGCAGGACACCGATGCCCAGGCCTTCGCTACAGCCTTGAAAGATCCATCCGCCGTTCAGTCAAATACCGTTCAGTCAAATCCTGATAATGGGGCCGCCGCTCCGGACGATGCCCTCCCCCTGGAGCGCATCAAGCGGAGCTACAACGAAACGGAGTTTCGCCAGGCCGCTTTTGAGATGGAGCAGATTCAAGCCGTGCGCCTCGCCGCGCTTCCAGCAAAGGAGCAGGCGGCAAAGCTCGTGAGCGATGGAGACCAGTTCCTGAATCGCGGCCTCATCCTCGAGGCTGAGCGCGAGTACCAGACCGCGCTCCAGGCAGATTCGTCCTCCGCGCTGGCCCACGCTGGTCTGGCCCAGGTGCGGGAGCACAGTGAAGATCGAACCGCCGCCCGCGCGGAGGCGCAGCAATCGATCAGCCTCGCGCCGAATGTTCCAGCCTATCTCGTGCTCGCGAGACTAGACTTGGAGTCACACCAGCTCCCAGCCGCAGCCGCCGACGTAAGTTCAGCTCTCCGTATTGAACCGGCCAACGCCAACGCGCTCAGCATGAAGCAGGCAGTCGAAGCCCAAGGACAACAGGTTCCATGAAACGGAAACACATCGCCGCGCTGTGTTTTTTGCTGATGGCTGCCATGGCTTTCGCTCAAAATGGACCCAGCGTTCCGCAAGTCGTCGTGCTCCATCTCGATGACACGATTCAGCCCATCAGCGAACAGTACCTCGATCGAGGCCTTACGCAAGCGGCGCAGAGTCACGCGAACGCGCTTCTCATTGACCTGAACACCCCCGGAGGCCTGCTTGATACCACGCGCTCCATGGTCAGCAAAATGCTCGCCTCTCCGGTTCCGGTCATCGTCTTTGTCGCGCCATCCGGCAGCCGCGCCGGTTCTGCCGGCTTCTTCCTGCTTGAAGCATCCGACATAGCGGCAATGGCTCCAGGAACCAACGCCGGCGCCTCGCATCCGGTCATCGAAGGCGCCAACCTCGGCCCCATCATGAAGCAGAAGCTCGAGAACGACACAACCGCGTTTCTGCGCTCCTTCGTCTCACGGCGCAATCGCAATGTGGACGCCGCGCAGGAAGCCGTATTGAACTCGAAGTCCTACACCGAGCAGGAAGCCCTGCAGCTCCATCTCATCGACCTGATCGCACAGAATGACCGCGCGCTGCTCGATTCACTCGACGGGCGCACGATAACCCGCTTCGACGGTAGCAAGGTAACCCTGCACACACGCGGTGCATCGTTGATGCCGGTCGAGCCTACACTGCGCGAAAAAATCCTCGACCGCATGATGGACCCGAACCTCGCCGTCCTGATTCTGGTTATAGGCGGCCTGCTTATCTACCTCGAATTCAACTCGCCCGGAACCATTATTCCCGGCGCGCTGGGAACGCTTCTGCTGCTGACGGCGCTCTTTGCGCTCAACCTCCTGCCCGTCAACTATGTCGCTGTCATGCTCCTTCTCGCAGCCTTCGTTCTTCTCGTGCTTGAGGCCAAATTCCCCAGTCACGGCATTCTTGCCAGCGCTGGAGTCATTGCCCTCATCTTCGGAACCCTCACTCTGGTCGAGGGTCCCATTCCCGAATTGCGTGTGCACGTCGCCACAGCAATCGCCTGCGGTATCGCATTCGGGCTGATCACGGCTTTTCTGGCTCGCATCGCCATCCGCGCGAGAGAGAACAAGGTTATGACCGGCCCTCAGGCGCTCGTCGGAGCAATCGGGCTCGCCCAGCAGCCGCTCGCGCCCCGCGGCCAGATCCTCGTGCACGGCGAGCTCTGGCAGGCGGAATCAAACGCCCCCATCAACTCCGGCGATTCCGTGCGCGTATGCTCCGTGAACGGCCTCACTCTATTAGTAGAGCGGGTTCCCGCACCGCACACCTTCTCCGATTAACCCCAGCCCGCGCATCGCCAGTGCGATACAATCGCATGCGGGTGGACCTGCATGACAAGTATCCCGTTTCTGATCGTTATTGCCGCCATTGTTCTCTATCTGCTTAATTCCATAAAGATTCTGCGTGAATATGAGCGTGGCGTTATCTTCCGCCTGGGCCGTGCCCTGCCCCAGCCGAAAGGCCCCGGAATCATCCTCGTTTTCCGCCCCATCGATCAGATCGTGCGCATCACTCTGCGGCAGGAAGTACTGGAGGTTCCACCGCAGGATGTCATTACCCGCGACAACGTCACAATCAAAGTAAACGCCGTCATCACCCTGCGCGTGCTTGATCCCGCGCGCGCCGTTATCGAAGTGGCCAACTACGTCTACCAGACCTCGCAGTTCGCCCAGACAACGTTACGTTCCGTGCTGGGCGAGGTCGAACTCGACGGCCTGCTCTCTCATCGAGACGCATTAAACCAGCGCATCCAGAGCATCATCGACCAGCGCACCGAACCGTGGGGCGTAAAGGTCGTCAGCGTGGAAGTAAAGCAGGTTGATCTGCCTGAGTCCATGCTGCGCGCCATGGCCAAACAGGCCGAGGCTGAGCGTGAAAAGCGGTCCAAAATCATCAACGCCGAAGGCGAGTTTGCCGCCGCACAGCGCCTTGTGGAAGCCGCAAATCTCCTGGCGCAGCAGCCGCTCACCATGCAACTGCGCTATTTGCAGACCCTCACCGATATCGGCACTGAGAAAAACACCACCGTCGTCTTCCCGTTGCCCGTAGAGCTGATCTCCCTCCTCGGCAAGTTTGTCGCACCTGTTAATTCTCCCGCGCCCATTGAGCCGTCCAAGAAATCAGAATGAGAAGCTACGACGAATCCGAAGATCTCGAACGCTCCGACACAGAAATTACCCTCGGGATGCGCTCCATCCTGGGCATTTTCTTCGGGCTCGTGCTCATTTGCGGAGTCTTCTTCGGCTTCGGCTATTCGTTGGGCAAAGGCAACACCAGCAAGTCGGCAGCCTCGACCCAACCCGCCCCCGAGGTCACCGAAACTGCATCCCCGGCAGCCGTCAAGACAGTGATCGAAGAACCAGCCGCGTCCAGTGCTGAAGCAGCACCCGTGTCACAGCCAAAGCCGACAGCCGCCGCTTCCATGCCTCCGCAAGCACCCGAAACAGCAAATGCTGTGACGTACTCCAATACTCCCAATCCGCCCCAGGCCACGCCAGCCTCCTACAACCCTTCTTCTCCCGCGAAAACCGCCGCGGCAACATATCCGATTCCGGCATCGGCCAACCCCCCGGCCGCAGCCCCGGCAGCAATCCCGGCAGCAATTATGGTGCAGATCGCGGCCGTATCGCGTCGACAGGACGCGGATGTGCTGGTCACATCCCTTCAAAAGCTTGGCTACAGCGCTTCTGTGAACAGTGAAGCCGCCGACAATTTGCTCCACGTCCAGATCGGGCCATTCGCAACGCGGGACGAAGCAAAAGTCATGCGCACCAAGCTGCTCAATGATGGCTATAATGCCATCCTGAAGTAGCATCACACGCGTTATGCGCGCTCAGCGCCGAGGCGCATAACGCCTTAGCGGCACAACTATACTCGACTGCTGGCCATCCAACACAGATTAAACCTGCCACATGAGTGAAAACTCTAAAACTGGATCCCACAAAGCCTGGGCCGACCGCATTCGCGCACTGCGTAACGTGCCGGCGGTGCTGCGCATCATGTGGGAGTCGGGGCGCTCAGTGGTCACCTGGGGTCTCATCCTCCGGGTCATCGTCCCGCTGCTCGGGTTGCTCATCGGCATTGTCGCCGCCAGAATCATCACCGGCGTGGCGCGGGCGCTTGAGCATCAGCCTCAGTTTCCGCATTTCTGGTGGTTGGTGGCCTCAGAGGTGGCG